>NZ_JBJMBF010000001.1:0-379770 GCF_046640325.1 Loktanella agnita | reverse complement strand
TGGCAGAAGGTTGGGTAGCAGAGCAAAACGACGAAAAACTCTGGCCCTCAGTGGCAGAAGGTTGGGTAGCAGAGCAAAACGACGAAAAACTCTGGCCCTCAGTGGCAGAAGGTTGGGTAGCAGAGCAAAACGACGAAAAACTCTGGCCCTCAGTGGCAGAAGGTTGGGTAGCAGAGCACAGGCGGCAGAGACGCAGGACGGCGTGGTTGAGATTTCGGGGCCTAGCGGTGTTGGTAAATCCGGTCTGCTAAAAACTGTTGTCGAGAGTCGCGGAGCGGTTTCTCGAATATTGGTGCTAGCCCCAGACCGCACCCTGCACGGCGGCTGTCCGCCATTGGTCCGAGGACAATGGACGCATGACCGCAACCCTATGTTGTGAACTGGGCCATGACAGAGAAACGATATAATCAGAAGCGGGCCTGTGCTTTAGCCGGGATCGATCCACGTGTTTATCGGCGTGCGCCGAAACGTCATGAAGACAGCGAGTTGCGTGGGCGGCTGAAAGAACTATCGTCAGAGCGACGGCGGTTTGGTTATCGTCGGTTGCACATCCTGCTCAAACGGGAGGGCCGGCAGGTCAATTGGAAGAAGCTGTATCGGATCTACCGCGAAGAAGGGTTAACAGTCCGTAAACGTGGCGGTCGCAAGCGTACAGTGGGTACCCGAACACCGATCACTGCCCGACAGGCGATTGCAACGCAATCTGCCGAAAGGGGCAAGCCCGCAGGGACCAAACCAACGGTGGTCATTGGACTTCGTATCTGACAGCCTGTCGTGTGGCCGCAGGTTCCGCATTCTCAACGTGATTGATGACTTCAGCCGCGAATGTCTTGCTGCTGTAGTTGATACATCGCTCTCAGGCGCTCGTGTGGGCCGCGAGCTGGACCGGATCGCTGAGGTGCATGGATCCACATATGGTGGTCAGCGACAATGGGACTGAACTGACTTCGAATGCGATCCTGAAGTGGCAAGAAGGCCGAAAAGTCGATTGGCACTACATCGCGCCGGGCAAACCGATGCAGAATGGCTTCGTCGAAAGCTTCAATGGCCGGATGAGAGATGAATGCCTGAATGAACATCTGTTCGACAATATGCGTCACACCCGCGATCTGATCGCCGCCTGGCGCGCCGACTTCAACAACCACAGACCCCACACAAGCCTCGCTGGCCTGACACCAACGGAATATGCTAATCGGTCAAAGAAAAACCAAAACCTGAACAGAGCTAACCTTAATTAGCGGACTCAAAGGGGAGCAGGTCAGGTCATACTCGACCTGTCTGCTAATGAGATCACGGCGCGTGTGTAACCCCAACAAGGCCACGACCCGCGTGTCGATCAACAGGCCAGATACATATGAGCGACTTCCGAAAACATGCCAGAAGTCATTTGCGAACAGCAGCCGGTACATACATTTGGGCCGTTTTTGTCGCCGGAGGTCCCGGGGTTTGCCCGGGACTGCGTTGTGCTTTGTCGTTACCGTGACAGGTTTTGCGCCAGTCGCATCAGTTGTACGGCTTCGCTTCGGTAGCCGAATGGGTCTTCGCCTCGGTTGTCGTTGGCCAGCGCGATGGCGCTGTCATAGCCCCAGTCGCCCAGATCGCTGTCGTTCCGTAAAAGCTGCCCGAAGCCTGCGATGGCGGCGGCGAAATTTGCCTCTGTGCCCGGTACGTCGTCCCGGCTGATGGATGTTTCGATCAGCTGGCTGCTGCTTTCGCCCGGTGCTTTGTAGCGCAGCTTGACATAGCCGATTTCAGGGCTGCTCTCGGCGACCGTGCTGGGCTGGTAGCGCAGCGGGTCGGTCAGTTGCGCGGGGCTGCCCACCGGCGTGATTTCGTAAAGTGCAGTGACCGCATGCCCGGCCCCCAGCTCACCCGCGTCGACCTTGTCATTGTTGAAATCTTCCCGGTTCAGGGCCTGCGTTTCATAGCCGATCAGCCGGTATTCGGCCACTTGCGCCGGGTTGAATTCGACCTGTACTTTCACATCCCCCGCGATGGGGAAGAGCGCGCCGGAGAGCTGGTCGACCAGCACTTTCTGCGCCTCGGAAAGCGTGTCGATATAGGCCGCCGTGCCGTTTCCGTTTTGCGCCAGTGCCTGCATGGTCGCATCGTCCAGATTACCCCGTCCGAAGCCGAGCACGCTGAGGTAGGTGCCGCTGTCCCGCTGGTCCCCGATGAAATCCTTGAGCGCGTCGGGGTTGCTGATCCCGATGTTGAAATCACCATCGGTGGCGAGGATGATCCGGCTGACCTCGCCCTCCTCGGCCATGTCCGCGGCCACGGCATAGGCCTGTTGCAGCCCGCCCTGCCCATTGGTGCCGCCACCGGCACGCAGGTTATTGAGCGCGTTCAGCATTGTGTCGCGTTCGCCCGCCGGTGTGGGTGCCAGCGCGAGCCCGGCGCTGCCCGCATAGGTGACGATGGCGACCTGATCCTGCGGGCGCAGTTCCCCCAGCATCAGCCGGAAACTCTGGATCAGCAGCGGCAGTTTCTCAGGCTGGTTCATCGAGCCGGACGTGTCGATCAGGAAGGTCAGGTTGAGCGGCGGGCGATCCTCTACCGCAGGCATCTGACCTTGCAGGGCGATATTGACCAGCTGCGTGTCGGGGTTCCAGGGCGTCTGGAACGTGCTGATGGTGGGCCGGAACGGTGCCTCGCCCGCGTTTGGGGCGGGGTAGTCATAGGGGAAATAATTGATCATTTCCTCGATCCGGATGGCATGGCGCGGCGGCAGTTGGCCGCGCGTCAATGAGGACCGGACAACCCCGTAAGAGGTCGTATCCACGTCGATGGAGAAGGTGGAGACGGGTTCCTCTGCCGTGATTTTCAGATCTCTGGGCACGGAGATGGGGTAGGCTTCGGTATTGGGTGTCGGGGCGGGGTTCGCTTCCGGCGCCACTGCGCGCAGCGGCTGTTCAACGGCGGAAACAGTCGGCTCTCCGCGGAGTACCTCTTCCCTATCACCCGCGATCTCTGCGCGCCGGACGCTCGGGGCCTGCTGCGAGAAACCGTCAGCTTCTATGTCGCCAGCGCTTAACCAATTGGATTCAGCGTTAAAACGTCTGTCTCCAGAGAATAAGTCGCCATTGGACAAGTCCAAAGGTGCCCCAAGTCCGTCTAGCGAGAGGCTTTGGGCGTCTTCCATGTCGTCCTGCGACGAAACCCAACCCGCTTCAGAATTTGAATTTGCGGTCCGCCCAATGGAGAGGCTTTCGCTCATTTCGACGTTGTTGTCAGCGTCCAAGCGAAAGCTCTGATCGTTGCTCTGCTGGTCGGGCGCGATTTGGGCGGCCTCGGAGTCGCCAGACTGTGCAGAGGCGTCGGGTGTGCTTGGTGCGACGTGCATCACCGTCCCCTCGCGTGCGGCAGGGGCAGTCGGTGTGGGGGAGGCAGGCGGCAGGGGCGGAACCGGTTGGGCGTTGCGTAGCGCGTCGGTGGGGGCCGAACTCTCTTCGCTAAGGCTCGGCGCGAGATTATCGGACAATTGCTCCTTTTCCACCGGCGCTACCGGCTCGGGGGCGACCATGCTCCGGGTTTCGGGCCGGGTGACGATTTCCGGTGCGGCGGCGGGCTCACCTGTCTTGATTTGCGGAGCGGGCGGCGTTGCATCCTGTGCGGGCACATGGGGGTTGCGCAGCAGGGTCGAGAAATCGTCTTCTGCCTCGCGCGTCGGCACCGGGCTGCCGCTGATCTTTTGCAGATCATCGTGCGATGGCGGGCGCAGCAAATCCTGCATCTGCGGTGTCATTGCCAGAAAGCCCACGGCGATCACGGCTGTGGTCGTTGTCAGGGCCGCCTTGGGGGTCAGTTTCTTCAGCATTGTCCATACTCCTGTCCAGAGGCCGTTTGGCCCGTTTGCAGGAGTGGGACGCGTCGGTTCGCGCGATCCTTGGAGATCGTTGAAATTTTTCTGTGCCAGAGCCAGATTTTCTACCCGCCGTGCCGCATCGGGCCGGGGTGTTGCGCTGGTCATCATCGCTTTGAGGTCGTCGAGATCGTCTGTCATTCTGCGGCCTCCTTTTCCTTGAGCGCCCGCAAGGCTTTCTTTGCTTCGGATATGCGCCAGCTGATCGTGCCTTCGGAGACGCCCAACACCTCTGCCGTTTGCGCGTGGGTCATATCGTCAAGCACAAGCGCGAGCGTGTCGCGCAGATCGGGGTTCAACTGGTTCATGGCGGCGGTCAGCCAATCAATTTGTTCGTTTGTGTCACGGGCGGCGGCGGTGCGGTTGCTTTCCCAATCCCCCCAGCCTTCGGTGGCACGGGTATATGTGGCGCGTTTGCGTCGCCTGTCATGGGCGGCATTCACGGCGACGCGGTAGAGCCATGTCGTTACCTTGGCCCGGCGTTGATAACTGCCCAGCTTGGCGGGCAGGGCAGCGCAGATATCCTGGGTCAGATCCTCTGCTTCTGCCCGCGCCCCGGTCAGCCGAAAGCAAAAGGCAAAGAGCCGGTCATAGTGCCGGTCGAGCAGGCTGGCAAAGGCCGCCCCGTCGCCACCGGCTGCCGCCTCTGCCAGGTCTTCGTCGCTTGTCATCATGCGCATCACGTTTGGTGAGACGGGGGCCGTTCGTCAATCCTTGGCCACTGGGATGATTTTTTTAGCATGTGATGTGGTGTTTTGATGCGCGGCCCGCAGCCATCCGGATATTGGCCAAAAACATGGGCACGATCCGGGCGCATCACAAGGTTGCGATTATGGTACCGTGTGAGGGTGTCAGCGCGGGTATTCGACCCTACCTGCTGTCCAGACCGCCGGTGGTGCGATGCCACTGGCTTTGGATAATGTGTTTAAAGGAGACCCCCATGAAAGCCGCTGTGATCAAGGATTACGAAGCACCTGTCGAGATATCGGAGGTGGACGCCCCGGCGCTTGCTGATGATTCAGTGTTGGTTGACGTGCATGCCGCCAGCCTGAACCCAATCGACAATATTCTGCGCGCTGGGCATCTGAAAGAGATGATCCCGCTGCAATTTCCCCATGTGATGGCTTATGATGTCAGCGGTGTGGTGCGTGCCGTGGGCAAGGATGTGACGGGCTTTAAGGTCGGTGATCGGGTTTTTGCCCGCCCGAACCAAGAGGATGCCGGTGCGCTGGCCGAGGTGGCCCGTGTAAAGGCTGCTGAATTGGCGCTGAATCCTGCAAACCTAACCCATGCAGAAACCGCATCGATCCCGCTGGCGGGGCTGACCGCATGGCAGGCGCTGGTAGATAAGGCTGGGGTGCAGCCCGGTCAAAAGGTACTGATCCATGCCGGGTCCGGTGGTGTTGGCACCTTGGCCATTCAGATCGCCAAACATTTGGGGGCCTATGTGGCCACGACTGTCAGCCCGCGCAATGCTGAGCTGGTGCGGTCTTTGGGAGCGGATGAGGTTATTGATTATCATAGTCAGGATTTTGCACAGCTCCTATCAGACTACGATATGGTCTTTGACATGTTGGGCGGTGAGACGCTGGAGAAATCCTTCAAGATTTTGAAGAAGGGTGGCCATCTGGTGTCGATCAAAGGGCAGGATGAAAAGGATCAGGCCAAGGACTATGGTGTGAAATTCGACTGGTTCTTTATGGAGCCGAATGGGACCCAGCTGACCACCTTGGCCGGGTTGCTGGAGGATGGAACGTTGAAGCCGGTGATCGACAGTGAATTTGCGATGGCGGATGTGGCAGCGGCTTATGACAAGCTTGCGGATGGTCATGCCGTCGGCAAGATTGTGGTGAATGTGGCCGCATAGCGGACCCTTGTGATGCATGTGGCAGGCTGCTGATGTTATGCAGGAGCCTGCCACGGCCCCGCCGTTCGGTTAAAGCGTTATGCGAAAAACCTGTATCACTTAACGCTGCCTGAAATTAAAGATTTCAACGCGTTAAGTGATACGTGATGTTTCAGGTATTTCGTCAAACGCTATAGAGCTGATAGCGTTTGCAGATTTTGCCCGCAGGTGTGCGGTAAGTGCGGAACCCCATCGCTTCGTAATAGGCCAGCCCTTCGGGGTTATCGGCCCCGATGCTGGCGTCGATATCCGTCAGCCCGGCATCCTGCGCCGCCTTCAGCGAGATCGGAAACAGCGCTCGGCCCACCCCGCGCCGTGCCGCGTCGGGGTTCACGTGGGTGCCGATAATCCCCCAGCCGGGGGTGACTCCGAATTCGTTCCCTTCGGGCGCCCGGGCAATGGATTGGAAGCCAAGAACCACGCCATCCTCCTCGGCCAGTGTGCATCTGATCTTGTCCGGCCCGTTGATGTAATAGTCCAGCACGAAGGTTTCGCCGCTGGGGCGGGTGCGTTTTCCCAGTTCGGTGGGCCGCATGAGGAACGCGCTCATTTGCGGGACGTCGGCGGGGGTCGCACTTCGGATTTGCATATCAGATGCTCATGCAGATGTATTTCAGTTCCAGATAATCCTCGACCCCGTGGGAAGAGCCTTCGCGGCCAAGGCCGGATTGCTTGACCCCGCCAAAGGGCGCGACCTCGGTTGAGATGATCCCGGTGTTCACGCCGACGATCCCGTATTCCAGCGCCTCTGCGACTTTGGTTACCCGGCTGATATCCTTGGCGTAGATATAGCTGGCCAGACCAAAGATCGTGTCATTGGCCTTGGCGATCACGTCGTCTTCGTCTGCGAATTTGAAAAGCGGCGCGAAGGGACCAAAGGTTTCTTCGGTGCTGACCTTCATGTCTTGGGTGGCGTGGGTCACGACGGTGGGTTCAAAGAACTGCCCGCCCAGCGCGTGGGGTTTTCCCCCGGTCAGGATTTGACCGCCCTTTTGCAGCGCGTCATTCAGATGGTCCTGTACCTTGTCCACGGCGGCGGGTGCGATCAGCGGGCCGAGAGTTGTGCCTTCGTTAAGCCCATCGCCGACGGTCAGTTTTTCGACCGCGACTTTCAGTTTTTCCGCAAAGGCGTCATAGACCCCGGCCTGCACGTAAATCCGGTTGGCGCAGACGCAGGTTTGCCCGTTGTTGCGGAATTTACAGGTGATAGCCCCGTCGACCGCAGCGTCCAGATCGGCATCGTCAAAGACGATGAAAGGTGCGTTGCCGCCCAGTTCCATGCTGCATTTCATGACCTGATCGGCGGCCTGTTTCAGCAGGATGCGCCCGACCTGAGTGGAGCCGGTGAAGGTCAGTTTGCGCACGGTGGGATTTTCGCAGAATTCCTTGCCCACATCTGATGCGGCTGTCGAAGTGATGACAGAAAAGAGCCCTGCTGGCACGCCTGCCTCTTCCGCCAGTTTCGCCATGGCGAGCGCGGAAAGCGGTGTTAGTTCGGACGGGCGCACGACAAAGGCGCAGCCGACGGCCAGCGCCGGGGCGACTTTGCGGGCGATCATAGCGTTGGGGAAATTCCACGGTGTGATCCCGGCGGCCACACCGATGGGCTGCTTGATGACGGAAAGGCGCTTGTCCGCTTGGTGGCCGGGAATCGTTTCGCCATAGATGCGCTTGGCCTCTTCCCCGAACCATTCCACGTAAGAGGCACCATAGGCAATTTCGCCGCGCGACTCGGCCAGTGGTTTACCTTGTTCGGCGGTCATGATGATGGCGAGGTCTTCCTGATGTGCCATCATCAGATCGTACCATTTGCGCAGGATTTGCGCCCGTTCCTTGCCTGTTTTGGCGGCCCAGGGCTTTTGCGCTTTTTGCGCAGCGTTGATAGCGCGCGCGACCTCGGCCCGGCTCAGATCGGGGAGTGTGGCGATCACGTCGCCATGGGCGGGATTGGTCACGTCGAAGGTCTTGCCGCTGTCGGCCTGTTCCCATGCGCCGCCCAGAAAGGCCGCGTCGCACAGGAGGTCGGGGCGCTGGAGCATGGATTTGAGATTTGTGGTTTCGTCGCGCATTGTCGCCTCCCGTTTTTTTCTGGTGCTATCTGAGCTATCAGCTAGTCTTTCGTAAAGGGGGGACAATGAACTTAGACGACGACTATGCCAATGGCGCCTATATTTCGGGCGCGGCCGATTATCCCGACACTTGGGCGCGGCTGGCTGCGGAATTTCGTGGCACGTCGCTTTGCGAATGTGATTTGCCTTATGGTGAAGGCCCGCGCGAACGGTTTGATCTGTTTCATCCGCCGCGTCTGGCACGGGGCGTTGTTGTCTTTGTGCATGGCGGATACTGGCTGCGTTTTGACAAATCCTATTGGTCGCATTTGGCCGCAGGTCCCTTGGCACGGGGCTGGGCGGTGGCGATCCCGTCTTATGATCTGTGCCCGGATGTGCGGATCAGTCGAATCGGTGATCAGATCGCGGCGGCGATTGGTGTGGTGGCGCAGCGCGTGCCGGGTCCGATCCGGCTGACCGGACATTCCGCCGGTGGGCAACTGGTGGCCCGCATGACCGCCCCGCGCTTTGGCGCGCAGTGGCAGGCGCGGCTGGCGCGTGTTGTGCCGATTTCGCCTGTGGCCGATCTTGCCCCGTTGGTGCAGACGTCGATGAATGTCGATTTGAAGATTGATGATGCAGAGGCACAGACGGAAAGTCCGGTCCACCTGCCTGCGCCGAAACTGCCGGTGACAGTCTGGGTTGGCGCAGATGAGCGGCCTGCTTTTTTGGCGCAGGCCCGCGCCCTGTCAGCGGCATGGGCGTGTGATTTGAAAGTCGTTCCGGATCAGCACCATTTCAACGTGATCGCAGGGCTGGCCGATGCCGATAGCCCGCTGACGCGCGCGGTGTTGGCGTGAACGGAATGACAGGCGTTTTTGCGGTCGTGTATTTAGCGCTGATAGCGACCGGTTGCGATTTGTCGTGTGACTGACCTTTCTGGCACATGGACCTGTACGGTTTCTCAATCTATGCTGTGCTAAATGCTGCTAGGCATGACTGTGATTGAGAAAGTTAAAGATGGATATCCGAGATATGAATTTTGCACCAATGATGGCGCGGATTGGTTTGGTCGTTGTCGCGTTCGGCGTGACGGCTTGCGAATCCTCGCTGTCCAAGGAACGCACTACTGATGGCGGGCTTGATGGCGGGCCTTTGCGTGACGGGGCCGCCAATATCTGGGTGGATCCGGATGGCTGTCAGCATTGGTATATTGATGATGGGCTGGAAGGCTATATGTCGCCGCGCCTGAACCGCGACGGGACGCCGCGCTGTCAGGATATGCGCGGTGAGATCATCATGAAAGATGGGACGCGTATTCCGGCAGAACAAGAGCCGGTCGCCGCTGGCTGACTGTATCTATCTATAGCGTTAGATGACTGGTGCTTTAGCGCATCGGATCGAACTGGGCGTCTGTCAGCGCGCAGTCCCTGATCACATCAACCCCGCAGGTGCGGAATTCAAGGTCGCGGGTCAGGCAGATCCGCGCTTCTTGGATATAGTTTTGCTGGCAGGTGATTGTAACCTGATCGGGCTGTAACCCTTGGTTATCAGCGACAAATGCCTCTTCGATCACGGCGGCGGGCAGGGTGATTTTACGGGTCAGATCCCGGAAAACCTGTGGTCGCGTCACGCGCGCGAAAGCCTCGCGCGAGAGTGCGTAATAATCATCTGGTGTCAGCCCGGTGCAGACCCCGTGTTTGCGCCATTGATGCCAAGCCAGCCCGGATGTGCCCATGATATCAGCCATTGCGCTTGTCTGTGACCGGCTGGGCGGGCGGGCTGTGTTGATGCAATATTCCGGGTAGCCCCTTTCATACTGCGGCCAGAGCCCGTGTAAAATCCAGCCGAATTCTTTATCCTCGGTGCATTGTGGGGACTGCCGTGCGTCGCCTTCGCGGGCGCACCAATTGGCGGACCATGACAGCGACAGCACATAGTAGTCGAAATCACCTGCTACATCTTCGGCCCGGGCGGGCAGGGCGGCGCATAACAAAAGCACGAGATACCGATACATTTTGATCTTCCAAATTACTGTTTGCGCTACTATATAGGCTTTAAGTTCCCCGACAATGCGAACCCGGCCCAAAGCGGTCAGCCCCTGCCAGGGCACGGGAAAGACTTGTGAGAATTCAGGAGAGACCAGATGTCCGATAAACCGATTATGGCCAAGGCGACCGCCGTCTGGCTGTGCGACAACACTACGCTGACCTTCAAGCAGATCGCTGATTTTTGCGGTTTTCACGAGCTTGAGGTGCAGGGGATTGCCGATGGCGATGTGGCCGCAGGGGTCAAGGGTTTTGACCCGGTTGCCAATAAACAGCTGACGCAGGACGAGATTGACAAGGCTGAGAAGAACCCGCAGCACAAGCTGAAACTGCTGTATAACCCCGCTTCGGCTGGTGAAGAAAAGCGCCGTGGTCCCCGCTATACGCCGCTGTCCAAACGTCAGGATCGTCCAGCCTCTATCCTGTGGCTGGTGAAGTTCCACCCGGAACTGTCTGACGCGCAGGTGTCCAAGCTTGTCGGTACGACAAAGCCGACCATTCAGGCGATCCGCGAGCGGACCCACTGGAATATCAATAACATCGACCCGATTGATCCGGTCGCCCTTGGCCTGTGTAAACAGTCTGAACTGGACGCAGCGGTGCAAAAGGCAAATGCCAAACGCGCCAAGGAGGGCACGGTGATGTCCGACGACGAGCGCCGCAAGCTGGTCAGCACCGAGCAGAGCCTTGGCATGGCCCCAGAGCCGAAAATGCCGACTGCCATCGAAGGGCTGGAAACCTTCAGCCTGTCTGATCCGCGTGGCGAGGAAGAGGATGAAGACGAGGATAATCGCGACATGAGCGATGCGGATAGCTTCTTTAACCTGCCTGATGCTGGCAGTGATGATGACAGTGACGAGACCTGATCCGGTCTCAGATCATCCGTGATATCAACCCCGGCCCTTGCGCCGGGGTTTTTGTTTGTGCCGTGGTTGGTTTGTCGATTTAGAGCATTTCGATTTATACCTGAATCACCAATCGCTGCCTTTCGCCTGCGGCTCAAACGCAATTGGTGATCTGTGATGTCTCAGGTTAAAACCGAAACGCTTTAGAGCGCCTTGCGCGCGTTCAGGGCGGCGGTAATTGTGCCGTCATCCAGATAATCAAGCTCGCCGCCGACAGGCACGCCTTGCGCCAGTGACGTGACGGTCACGCCGGGGAGCTGGTCCGCGATGTAATGCGCCGTGGTTTGCCCGTCGATGGTGGCCCCCAGCGCGAGGATCACTTCGGTCACCTGTTCATTGGTGATCCGGTCGATCAGCTTGGGGATGCGCAATTCGTCGGGGCCGACAGCGTCAAGCGCTGAAAGCGTCCCGCCCAGTACATGATACCGCCCCTTGAACACGCCGCTGCGTTCCATCGCCCAGAGATCGGCCACGTCTTCGACCACGGCAATCTGTCCGGTTGCCCGTTTTTCGGAGACGCAGATATCGCAGATGTCACTGGTGCAAATATTGCCGCAGTTGAGGCATTCGCGCACGGTTGACCCGACTCTGTGCAGCGCTTCGGCCAACGGGATCAGCACGAGGCTGCGCTTTTTGATCAGATGCAGCACGGCCCTGCGGGCAGAGCGCGGCCCCAGCCCGGGCAGTTTTGCCATTAGTGCAATCAGGTTGTCGAGATCATCGGTGCCGTTGGTCACGTCGTGCTTTCACTGGGACGTTCAGAAGGGCAGGTTCATGCCCGGCGGCAGGCCCAGACCTTCGGTCAGCTTGGCCATCTCGGACTGTGCGCGTTCGGTGGCTTTTGCCTGCGCGTCTTTGATCGCGGCAAGGATCAGGTCTTCGACCACTTCCTTGTCATCACCGTTAAAGATCGACGGGTCGATATCCAGCCCTTTGAGTTCGCCCTTGGCTGTTGCCGTCGCCTTGACCAGCCCGGCACCGCTTTCGCCGGTGACCATGATGGTTTCCAGCTCTTCCTGCATTTGGGCCATTTTGCCCTGCACTTCTTGTGCTTGTTTCATCATCTTGGCCATATCGCCAAGACCGCCTAACCCTTTGAGCATGTCTGCTTCTCCCATGTGAAGTTGGCCCAGAGATAGGGCTTTGACCGATATGCCGCAAGTCGGCTGTCAGTCTTCGTCGAAAGGATCCCATTCCTCGTCGACCTCGGGCAGGGCGTCTTCGAGCGCGTCTTGCGCCTTGTCGGCCTCTGTCCGGATGTCGGTGATGCGTGCTTTTGGGAAGGCGGCGATCACCGCTTGTACCAGCGGGTGCTGTTCGGCTTCGGATCGGATCGCGTTTTCCTTGGCATCGCGCACCTCGGCGATGGTGGGTTCGCCGCCGGCGGCCACGCTGATCGCCCAGCGATTGCCGGTCCAGCCCTGTAACCGTGCCCCAAGCCGCCCGACAAGATCGGGTGCGGCGTCATCGGTCGGGTTTACCTCAATCCGGCCGGGTTGGTAGCTGACCAGCCGCAGCCCTGTTTCCACCTCGACCAGCAGTTTCACATCGCGGTGCGCGCGGATCAGTTCGACGACATCTTCGAACCGGGCGTAATGCTGGAGCGCACCGGGCGCGAGCGCTTGCGCTGTTTGTGCCCCGGATGCGACCGGTCCGCCGGGGCTGGAATGGGTGGGCGTTGGCGTGTTGGAGATGGCGCTGACACCGCCGCCGGGCGCGCCGTTGCGCGGGGCGGCGGGTGCGGTGGGCGGTGGTGTGGAGTCTTGTAGCTTGCGCACCAGTTCGTCCGGGCTGGGCAGGTCGGCCACATGGGTCAGCCGGATCACCGCCATTTCGGCGGCCATCATTGCGTTTGGGGCTTGAGCGACCTCTTCCAGTGCTTTCAGCAGCATCTGCCACATGCGTGACAGCACCCGCATGGGCAGTTCAGTCGCCATCGACTGCCCGCGCGTGCGTTCATCGGGGCTGATCGTGGGGTCCTCGGCAGCCTCGGGCGTGATTTTCACGACGCTGACCCAATGGCAGACTTCGGCCAGATCGCGCAGGACAGCCATCGGATCAGCCCCGTCGGCGTATTGTGCGGAAAGCTCGGTCAGTGCAGCGGCGGCCTGCCCCCGCAAAATCATATCGAAGAGGTCAAGCACACGCCCCCGGTCGGCCAAGCCCAGCATGGCCCGGACCTGATCGGCGGTGGTTTCGCCGGCCCCATGGCTGATGGCCTGATCAAGCAGGGATTGCGCATCGCGTGCGGACCCTTCGGCGGCGCGGGTGATCAGCGCCAGCGCCTCATCCGTGATGTCTGCGCCTTCGGCATTAGCGATTTTGCGAAGCAATCCAATCTGCGCCTCAGGTTCGATCCGGCGCAGATCAAAGCGTTGGCACCGTGACAGCACGGTCACCGGAACCTTGCGGATTTCGGTGGTGGCAAAGATGAATTTGACGTGGGCGGGCGGTTCTTCCAGCGTCTTCAGCAGGGCGTTGAACGCCCCGGTGGACAGCATGTGCACCTCGTCGATGATATAGACTTTGTAGCGGGCAGAGGCGGCTCGGTAATGCACAGAATCAATAATTTCGCGGATATTGGCGACGCCGGTGTTTGAGGCGGCGTCCATTTCCATCACATCCACATGGCGACCTTCCATGATCGCCTTGCAATGTTCGCAGACGCCGCAGGGTTCGGTTGTTGGGCCGCCATTGCCGTCAGGCCCGATGCAGTTCATCCCCTTGGCGATGATCCGCGCCGTAGTGGTTTTACCGGTCCCCCGGATGCCGGTCATCATGAAGGCCTGCGCGATCCGATCGGCGGCAAAGGCGTTTTTCAGCGTGCGCACCATCGCATGCTGCCCGACCAGATCGGCAAAGGTTTCAGGCCGGTATTTCCGGGCGAGGACTTGGTAACGGGGGTGATCGGTCATGGTGGCCTTGTCGGATTCGTGTTGCGGTTAACCTAAGGCCCGGCCAGAGCAAGGTCCACCGCGATCACAGCCACCAGAGGATCCCGCCCACGGCAATGGTCGCGGTGGTCAGGGTAATGACCATGATAGTGAAATTATTGCTGGTCTGCGCCTCGGCATCGCGCTGGTTCAATCGGCTAAGCGTGGCGCAGGCCCGTTGCCGTGCAGACCAGAAGATACCGATTGCCGCGACCAGAAAGATGGTTGCCACAGCCTTTGCCCCCCATGTGGGGTCAAAATCGCCGAAGACAGCCTTGAGCCCGATGGCAATCGCCACACAAGCCATGCCCGTCCGCATCCAGCCCGCAAAAGTGCGTTCATTGGCAAGGATCGTCCGATCCTCGGCCCAGTCGGTACGTGTTTCGGCGAGTTCGTTATTGTCGGTCATACTATTGTTTTAGCGCAGAGACCTGACGAGGCCAGTGCCAATGCTCTGCGCGTGGGTGACCGGCGGTACAAAGCGGGATTACGGTCTGTGCAGTGCCTATCACATCTTTTCGTGCGGAAGGCGCAGCTAATGGTCGTGCAAGCCTCATGGTTCTGTCTTGCGCGAAAACCGCGCCCCCATTAACGTAGAACTTGTCGTGTTGGGCGGCACCCAGGTTCGCGGAAAGCGTGATGCACCCAATGACGATCCTGACGGACCTATTTCTGGTCTTTCTCATATGCCCCGGAGAGCGGACCGGTGGGCTTTTTCCATGAGGAAGCCGATGATGGATACCCTTGATGCCCTGCGCAGGCAGGCGAAAACCCTTCAAAAAACCTATGAAACCGGCGACCGGGCGGCGATTGCCCGGCTTGATAGTGTCCGCCCCCGCGAGATCGGCCCGCTGAAGCGTGCGGATTTTCTGCATGTGATCGCCCGCGAAAACAACTTTACCAGCTGGCCGCAAATGAAGCTGGCTGTGGAAACCCAAGGCATGGACCGCGCGGCGCGGCAGCAACGGCTGAAGCTGGCACTGGCCCATGGGCAGGTGCAGGTGGTCCAGCAGTTGATCTGGGATACGCCTGATCTGGCTGATGGTCTTTTTGGCTTGCAGGTGGCGCTGTACGACTTGGGTGCGGTGCAGCGCGTTTTGTCGGTTGATCCGGCGGCGGCGACGCGCATGGCGGGCCACCGCACGCCGATGGTGCATCTTGCTTTTTCGCGCATGTTGCAGGTCTGGCCACACAAAGAGGCGGATATGCTTGCGATTGCCGATCTGCTGCTGGCGCATGGGGCGGATGTAAATGATGGCTTCGCGCCGTTTCCAGGCAGCGACCAGCGACTTTCAGCCCTGTATGGCGCCATCGGCCATGCGGGCAACATGCCCCTTGGCCGCTGGTTGCTGGCGCATGGGGCAGACCCAAATGACGGCGAGAGCCTTTATCACGCGACCGAGCTGGGCCATCGCGACGGGCTCAAGCTGCTTTTGGATCATGGGGCGGACCCAAAAGGTACCAATGCGCTGCTGCGGGCGATGGATTTTCATGATGTCGCGGCGGTGCGTATGTTGCTGGAGGCCGGGGCAGACCCGAGTGAGGGCGCGGGCGATGCGTCGGTCCCGCCCGCGCTGTTCCACGCCGCCCGGCGGCAGGCCGGGGCAGAGATGATTGATCTGCTGATTACTGCCGGGGCCGATCCGGCGCACCACTGGTGTGGGACCAGCGCTTATGCGGCGGCCTGTGTCTATGGCAATGATTTGCTGCGCGACCGGCTGGCGGCGCAGGGGCCACCGCCAGCGTTGACGGAGGTCGAGCAGATATTGGCGGATTGCGCGCAGGACCATGTGGTGAAGGGGCGGTTTATTGATATGGCCAAAGTGCCGCCGGTATTTCAGCATATCCTGCGCGAGATACTGGCGCTGCAGGGACGTCGTGCGCATATTGAGGCGTTGGTCGCCACCGGGTTCCATTGGGATGCACCCGATGCCGCAGGGCTGCCGCCGATACAAGCTGCCGGCTGGGAAGGGCTGCCGGACATAATGGGGTATTTCCTGAACCTCGGACCGGACCTGAGCCACGTAAACACCTATGGCGGAACGCTTTTGAGCACGATTATCCATGGATCGGAAAATTGCCCGGCGCGAGCGGAGCGCGATCATATCGCCTGTCTGCGTCTGGCGTTGGAACATGGCGTGGCGTTGCCCAAACGCGCCATTGATCTGGCGGGCGCGCCAGAGGTGTCGGAGTTTCTCGCCGATTGGGCCGCAACCTATCCGGGGCAGGTGGTGACCCATGGGGGTGTCTGACTGGGCAATCCATTCTTTGGCGGTGGGCGGCGGTGTGCTGGCCATCGCCCCGATACCGGGTCGGTCGGGTGATTATGCAGGTGATCTGGCGCAGCTGCTTGAATGGGCGCCCGCGCTTGTAGTCACACTGACCGCGCAGGCAGAGATGGATCGCAAAGATGCGGGCGGGCTGGGAGTGGCGTTACAGGCGCATGACATCGCGTGGCGTCATTGTCCGATCACCGACTTCAGCGTGCCTGATGATGATTTCGACTGGCCTGCTTTGCGCAACCATGCCTTATCCCTACTGGCGCAGGGGCAGCGTGTTTTGGTGCATTGCCATGGCGGATGTGGGCGGTCGGGGATGGTCTGTTTGGGCCTGATGGTCGCGGCGGGCGAGGACCCGGATGCGGCGCTGACACGGCTGCGCGCGCTGCGTCCCTGTGCGGTAGAAACGCACGCACAGATGGCATGGGCACGCGGCAGATGTCGTGCGTAAGGTGGGTCTCGACCCACCCTATCTGGCGCGGGCCGCGAGTTCTGCCAGCATCTTTTCGATATCCGGCACAAGGGCTTCGGCAACCTTCAGCGTGGCGCGGGCCTGCAATACGTTGCTACGCCGACCCACCTGAAAACTGCGGGCAAAGCCTGACAAATCCGCGCTGACTTGGGTCGTGCTATAGGGGTAGCCGTTGCGCACATCAATAAAGGCGGCAGCGCCGATCCCGGCCACGTCGATATTTCGTGTGGGCAACAGCATCCCGCCAAGCAGCGTCACATCGGCCAGCGCGAAAGGCGTGTTGCGGGTGCGGCTACGCGCGCCGACCTCGTAGACGATGACATAATCAAGATGTTGCCGGGCCGCGGCCAGCCGAATTTGATGGATGACTGCGCGCGCGCTGTTTGACGTCCGCCCCCGATTGATCCCTGCATCCACATCGGTCACCATCGCCATGACCAGCGGGCTGACAGCGACGAATTCGCCATATTGGCTGTTACGCTCTGCAATCCCGGTGAAAAGTGCTGTTTCTTCCGGTGGGGGCAAGGTGAGCCCGCCATTGACGATCCGGGCGGGGAAGCGCAGGTTGGGTTCGATGGCAGCGGCTTTGGCAATGTCATCGTCAATAAAGCTGGCGCTGGTCGCGCTGATGTAGTCATTGCCAGAGCTTGTCTGGGTGCTGGGTGCGCAGGCTGAAAGCCCGAGGAAAATGAGAGATATAGAAAGTCTGAACATGTGGCACCTCAATTAATGTGTAAATTGCACATATTTTGAAGCCACTTGTCTTGTCAACACAAAATGTGCAATATCCACATATGCGATTTGTTCTTGACAGTTTGCTGGCACCGATCGTCCGGCTTTGTGTGGCCCGGGGCGTTCTTTTCCCAGAGCTTGTCGAGCGCGTGAAAGCGCAGTTTGTTAGTGCGGCCATTGATCAGATCACAGGCAAGAAAACGGATAGCCGCATTAGCGTGATGACGGGACTGCAGCGGCGCGACATTTCCCGTTTGCGCAGCGCATCAGATATACCCGCCCCGCGCGTGAACCACTTGTCCCGGCTGGTGGGGCAATGGGTCGCGCAGGGCGGCGCGCCTCTTGATCGCTCCGCATTCGATGCGCTCACCCAGAGCATACGGCGTGACGTGCACCCGGCCACGATGCTCGCGCAGCTGATGGATGCTGGCACGGTTGCGGTGACGGATGCTGAGAAGGTTGAACTGCGCGCCCGGTCCTATCAGCCATTGCCGGGAACCGGGGCGCAGATGGATTATCTCGCCCGTAATGGCGGTGATTTTCTGTCGGCATCGGTGGCGAATATGGTTCAGGACACAGCCCCGTTCTTTGAGCGGGCGGTGCATTATAACCACTTGTCCCCTGATGCGGTTGCCGTTCTTGAGGCTGAATATCGCGCGGCCCAGATGCAACTATTGGAACAGATCAACGCGCGGGCGGCTGAGCTGCAGGCGAGCGACACCGGGGCGATGCGTTTTCGTGCCGGTGGCTATTTTTATAAGGAAGATGAAGAATGATGCGACGGATGATACTGGTCTTGCTGCTGTTGGCCGTTGCGGCCTGCAATGCTCCGACCGAAACAGATGGTGGGATGGGCGGCACGGGCGCACCTGTCATGCAAGCCCCGCTCATGTCGTCCGTTGATCAGGTGATTTGTTATGGTTCACAATTTTGTAAAATGACGCGCACCGCCTGATTTACAGATGAATCCTGCGATGGAAATCAGAGCGAACATATGTTTTGGATAGGGTGCGCGCAGGCGCGCACCCTTTGCGCTAGCGCTTTTTCTTGGCCTGCGCGTTTTTGTACATCTTACCGAGTTTCTTATAACGATCACGCGCCTGCGCGATTGTTTCGGTCGCGTGGATGTTTTCGCGTTTGAGCTTTTGAAAGCGTTTCAGCCGCTCTGGATCCACGTCACCTGCATCAATAGCTGAGCGCACGGCGCAGCCCGGTTCGCTTTCATGCTGGCAATCACGGAATTTGCACTGGGCCGCCAATTCAGAGATTTCGGGAAAGGTGGCGTCGATCCCATAGCTGACCTCGGCCACGCCAAGCCCGCGCATGCCGGGGGTGTCGATCAGCCAACCGCCCATTGCAATCCGGTGCAGCGAGCGGCCCGTGGTGGTGTGCCGCCCGCGCGCGTCATCTTCGCGGATATCTTGCGTGGCTGCTGCGCCGCCGGTCAGCGCATTGGCGATGGTTGTTTTGCCCACGCCTGACGTGCCCGCAAGGGCCACAGTTTGCCCTTTGCCGCACCAAGGCGCGATCATCGCCCCGATATCATCAGCTTTGGCGTTCAGCGTGTGCACCTCTAGATCGCGGCCCAGCTTGCGCGCCTGATCGCCATAATGGTCCGGATCGTCACATTGATCGGCTTTTGTCAGCAGGATCACGGGGGTGATCAGCGCGTCATGCGCCATGGCCAGATAGCGTTCCAGCCGGGCCGGGTTGAAATCTGCGTTACAGGAACTGGTGATAAAAAGCGTATCAAGATTGGCGGCGATCAGTTGCTTTTCGCCGGTGTGATATTCGGTGCCCCGGCTGAGTTCTGTTTTGCGATCAAGCACGCGGGTCAGCCGGTGTTGCGTGGGCGCGGCAAGCACCCAGTCGCCGACGGCAACAGCTGCGGTGGTGATGCCGGGATCAAGGGTCAGCTCAAGCGGGCCGATTTCGCTGAGCGCGTTCACCCGGTCGCGGTGGACCGCGTTGACACGGGCAGGGGTGAGGGTGTCCAGCTCTTCAATATCAAGCTGCGACATGTAAAAGGGCGACCAGCCAAGGGCGTCGCGGGTAAGGTCTGTCAATGAAGTGTCCTCGTCAAAGGAGAAGGAATAGCCGATGCGCGTGCATCAGCGAAGACCGGACAAGGATACGGAAATAGGCTCAGCGCACCCGGACCGGGAGGATGTTGGCGACAATCATGAATACCCTCCTTTTGCTGGGCTGTTGACCATAAATCAGAGGGACTCCGCCAAACGGCTTTGCCGTTTCGCTTTGTCCCGATCCGCAAAATCGCGCTGCGATTTCGCGGTGGTGAGAGGCTGACAACGACCCAAGCGGGGCTCGTTATGGCTGCTTCCTTCCGGACCTGACCAGGTTGGCGAGGCGCTCGCCCGCGCCAACCTCTCACCTCTTATATAAGGTGGGTCACGTCGCGGTGCAAGTCATCAGAAATGATAGCTGAAGCAATCAAAGCCGTCCGGCCCCGGCCCCATGTGGTCCATCCTGTCTGACATGTGGTGGCGTGCATTCGGCGCGGATAAGAGCTGCGCGCTGGTGTCGGGAATAGGGGTGAAATCCCAGTTCTTGGTGGGACTGCCGCTGATCTCTGCGCGGGATTGCAGATGACGGATCAAGATATCGCGTGTCATCTCGCGGGAGGTGAACAGCAGATCCCCCTGTCCGACCGATTGAAAACTGCCGCCGCCATTGACCCGGTAACTGTTGGTGGCGATGACGAAGATATCTTCATCCTGCACGGGCTGTCCCTGAAAGCGCAGGTTGCGCAAACGCTTATGTGTGGGGCAGCGCAGTGCCCCCCCGGCGTCGTACATGGCAGGCACTGTCAGGTCGAAATCGTAGCTGAGCCCATGCAGCGTATCGAGATTATAGGGCGCATGGTGCGGGTCAATCAGGGGCTGCTTGCTGAGCCCCGGCGTGATCTGCATGAAATGCGAGGCGGCCCGTTCCAGCCAGCGCCGGATCTGCGCCCCGGTGCGGCGCGCAGCGCAGAGCGTGTTGGGAAACGGGTAGATCGCGGCGGCGTCGCGCAGTGTCAGCAGCCCGGGGGCAATATTGATATATTGATCGGCCCCGGTCGGCCCGCCCGCCCGGAATGGGGCTGTTGCCGACAAGACCGGAAGGTCGCGCCATGCTGTGTCGCTCAGCGCGCTTGCGATGAAATTCTGTTGTGCCTCAGCCAGCATCTGCTGCGCCATGTCTGGCATGACGGCGGCAAAGTAGCTGTGGATGGGAACGGCGGTGCGGGCAATAGGTTGCCGGATGTGTCGCAGGGTGGCCTGATGTGCGCCCATGACCTGTTCGGTGAGTTGTTGGCGCAGCGCACTGGGGTTTTCGCCTGTGTCCGCTGCGGGTGTCAAATGGCAGGCGTGGTCAAGGATTGTCCAGTGATCCGTGTTCCACCCCAATTGCAGGTCAATCACGCCAAGATGCTTGCCGTAACACCCGGCCATGATGGCGGGCTTGCCATGTAATGTTCCTTTGGCCGGATCAATCGCAGCCGTGTGCTGCTGCGTTTCATCGGGAAATTTTTCGTGGGTGTGCCCGGTGAGGATGACGTCGATACCAGGCACGGCGGCAAGCGGCACGGCCGCATTTTCCATCCGGCTGTGATGCTCTGTCGGGCTGATCCCCGCATGACACAGCGCGACAATGATATCTGCCCCGGCGGCTTTGATACGGGGCACAACCTGCGTTGCGGCTGCGACGATGTCATCGGTTGCGATGTCGTCTTGTAAAAGCTGGTGATCCCAGTCGGTGATTTGCGGGGGAACAAACCCGCAGACGCCGACGCGGAGGTCGCGCGTCGTTCCGTCATCGCAGGCTATCGTGCGATAAAGGATAATAAAGGGTTCTGCCAGCGGCGGTTGCGATTTGTGCTGCAAATTGGAACAAATCACTGGGAACGCCGCACCTGCAAGCGTTGCGCGCAAGAAATCCAGCCCATAGTTGAATTCATGATTGCCCAGCGTGACAGCGTCGTAGTTGAGCGTGTTGAAGGCTGCGATCATGGGATGCGTATTTTCGCAAAACGCACCATTCGCGACGAAATCAGCCAGCGGGTTGCCTTGCAAAAAGTCGCCATTGTCGAACAACAGGGTTGTGACGCCAGCTTCATTCCGGCGCGCGTCGATTATGTCTGCGAGCTGGATCAGACCGCTGTGTCTGTCATGCTGATCGGTAAAATAATTGTAGTCCAGAAGCTGCATATGCAGATCGGTTGTCTCCAACACGCGGAGTCGCGCCGTGGGGAGATCCCGGCACGTGTTGATCGAGCGGGGATCAGGTCGTCTTATAGTCATGATTCAACTATAGGGCGCAACTTGCCTAACGCCACCTGTATCCTACAGAATGAATTGAACTCTTTCGGACGACGTGTATTTTCGCCACGATGAAGATTGCAGAGACGGTGACCTTTGGTGGTGTGGGGTTGGATCGTGCCGCTGAGTTGCGACGCGATATCGTGGCCGTGCAGGCGCAACCTGAGGCGCGTACCATATTCTTGTGGCGCGGCAAGGCGTTGGTGCAGGCGGACGCGCTGGTCCGGCTGCCGTTGGATCATCCGGCGATGGCTGATGTGGAAAACGGTCTTGTTTTTCTGGGCCGCGATCAGGGGAAGCCGGTTTTTGCGGCGGATATTTCGGGCTGGATGCCGCCCGATCTGGATACGGCCCATCTTGATACATTTCTGGACCCGTCAGAACAACAGCACCCGGCGATGCCCGAAGGCGCAGTATTTGCAGAGCTGCGCGCGATCATGACCCGGCTGACCCCGATGGATGCAGAACTGGCGGCCACGGCCAAAGCTGTGCTTGGGTGGCATGTGTCACACCGATTCTGTGCGCGTTGCGGTGCAGAAAGCGCGATGGCGATGGCGGGCTGGCAGAGGGATTGTGCGGCCTGCGGCGGGCATCATTTTCCACGGACAGATCCGGTTGTTATCATGCTAATCACCCATGGAAATTCTGTTTTACTGGGACGTTCACCGGGTTGGCCAGAGGGAATGTATTCCTTGCTGGCCGGCTTTGTGGAACCGGGTGAGACGCTAGAGGCCGCCGTGCGCCGCGAGGTGTTTGAAGAGGTTGGCGTGCGGGTCGGTCCGGTGGGTTATCTTGCAAGCCAGCCTTGGCCGTTTCCTGCATCACTTATGTTTGGCTGCGCCGGGCAAGCGCTGGATACGGAGCTGACGATTGATCCAGTAGAGATCGAAGAGGCGATGTGGGTCAGCCGTGAGGAGTTGGCGCAGGCGTTTGCCGGGCAACATCCGCGCATTCTTCCGGCCCGAAAAGGCGCGATTGCTCGGTTTTTGCTGGAAAACTGGCTGGCCGACAGGCTTGATTAACATGTGGTCGTTGATCATGCGGTATAGGAGACCGATCCAATGAAGTTCAGCACGCGCGAAGATATCGAAGCGCCTATTGCCTATGTCTTTGAGGCCGCTAGCGATATTGCGAATTTCGAGCGTCGTGCGTTACGTCACGGGGCCGATGTCAAACGGCAGGATGATGGTGCGCTTCAGGTTGGGTCGGCCTGGGACATTGCATTTCAGTTCCGTGGTCGCGACCGGCGGATGGTGGCGACTGTGACTGATTTTGATCCGCCCAATAGCTATCGTGTGGAAACAGTTTCAGACGGGATGATTGTGACGGCACAGGTCGAATTGGTCGCGTTGGCGCCCGGCCGCACAAGGCTTTCGGTGGCGTTTGATCTGCGCGCAAAGTCGCTGGCGGCCCGTCTTTTGTTGCAGTCGATGAAGCTGGTGAAAGGCAAACTGACCAAACGCTTTAAGGCACGGGTGTTGGAGTTTGCTGAAGATATCGAAGACGGTTACCGTAAATCCTCTGGCGCTTAGTCAACGATCATCGGCCTTGGATGCGGGGCGCACAGGGCGCTGCCGCAGGGCGAGAATCATCACGTTTCAGCGTCGTCTGTCCTGTTGGGCTATTCTTCGTGCCGCCGCCGCGCCGCCGGGTAGACCCCCATGACGTGCAGGTGATCGGTGAAATAGGAAAGTTCTTCCATCGCACGCTGCACGTTGTGATCGTCGGGGTGTCCTTCGATTTCGGCGTAGAACTGCGTGGCGGTAAAATGGCCGTCCACCATGTAGCTTTCCAGCTTGGTCATATTGATCCCGTTGGTCGCAAAGCCGCCCATAGCCTTGTAAAGCGCCGCAGGAATGTTGCGCACCCGAAAGACGAAGCTGGTCATCATGCCTACATCGCCGCGCCGACTGTAATCAGGCTCGCGCGCCATAATCAGAAAACGTGTCGTGTTCCGGGCGTGGTCTTCGATGTGTTTCGCTACGATATCAAGTCCGTAGATGTCTGCTGCCAATTCCGAGGCGAGCGCGGCAACGGTCGGATCGCCGCTGCTGGCGACCTCGCGCGCGGCGCGGGCGTTGTCGGAACTGGTGTGCCCCTTGATTCCATGTTCGCGCAGGAAACCGGCGCATTGCGGCAGAATCACCGGATGCCCGAAGGCCTGGGTGATCTGATCCAGCTGCGCCCCGCGTGGTGCCAGAAGATTGATATGCACACGGACGAAGGTTTCATCGACGATATGCAACTTGCTGCTCGGCAAGAGAGAATGCACATCGGCGACCCTGCCGTAGGTGGAGTTTTCCACAGCGATCATGCCGAGTTCCGCTGCGCCGTCACGCACGGCGACGATGGCATCGTCGAAGGTCGCGCAGGGCAGGGGCGTGTGATCGGGGCGGGCGGTGGCGCAAGCCTCGTGCCCATAGGCCCCAAGTTCCCCCTGAAAGGCGATTTTTTGTGACATGGACGTCCCTTCCCCCCGCGAACCGATAAAATTGGGCGTTTCGTCGCGCCAGTATACCTTGCAACAGGGGAGTGGAAGCGGGTAGATACCCGCAAAACTGTGAACGGAATGGAACGCGACATGTTCGACACAATGACGATGACCAAGACTGTTGGTGCTCTTTGCGGGACACTTCTGGTGTATTTGCTGGGGGGATGGGTGGCTGAAACCATCTATCACTCTGGCGGTGGCCATGGTGATGACCATGCGATGGCCTACGTCATTGAGGCCGAGGAAGAAACCGGCAGCGATGAAGCTGTTGAGGAAGTCGACTTTGCTGTGGTGCTGGCCTCTGCCAGCGCAGCGGATGGTGAGGGGCTGTGGCGCAGCTGCCGGTCCTGCCACGCGCTTGAGCCGGGCGTAAATGGCACTGGCCCGACGCTTTATGGTGTGGTGGGGCGCGATGTCGCCGCTGTTGACGGGTTTGGCTATTCCGGTGCGCTGGTCGCGGTCGCCGATGTTTGGACGCCCGACAACCTGAACCATTTTCTGGAAAACCCCAAAGGTTACGCACCGGGCACCGCGATGGGATACAACGGGATGCGCAAGATCGAAGATCGCGCGAACTTGATCGCCTATCTTGATAGCCTTGACGATTGATCTTTGACTTCATGTGAATATTGAGGGCCGTCCGTTTTCGGGCGGCTTTTTTTTTATGCTTCGCTGCGTCATCACTTGCTGATCACGCATTCTCGCCTTGAATCTTTGCCAGACTGTCCCGTAGCCTTGCCCGTAAGTAATATTGTGACGCCCCAACCGGAGAGTATGATGCGCCATCATCCCCAAGCCCGTGCTATTGCCAAGGCAGCAGACCGACGACAGCATGTGTTGAAGCATTGGTTGCTGGGGGCGGTGATTGGCGTGGGGGCCGTGATTGCGGCAGGTCAGTTACAGGCGGAAAGCCATGGGACGATTATTCAGAGTCACGGGTTCAATGAATATGGTGAGCTGAAATATCCAAGCGACTTTCAACATCTGGATTATATCAATCCCGATGCCCCGGTAGGGGGCGAAATTTCGATTTCCACCACCGGTACGTTCGATAGCATGAATCCCTATGCGACGCTGTCCGGTACGCCAGGTGCGCTGTCCAGTTCTATCTGGGAGACGATTCTGACAGCGACATCCGATGAGGTCGGTTCATCTTATTGTTTGCTGTGCACCTCGCTGGAATATCCTGAGGACAAATCTTGGGTTATTTTCCACATGCGCGACGATGTCGTTTTTTCGGACGGTACACCAATGACTGCCGAGGATGTGATTTATACGATCGAGCTATTCGTCGAACAGGGCACACCGTCATTGGCCGCGAGTCTGAAAGTCTTGATCGAAGATATGGAGATTGTTGGCGACAATGCGGTGAAGGTAACATTCTCGGATGATTACCCTCTGCGTGGGCGTATCGGCCAAATTGGGGGCTTCCCAGTCTTGTCCAAAGCATGGTTCGAAAGAACCGGCGCGAGACTGGATGAGTCCAGCCTCGAGGTTTCACCGGGTACGGCTGAATACGTGACAAGTGACGTCGATGTTGGTCGTTCGATTATCTACGAGCGCAACCCTGATTACTGGGGCCGCGATCTGCCGATCAACGTGGGGCGTGGCAACTTTGACCGGATACGCATCGAGTATTTTGCGGATACGTCCGCAGCCTTCGAAGCCTTCAAAGCGGGTGAATTCACATTTCGCCGCGAAACCAGCTCGATCAACTGGGCGACATCTTACGACTTTCCGGCACTGGATAAAGATTGGGTGGTCAAGGAAGAGCTGGACGATGGTACGTTACCGTTCGCGACGGGATTTGCGTTTAACATGAATCGTGAAAAGTTTGCGGACCGTCGCGTGCGACTGGCGATTGGCCTGATGTATAATTTTACGTGGACGAACGAAAACTTGCAATTCGGCTTGTTTCAGCAGCGCGAGAGCTTTTGGGAAAATGAACGCTTGAAAGCGGTCGGCCTGCCTGAAGGGGCCGAGTTGGAGGTGCTGGAATCGCTGCGCGGCACAATTTCAGACGAAATCTTCACTGAAGAGGCGTTGTTGCCGCATAGCTCCGGGGAGCGCCCGCTTGATCGTGGTAATTTGCGCCGTGCGCTGGGCTTGATGGCAGAGGCGGGGTGGCTCCCCGATGATGATGGTATCTTGCGTAATGACGCTGGGGAGAGTTTCGATCTTGAGTTTTTGGAAACCCGACAATCCTTTGACCGGGTCATAACCCCTTATATCGAAAACCTGCGCCGGTTAGGGGTGAATGTTACCTATAATCGCGTAGATCCTTCGCAGTATCAGGCGCGGCGGCAGGCCAAAAATTATGACATGATTGTTGGCGCGTATGGCAGCGGGTTACAGGAAGGCACCGGATTCTCGCAGCGTTTTGGCTGTGAAGACAAGGACGATGTGTTCAATCCGGCGGCCTATTGTTCAGAAGCGATTGATACACTGGGTGAGTTGATCCCAAAGGCGGAAACATATGACGAAATGGCAACGCTGGTGAGAGCTGCTGACCGTATTATGCGCCACGAGTATTTTATCGTTCCGATTTGGTATCTTGGCAAGAACTGGCTGGCCTATTACGATATGTATGAGTATCCAGAAAACCTTCCGGAGTTTGGCTTGGGGCATCTGGATTACTGGTGGTTTAATCAGGAAAAGGCGGATGTGCTGCGTGCTGCTGGCGCATTCAATTAAGTCGCGATAATGGGCGCATATATCCTCAGACGTTTGTTGCTTGTGATCCCTACCTTGCTGGGGATCATGATCTTGAACTTTGCTTTGATCCAATTTGTGCCCGGCGGGCCGATTGAACAGATACTGGCCCAGCTTGAAGGTGGCGGTGATGTGTTCGAAAGCATTTCCGGCGGTGGCGGTGATGCGTCTATCGGATCAGACAGCGACAGTGACTACATCGGTGGGCGCGGTTTGCCACCTGCATTTATTGAAGAACTTGAGCGCGAGTTTGGGTTCGACAAGCCCCCGCTTGAGCGGTTCCTGAATATGATGTGGAACTATATGCGCTTTGATTTCGGAGAGAGCTATTTCCGGTCGATCAGCGTGTTTGATCTGGTCATGGAAAAGATGCCGGTCTCGATCACGCTGGGCCTGTGGTCCACTTTGATCGCCTATCTGGTCTCGATCCCGCTAGGCATCAAAAAGGCTATCAGGGATGGATCGCCCTTTGACACATGGACATCCGGCGCGATTATTGTGGGCTATGCGATCCCCGGGTTTTTGTTCGCGATTTTGTTGATCGTGCTGTTCGCGGGCGGCTCTTACTGGCGTATCTTCCCGCTGCGCGGGCTGACATCGGGCAATTTCGAGGATCTGTCGCTGATCGGCAAGGTGCTGGATTATTTCTGGCATATTACTTTGCCGGTGCTGGCCTCGACCATATCGGCCTTTGCGACCCTGACCTTGCTGACCAAGAATAGCTTTCTCGACGAGATCAAAAAGCAATATGTCATCACCGCCAAGGCCAAGGGCCTGTCTGAACGCAAGGTGCTTTATGGTCATGTCTTTCGTAACGCGATGCTGATTGTGATTTCGGGTTTTCCGGCGCTGTTCATTGGTGTGTTCTTTGGCGGCTCGCTGATCATTGAAACGCTGTTTTCGCTGGATGGTTTGGGCCGTTTGGGGTTCGAAGCGGCTGTGGCGCGCGACTATCCGGTGGTCTTTGGCACGCTCTTTGCGTTCTCTCTCATTGGGTTGGTGGTCGGTATTTTGACGGATTTGACCTATGTGCTGATTGACCCGCGGATTGATTTCGAGGCCCGCGGATGAAGCTGCTGTCCCCCCTGAACCAGCGCCGCTGGCGCAATTTCAAACGCAACCGCCGCGCGGTGTGGTCGCTGATCATCTTTGGTGTGCTGTTTGGGCTGTCATTGATGGCGGAGTTCATTGCCAACGATAAACCGATCCTTGTCAGCTATCGCGATGAGCTGCGGATGCCGGTGTTCAGCTTCTATTCCGAACAGGATTTCGGCGGGGATTTCCCGACAGAGGCGGGGTATAAGGATGTTGAGGTCGAATGCCTGATCGTCACCGGCGGGCTGATCGAATGTTTCGATGAGCCGGACGCGTTGATCGCTGCTGTTGACGCAGGAGAGACGCTGGATATTGAAGGCTTTGAGCCTGGCTGGGTGATCTGGCCGGTAATCCCATATTCCTATAATACAATCGTCGACGTGCGTGGTGTGGCCCCATCGCCGCCGAGCGCGGATAATTGGTTGGGCACCGATGACACGAAACGCGATGTGGTCGCGCGGGTGATTTATGGCTTCCGCCTGTCCGTCATGTTCGCGCTGATCGTGACAGTCGCGTCCTCGCTTATCGGCATTGTCGCAGGCGCAGTGCAGGGGTATTTCGGCGGTTGGACCGATCTGATCTTTCAACGCTTCATCGAGATTTGGACGGGGATTCCATCGCTCTATGTGATCATCATCGTCTTTGCCATATTGGGGCGCAGTTTCTGGCTGCTTGTGTTCCTGACGGTGTTGTTTGGCTGGCCTGCGCTTGTGGGTGTGGTCCGGGCCGAGTTCCTGCGCGCGCGCAACCTTGAATATGTCCGTGCGGCAAAGGCGCTGGGTGTGCGCGACCGCACCATCATGTTCCGTCATATGTTGCCAAACGCGATGGTGGCCACGGTCACGATGCTTCCGTTTCTGGTGACAGGGGCGATTGCAACGCTGGCGTCGCTCGACTTTTTGGGCTTTGGTCTGCCATCATCGGCCCCGTCGCTGGGCGAGCTGACATTGCAAGCGAAGCAGAACTTGCAGGCGCCGTGGCTTGGTTTCACGGCGTTCTTTACTTTTGCCATTATGTTATCTCTGCTGGTCTTTATCTTTGAGGGCGTCCGCGACGCGTTCGATCCACGCAAGACCTTCGTGGCGGATGGCAAGGTTCAGGCCGACGACACAGTATTCGCAGCCGATGTGACGCTGGAAAAGACGGGGACAAAGTAATGGTAAGTGGCCCGGTTTTGGATGTGCGCGACCTGCGGGTTGCCTTTCGGCAGGATGGCTCGACCACCCATGCGGTGCGTGGCGTGTCATTTCAGGTGCATAAGGGGGAGACTGTTGCGCTGGTCGGCGAAAGCGGGTCGGGTAAGTCTGTGACGGCCCTGTCCACCGTGCAGCTGTTAGGTGACAGCGCCGTTATGGCCGGGTCCATCACCTATAACGGTGAAGAGATGGTCGGTGCAGATGAACCGGCGTTGCGCCGGGTGCGCGGCAATGACATCAGCTTTATCTTTCAAGAACCTATGACCTCGCTCAACCCGCTGCACACGCTCGAAAAGCAATTGGCCGAAAGTATCGAACTACATCAGGGACTGCGTGGACCCGCAGTGCGCGACCGGATCATTGAACTGATGAACCGTGTGGGCATTCGCGATGCGGAAACCCGTCTGACGTCGTACCCGCATCAACTGTCTGGTGGTCAACGGCAGCGGGTGATGATCGCCATGGCGCTGGCGAATGGGCCTGATCTATTGATCGCGGATGAGCCGACGACCGCGCTGGATGTCACGATTCAGGCGCAGATCCTGGATTTGCTGGCCGATCTGAAACGCGATGAAGGCATGTCGATGCTGTTCATCACCCATGATCTGACCATCGTGCGCAAGATCGCGGATCGTGTCTGCGTGATGAAGGACGGCGAAATCGTGGAGGAAGGTCTGACTGCAGACCTTTTTGCCAATCCTCAACATCCATATACGCAGATGCTGCTGGCTGCGGAGTCCACGGGTCTGCCTGCGCCGGTGCCGGCGGGGGCGCCTGTTGTACTAGAGACGGATCACGCGAAAATCTGGTTTCCGATCCATCGCGGGCTGCTGAAGCGGACTGTTGGTCATGTGAAAGCGGTGAATGATGCGACCCTGACCGTCCGCGCGGGCGAGACGCTTGGTGTGGTCGGCGAAAGCGGATCAGGGAAAACGACGCTTGCATTGGCAGTGATGCGCCTCATCGGATCGAAAGGGCGGATTGCGTTTCAGGGTACCGATATTCAGTATCTGAACCCGCGTCAGATGCGCCCGCTGCGCAGCGATATGCAGATCGTCTTTCAGGACCCTTATGGCAGTCTGAGCCCGCGTATGACCGTGGCCGAGATCATCGCAGAGGGGCTGGGCGTGCATGGGGTGGAGCCGGGCCGTAACCGGCGCGAGATGGTGGCTGAGATCATGCATGAGGTGGGTCTGGAACCTGCCATGATGGACCGCTATCCGCATGAATTTTCCGGGGGGCAGCGCCAGCGGATCGCGATTGCACGGGCGATGATCCTGCGCCCCAAGCTAGTGATATTGGACGAGCCGACATCGGCGCTTGATATGACAGTGCAGGTGCAGATCGTTCAGCTGTTGCGCGATTTGCAGCAGCGCTATGGGTTGGCCTATCTGTTCATCAGCCATGACCTGAAGGTCGTGCGCGCCTTGTCACACAAAGTCATGGTGATGAAGCAGGGCGACGTGGTGGAGGCGGGTGATGCGGCTGCGATCTTTGACGCGCCTCAGACGGAATATACGCGCGCCCTGATGGCTGCCGCATTCGAGGGCAAGGCGGCTTAGCGCGATCTGCGAGTGATCTGACATGCAAAGGGCGCCAGCATGATCCATGCCAGCGCCCTGTTTTTTCAGCGTCGTAGCCTTAGGCGCGTTCAGAATATTCGAACGTTTCAGTGTTCACCACGATGTCTTCGTACTGTGCGACGAAAGGCGGGATCATAATGCGCACGCCGTTGTCGAGGATCGCAGGCTTGAAGCTATTCGCGGCAGTCTGGCCTTTGACGACCGGCTCTGTCTCGACCACATTGCAGACGACCTTTTGCGGCAGGCTAACGTTGAGCGCTTCTTCGCCGTAATACTCGATCTTCACGACCATACCGTCCTGAAGGAAGGGGCGACGCTCACCAAGGATGTCGGCGGGCAGGGCGATTTGATCGTAGGTTTCACTGTCCATGAAGGTCAACATGTCGTCGGCTTCGAACAAGAACTGCTGATCTTTCTGGTCAAGGCGCACCCGTTCCACCTTGTCGGCAGAGCGGAAGCGTTCGTTCAGTTTGCGCCCGTCGCGCAGGTTTTTCAGTTCCACCTGCGCAAAGGCACCGCCTTTGCCGGGTTTCACATGGTCGACCTTGACTGCGGCCCAAAGGCCACCATCATGTTCAAGGACGTTGCCGGGGCGGATTTCATTACCGTTTATTTTGGGCATGGGTCACTTCGTGTCAGAATTGTGTCGAAAGGTTGAAAGCATCGTTGTCCCCGCTATATCTGGGTGACGAGCCTGTGACAAGCTTGCGAAATATGCCGTTTTTGCGGGTTTAGCCATGCGCCCTGTGCATGGCAGCCATTCCAAATGAGGGTCCCCGAATCGGAGCGAAATGGGCATATTGGCGCGGACGCGGAACTGCAAGAGCAAAAACAAAGGAAACATGATGAGAGATTTCGTCGACGGTACAGCGTTCAACAATGAACAAGGGAACCGCGCTCGCAAACTGTTTGCGGCGGTGGTTCTTGCGGCATTGGATGATGCGATTGCTGACGATAAGAAATACGGTAACGGCCCCGAGCAGATTGCTCGGTGGGCGCGCTCTCGCGACGGACGTGAAGTGCTTTCCTGCGCTGGTATTGACCCCAACGAACGTGTCGTTGAAGGGCTGATGGAATTTGTCGGTAAGGGTGTACGTACATCTGTCGCGCTGTCGCGCGAAGAAAGCGAACGTCGCCACGCTGCCGAACAGGAAGCGCGCGCCGCCTGAACTGGATTAAATCGTCAACTGAAATGCGCGGTCCCTCTTGGGGCCGCGTTTTTTCTTTTTGCGCCTGCGTCGCCCCTTGCGTCATGCGGATGGCTGGGCCACTCAGATGCGATGACCAAGGCGATTATGATACAGGGCGCAGGCTCGAACGTCGGCAAGTCCATGCTGGTTGCGGGGATAGCGCGTGCTTGCGTGCGTCGTGGCCTGTCGGTGGCACCATTTAAGCCGCAGAACATGTCCAACAATGCGGCAGTGACGGCAGACGGTGGCGAAATCGGCCGCGCGCAGGCACTTCAGGCGATGGCCTGCGGATTAGAGCCGCTGGTGGATATGAATCCTGTTCTGCTCAAGCCAGAGTCTGAAACCGGCGCGCAGGTCATTGTCCAAGGTCAGCGCTTTGCCACCCTGAAGGCGCGGGATTACGGCCGCCAGAAAGCTGCGTTGCTGCCGCGTGTGCTGGAAAGCTTTAACCGGCTAGGGGCGGGCCGTGATCTGCTGATCGTCGAAGGCGCGGGCAGCCCGGCGGAGGTGAACCTGCGCGCGGGTGATATTGCCAACATGGGCTTTGCCGCCGCTGCGCAGGTGCCTGTGATACTGGTCGGTGATATTGACCGGGGCGGCGTGATTGCGCAACTCGTCGGGACTCATGCGGTGCTGCCACCGGACGACCGGGCGTTGATCCGGGGGTTTGCCATCAACAAGTTTCGCGGCGATCCGACGCTGTTCGCAGAGGGAATGGAGATTATCAAAGAGCGGACCGATTGGGCCGCTTTGGGGATCGTGCCGTGGTTCGCCGATGCGTGGCGATTGCCAGCCGAAGACGTGATGGATATCCGTGCCAGCCGGGGTGGTGATATCCGGATCGCTGTACCCCGTTTGAATCGGATCGCGAATTTCGATGATCTTGATCCCCTCGCCGCCACGCCGGGAGTCAGTGTTGATCTGATCGCGGACGGGCAGCCGCTGCCGGGCGATGCGGACCTGATCATTGTTCCCGGCTCTAAGTCGACGATTGCCGATCTGGCGCATTTTCGGGCGCAAGGATGGGATGTTGATCTGGCGGCACATATACGTCGGGGCGGGCATGTGCTGGGCATTTGCGGTGGCTATCAGATGCTGGGTAAAGAGATCATTGATGCCGAGGGCATTGAAGGTGCGCCATCACGCGTTGACGGGTTGGGCGTGCTGGATGTGTGTACGGTGATGAAGCCGCAAAAACGGCTGGCCCTTTCACGGGCGGTCTACCTGCCCACCGGCGCAGATGTGAGCGGTTATGAGATTCATATCGGCGATACGGCAGGCCCTGACACGGGGCGCGCTTGGTTGTCGCTGGATGGGCGGGGTGAGGGGGCCGCGACGGCGAATGGTCAGGTTCTGGGGTGCTACCTGCATGGGCTATTTGCAGAAGATGCGTTCCGCCAAGCGTTCTTTGAACGTCTGGGTAAACCAGTGGCGCATCACGACCATGCGGCAGGTGTTTTGGCCACGCTGGATCAGCTTGCGGATCATCTCGAGCAGCATCTGGATATCGAGATGCTGCTCGGATTGGCGGGCGATATCTGAGCGTAACTTACGCTCAGTCCTCGTCAGTGTCGGCGAGCATGCGCGTCAGCTCTCGCCTTACCAGTTTGCGGACACTGCGGGTAATGCGTTCACCTATTTCACCGTTCAGCTCGTCCCGGATGATCTCTGTCACCAAATCGCGCAGCGCTTCTTCGTCGATCCCTGCGAGCGGGTCCGCAGGCGTATCAAGCGCAAGAATAGGTGCGTCTTGCTCATCATCCTCAGGCAGCGGGTCATCTGACAAGAACACCTCTGCCGGGATCGGATCGACAGCAGCGCTGGCGGGCTTCGCGTCCTCGGGCGTGACTGTTTCCTGTGCCTTGGCATTGACGTTTGCTGTCGATGACAATGCAGCACCGGTTATCGCAGCGCTTACGCTTTCAGTCGGCCTTGCTGTGTCCGTTGTGACAGGGTCTAAGGTTTCGCCGGCGTTTTCTGTGATGGTCTCAGCCGGGGGCTGCGTGTTGGCCGCTTGTGTGAAGGGTATCACCGCATCCGGGATCTCTGCGGCACCTTCTGCAACATTGCTGTCCTCTATGCTATCGGGCGCAACCGCGATCACGTCAGCCTCTGTCTGCGTTTCATCTGGTTCAGGCACTGCATGTGCCTCGATCAAGGCAGGTTCTGCCGGTGCTTTGAGCGCGATTGGCTCTTCACCGCCCTCAATCAAAAGAGGTTCCGCAGCAGGTTCTTCTGTCACGGGTTCCGTCGCAGGCGCGAGCACGAGCGGCGCGGCATCGTCTGCTATCGCCGATGTATCCAACGCGCCCTCAGGGACGGGGGATACTTCAGGCTCCGCACGCTTTGCCGGTTCGAGCACAAGGACGGCATCCGTCTCTGTATCGGCAATTTCTTGCGCAGCAGGCTCTGACTCTTGCGGAGCGACCCGTTGTTCAGGGGTTAAAACTAACTTTTCACTGGCCAATTTTGTCTTCGAAGATTCTGTGCCTTTGTTTGCCACGAGCTTCCTCACCGACGACAATACTTCATCTATTTCGTCTGTTCTTGCCGAGTTGGACATAATTGTATTTCCGACTGCGCGCCCACCCGGTTCAGGTTATCTGATTAACCGAGTGGGAACAACAACCTGTCACTATTCGTGCCCGATTGCGCGGAGAACACGATCAAGTGCCTGACCCTGTGAAGAGTGCACGACAGGCGCATTCTTGGCCAGGTTATAGTAAGAGGACGGATCGTATTGCTGGACTGGCAAGTTCAGGTGATCAACGGTCAATAACCCGACAGCCGCCAAAAGCGCGTAAGATGCGATGACCTCATCCGCTTGCGCCGAAATGCTGTTGGCGCGGGCGTCCAGCAATTCCTGTTCAGCGTTCAGCACGTCAAGCGTGGTGCGGGCGCCAAGCGTGGCCTCTTCCCGAACCCCGTCAAAGGCAACCTGCGCTGCGCGGATTTGCTGATTTGAGGCAACGCGCGATGCACGGGCAACGACAAGGGATGCATAGGCATTGCCCACCTGCTGTTCGATACCCAGCGCAGCGACATGAAGACCGGCGCGGGTCGCATCCCGGTTAGACATCAACTGGCGGATCTGGCTGGACAGACGACCCCCATTATAGATCGGGCCGCCAGCAGAAATGCCAATTTGGGCCTGTTGTGACCGGGTCCTGTCATCGAAATCCCTGCTCAGATCAACCGGGCCGGTGTCACCCCAGCTATTCGACGTTGAAATGGAACCTTCAAGCGACAACGATGGACCAAGCGCAGCCTCTGCCCGGCGGATTGTCAGCTCGGCTGCTGCCACGGCGTGCTGTGTTTCAAGGATCACAGGGTGATTACGGACCGCAAATGCTTTTGCCTCAGCTTCGCTGCGCGATGCTGGCGCGGGGGAGACCGGGGCCAGCCCAGAGGGCATGCGGCCAACTGCAGTGCGGAACTCCTCGACTGATTGTGCTAGGTTGCCCTGTGCGGCAGCCAGCAGGCTGCGGGCCGCGGCAAGCCGTGCCTCTGCCAGTGATACATCGGTGCGGGTTACTTCGCCCACATCAAACCGGTCCTGTGCCGCGCGGAATTCCTGCGTAATTACCCGCACATTGTTTTGACGTAGGGACAGGAATTCGGTGTCACGGCGCACATTCATATAGGCTTGGACCGCGCGGAAAAGCACGTCTTGCTCGACCGCACGCAGCGATTGACGGGTGCCAAGGATCGTTTCCTTCTGCGCTTCAATGGCCAGTCTATTCGACCCGCCTGTGTACAGAGGCAGAGAACCCGAAATGCCGGCTGTCGCGCGATGCAGGGTTGAGGCGTCGCTTGTTGTGCGCGACCGGGTGCTGGTGGCACCCATCGACCAATTGATGATCGGGCGTGTGGTCGCAACGGCCTGCGCGAGATCTTCATCAGCAGCCCGAAGCAACGCCCGGTTCTGATCCAGCAAACCTGAATTATTATAAGCGTCCGTCAGCGCCGCTGCGATCGTATCTGCTTTGACCGCAGGGGCCACGGCCAACGCGAGCGAGAGCATAATCGCCCCCAATCCTTTCCGTTCCATCTTTATCTGCCTCTCACTTGTTATGTGCCCCCGCTTCAGACGGGGCGCTTATTGTTAAAGTGCAAATGCCGATTTCCTTTCGAATCCCGGCAAAACAGCTGCGCTTGCATTGAACGCGAACCGCCAATTGATGTTGTCGTCCAGCTTATGCCCGACGCGGACGACGCCAAGGGCGCCTTCGGCAAAGATACAGGCAATGCGGCCGCCTTCTTTCAACTGAGCGGTCAGGGACGCGGGAACCTCTTCCACGCCGCCTTCGATAATGATGATATCATAAGGACCGGATTTCTCCGCCCCTTCTGTCAATGCGCCCGCCATGACGGCGGCGTTGTCGATCCCCTGGTTGGACAAAAGGCTTTGTGCCTCTTCGGCGCGCGCCTCATCATCCTCGATCCCGACGACAAATTCGCAAAGATGCGCAAGGATCGCTGTCGAATATCCCAGTCCGCAGCCCAGATCGAGCGCCACATGCGTCGGTGCGATATCCAACGCGGTGAGCATTTTACCCAAGGTGCGCGGTTCTAGCATGACGCGACCGCCGCCGAGGTTCAGGTTTTCGCCAATATAGGCCGCTTCACGCAGGTTGGCAGGCACGAAAAGTTCGCGCGGAACAGAAAGCATGGCGTCGATGATGGGGAAACTGGTTACGTCAGATGGGCGAACCTGTGTATCGACCATCATTGTGCGACGAGATGCATAGTCAGTCACGGGCTAAACTCTTTCGTTCAGTATCTTTGGTATTTCATGCCACAGAAGCGGCAGCACGGCAACGGTTGATCGCAGTTCAGCACATCTTGCGGACCGGTTTCGCGTAGTATATGCGCACAGACGGCGGCGAGTTGGCGGAGTGGTGACGCAGCGGATTGCAAATCCGTGTACACCGGTTCGATTCCGGTACTCGCCTCCACCTTATTTTACTGGACATTTCGTAGTAATTTCACCCTTCAGGTAGGGCATGAATTTGGCCGGTTTACACACTGGTTTACAGCGGCATGGGTTTAGCAGCTGATGTGTCGAGCAGAGAAACCATCAGTATCTCGGCAAAAAGGACCGCAAGGAGTAATCCTCACAGTCCTTCTTGGCGCCCACCACCATCAGCGATATTTTTTCGCACCCTTCCTGCCGGCCTGATTGCCGCAGTAATCAGACCCTTCACGACATTTCTGAATCTCCGCTATACGTTCGCTCCCCTGCCATGGCGGTGTCATAGGTAGCGACCGGAAAAATTGAGAGCGTCCTCTACTTGTGTGCCTCGGAGCGAAAAACAGTGAGCTTTTCCAGCACCTCGTCAGATACTTCCGGCACCAGAGCTGCATAGTTCTCGATGACATATGCAGCATGCTGCAATCCCCACCCCATGGTCACGGCAATTTGGTTGAGAGAGCAACCGGCACGAAGCAGCTGTGTCACAGCAGTCCCCCGCAAATCGTAGGGACGAAGTTCGTGGCGGATCGGGATGAGCGTGTCATCCTTCTCTGCTTTGGCATTATGCCGCTCCTTTACGCCACGAATAACACTGCTCGCTCGGTTGGCAGTAAGTATGCCTCCGGTCAACGACGGAACAATCAGGTCCTGCCCTTCCGGCATTGTGTCTATCAGCACTCTATCCGGCTGAGCTTCGCGAACGCGGCGTTCGGCTACGGTGAGCGACGCTGAACGGGGACCGCTGGTCTCGTGCCGACACTGTGGCGCGAACTGAGAGCCCCTTGAACAACGACGGCTTGACCTCATCATAATGCGCTTCTGCCCAGCTCCAGAATGCCCCGACGCGCGTCAGTGCCTTGTTGAGGTTCGTCGTACTCATGGGTGCCATACCTGAACGGTCTGCAAGCGCAGCGGCCTCTTGGATCGATAGATTCTTCAAGCCGGGCTTTTTCCGCCAGTTGGGGGGAAGCTTAAGGAGAACCGCTTTGAGGGCGCGGGCATCGTCCTTGTTATATCTATGGAGCGGCTTGTTGCCTGCGATCTCAGCAAAGGCAGTCATCCACGCAAGGTAGTCGTTCCTCGCCTTGTCGGTCCACGCGCGGGACTTCTCAGCAGTCCATGCGTCCACCGCGTTTTGCAGCCTGACATGGCTGCTGATACTATCTTGTCTGGTTGCGGTGGCTGAATTGTCAGAGAGGTCAACCGGGTAGGGCGGCGTTGGCACGACGTCTCCGGCGTCTCTCTTGGCGATGCCTTCGTAGGCCTGAACCTGCGCTTCTTGCAGCGCACGGATAACCTTGTGCCAGCTTGGTGAGCCCTGGGCCAACCGCAGCTCAAGTCCGTCCCAAGTCAGGACCTCCTCAGCCTCGTCGCGAATGATGTGATCACGCTTGCCTCGCGCAAGGTCATAGCGAGCGGCCTTGTTGAAGAACGCGTTGTCATCCCGACGTTCCTCCCAAGTGGGTTGAGGCAGCTCTGCTTGAGGCTCAGAGGTGTGTTCCGGGTCGTAGAAGCCATCTTCGCGAACCTCTTCGTCCTCGTCGAGCAGGTGGTGCAGATAGGCCTGTTTCACAGTCTCGATCTGAGCCGGGGTGAGCTCTGAGAGCTCTGGTTCTGGTGCCCGAATGTCGCCGGTCCTCAGTTGCTTTCGGTGTGCCTCAAAGAGCTGATCCATCCGCACACGGCGCAGCGCTTCGTCCCTGTCCTTGATTATTAGCGAGAAGGTCTCTTCGCGCTTTCCATACGAATCTTTGATGTCGGTGGGGACGGCTGCGCGGTGGTAGTAGGCGGCTCCGCGACGGTACAGGCGGGTGTGTCCAGGCATCTTTTCTAAGCGTCTCAGTGTAACACTTCCCGGAAAAGACCCTTCAAAATCAGCAAGTTACTGATAAACTTGGCAGTTTTGAAAGATGGTGGAGCCTAGGGGAGTCGAACCCCTGACCTCTTGCATGCCATGCAAGCGCTCTCCCAACTGAGCTAAGGCCCCTTATGCAACAACCTGTTGCGAGGTGCTGTCTATGCAGCGGACCGGGCGAGATCAAGTGAAAATCGCACCCGGCCAAATAGTTTTAATCGTCGTCATCGGTGCTGACATCGGCCAGCTCGTCGAGCGAAACCGTATCATCATCGTCGTCATCTTCCAGAACGTCATCGCCAAGATCGACATCGTCGTCATCATCGTCGTCGAGAACCAATTCGTCCTCGTCGGTCGTTTCCTTCATCTTTTTGGTCTGCGCGTCTTCAGCATCCGCGACCATTGTGCGTGTCTTCGATGTGTCGACAGCAACTTCCTTACCGGTGTAAGGGCTGATGATAGGTTTGGCGTTCAGGTCGTAAAAGCGTTTGCCGGTTTCGGGGCAAAGGCGCTTGGTGCCCCACTCTTCCTTAGGCATAGGCTATCCCTTCAAAATCTTGGTCAGTCCCTTGCGGGTGATCGCTGCCAACTGCCATAAGCGACGTGAGGTGTCAAAGGCTTTGGCGTCGGTAAAAGATGAAAGTTGGATATGGGCCGCCACAGGCTTGAAGGCAACCCCCCGATTGATGTGACATTGCGTCGGTCTGCGCGGGCCAAGCGCTTGTCGTTGCGGGTGTCCCGGCTGGACGGGCGTGTGACGCTGACCTTGCCCAAGCGCGCGCGCGAAGGTGAGGGGATTGCTTTTCTGCAAGCCAAGGAATCCTGGTTGCGTGGCCATTTGGACCAGATGCGGCCCGTGCAGACCGTTGTAATGGGGCAGGGGGTGCCTGTCCGGGGCGCGCTGCTGCCGATTATACCTGCAACGGGCCGCTATGTGCGAATCACGCAGGATGCCGTGCATGTGGTCGCGGGCCGGCCAGTTGGGCCGCAGGTGACAGCGGCGCTGAAGGCGCTGGCGCGGGATGTGCTGACGGATGCGTCTGACCGCTATGCCGCGCAGGTGAACCGCCCCTATACAAGGATTTCACTGCGCGACACCCGCTCGCGCTGGGGGTCGTGTTCCAGTGCCGGGGCGCTCATGTATTCTTGGCGTCTGATCATGGCCCCGTCCGCGGTACTGGATTATGTCGCCGCGCATGAGGTCGCGCATCTGGTCGAGATGAACCACGGCCCCGCCTTCTGGGCACTGGTGGGGCGGCTTTGTCCGGACTATGATCAGCATCGCCGCTGGCTGCGCGCAGAAGGGGATCAGTTGCATCGGATCACGTTCGAGAATTGACCCGCCGCTTAATCCTCATCACAACTGACATATGTTGATACAGCCCCGCCCCATTGACCCCACGACCGCCGCGCATGAACGTGTCTATCGCGCGCTGCGCACCCGCATCATGCATGGCGAGATCCCCCCGGGTGAGGCGCTGACCCTGCGCGGGATCGGCAAGGAATACGATGTCTCTATGACCCCGGCGCGCGAAGCGGTGCGCCGTCTTGTGGCAGAGGGCGCGCTGTCGTTGTCATCCTCTGGTCGGGTGTCCACCCCGGCGCTATCCAATGAACGGATTGAGGAGTTGGCTACGTTGCGGGCGTTGTTGGAGCCGGAGCTGGCGTCGCGGGCATTGCCACGCGCGCATTTCGCGCTGATCGAGCGGCTGGAGGGGATCAACCATGGTGTGCGCCAGATGATTGCCCGACATGACGCCACTGGCTACATCCGCCTAAATCTGGAATTTCACCGCACGCTATACTTGCGCGCGCAGGCACCGGCGATGCTGGCGATTACCGAAACCGTTTGGCTGCAACTTGGGCCCACGATGCGGGCGCTTTATGGGCGGCTGAACCGCAAGGAGCCGCCCCACCACCACAAGCTGATCCTGAGCTCTCTCAAGGCGGGGGATGAACCGGGGCTGCGTCTGGCAGTGCGGATGGATGCAACGCAGGGGTTGCGGATGCTCAAGGGTTAAGCGGCTATATGCGTGTCCAGATCGGCGAGTGCCACGTTCAAGACGCGCCGGAAATCTTCGCCCGGCATACCAAGCCCATGGGCCAGTTCGGTTGCAAAGTTATATTCTGATTTTAGCATTTTGCCATCGGCAATTGCGATAAACAGAACCGCCTGCATCATCGTGTCTTTCTCGCGATCCCGCAGGCCCTTGCCAAACCCGATAAAATCATGCGGTGTCAGTTCAATTTCAAGATGGTCGGCAAGCCGGATCACATCCGATGTTGGGTAAACGCGGCCAGTCAGACGCCGGGCCGTTCGGGCGATCAGCTTCATTTCGCGTGCGTCAACGAGACCGTCGCATTTGGCCACGTGGCACATGGTTGTCAGGATGCGTTGCGCCGCTTTGCGTCGCAGGGGGCCGCGCGGGTCGAGTCCCATGAGCGATTTAATCCGGCGCAGGATCACCGCAAGCAGCGCAAGCGCGACACCCAGCCATAGGCCGTAGTTGCGGATGTTACGTTCCAAGCTGTTGCGCGCGACTGGAGGGATCGCAGGGTCGATAAGGTTCATCCGGTCGGATTGCGCTGTCACGATCTGTTCTGGTGAAAAATGCCGTTCAAGCTGCTGATTACAACCGTCAGATGACAGGGCATAACCCTGTATGTCGCTTGTCAGCGTATGCCCCATAATCAACAGGTCCCGCGTGACATAGCACAGGGACAGTGAGCTAAGGCCGGGGCCGGGAATCAGCGTTTCGCTGACGAACTCCAGCTTTTGAAAATAGCCGCTATTGCTGGTGAATGCCTGTGCTGGCATTGCATACGCAATGAAAAGAAGCGTAGCAAAAGCAAGTTTTTTCATCTTATTCTCGGATAGTTACAGTCTGTACCGGATAAAAGAACGGTATGATTGTGGCGCACTTATGGTCGATTGGGACCATGTCTGCGGCAATTTAGGTCTGAACAATTTCGGGTTGTGTTTTGACCATTGGCTTTTACGCTATGTCATATGACGCAGCGCAAATTCGTGCCTATAGCGTTTGACGAAATACCTGAGACATAACGTACCTGCTAACGCGTTGAAATCTATGATTTCAGGCAGCGTTAGCTGATTCAGGTTTTTCGCATAACGCTTTAAAGGTCGAAAACAAGACCTGACGCGCCGCGTGGGACGCGCCAGGTGATACGCATTATGCGTGGATCGCACCGTCACCGCAGGCCAATGCGGCCTCGCGGACGGCTTCGGAATAGGTCGGATGGGCGTGACATGTGCGGGCGATATCCTCTGCCGCTGCACCAAATTCCATTGCGACGCAGATTTCGTGGATCAAGTCGCCTGCCATCGGGCCGATAATATGCGCGCCCAGAACCCGATCTGTTTCCTTGTCCACGAGGATTTTCACGAAACCGTCGCCCGCGAAATTCGCCTTGGCCCGCGCGTTGCCCATGAAGGGAAACTTGCCGACCTTATAGGCGCGGCCTGCCTTTTTCAGGGTGTCCTCAGTCTCGCCGACGCTGCTGACCTCGGGGTGGGTGTAGATGACGCCGGGGATCACGCCATAGTTCACATGCGGATGCTGTCCGGCGATGCCTTCGGCGACGGCCATGCCTTCGTCTTCGGCCTTATGGGCCAGCATCGGGCCATCGATGGCGTCGCCAATGGCGTAAACGCCTGAGACATTGGTGGCATAGCGCCCATCGGTCTTGATTTGGCCACGCTCTGATAGTTCAACGCCAAGATCGGCAAGACCCAGACCTTCGGTGAAGGGTTTGCGCCCGGTGGCGACCAGAACGGTATCTGCTGTTATTTCGTGTTCGCTGTCATCCTTGCGCAGCTTGTAGCTGACGGTGGCTTTGCCGCCTTTGACGCTGACGCCCTGCACAGCCGCGCCCAGGGTGAACTTTAGCCCTTGCTTGGTTAACATCTTTTGAAACTGGCGCGCGACTTCGCTGTCGATGCCGGGGGTGATGTGGTCAAGGAATTCGACCACCTGCACCTCTGCCCCGAGGCGGGCATAGACCGATCCAAGTTCCAGCCCGATCACGCCTGCGCCGATAACCACCAGTTTCTTAGGCACTTTGTTCAGTTCCAGCGCGCCGGTGGAGGTGACAACCGTCTTTTCATCCACTTCAACACCGGGCAGAGAGGCGGGCGCGGAGCCTGAAGCGATTACGATATGCTTGGCTTCGTGCACCTCATCGCCGACTTTGACCTTGCCTGCCTCTGGGATAGAAGCCCAGCCTTTGATCCAGTCTATCTTGTTCTTTTTGAAAAGGAATTCGATCCCGCCTGTGTTCTGGCCAACCGTCTTTTCCTTATAGGCCAGCATCTGTTTCCAGTCGACCGAAGGGGCTTTGCCCTTTAGCCCCATGTCGGTGAAATTATGTTCAGCTTCATGTAGCATATGGGTCGCATGCAGCATCGCCTTGGAGGGGATACACCCCACGTTCAGACAAGTCCCGCCAAGGGTTTCGCGCCCTTCGACACAGGCCACTTTCATGCCCAATTGGGCACAGCGGATGGCGCAGACATAGCCGCCGGGGCCGGCACCGATAACGATTACATCATAGCTGGACATTCGGGTCTCCATTCAAAAACAGGTGTCGGATAGGCGTCGGAATTGTGTCGGACCCCATCAGGTTGGGTGCTTGTCATATCAGGGCTGACAATAACATCAGCATGGTCGAGAGAAACCCCACAAACCAGATCAGCGAGCGCCAAGGGGCGAGGCCAAAATAATAGGCGGGGACATAGGCGATACGCGCGATCAGATAGGCCCAGGCGCAGCCAGCGGTTAGCCCGGTGCCTTTGTCGCCCAGCGTGACGACCAAAACCGCGATCGTGAACAGGATCAGCGCCTCGAAATGGTTGTTCATGGCGCGGATCAGGCGCCCGGTTTTGTCGCTGACCTGTTCGGCAATCGGTTGTGCCATCCGGCTGGCATCGCGGGGTGACATGGTCTTGCCCGGCCCCAGTTCCAGATTGGCGGGCACCGCCATCAGGCAAATCTGGAGGCCTTGCAGGAGGCCTGCGAGGGCGAGAACGGTGAGTTCGGGTGTCATCATATTGCGGCGTCCTGTGCGAGGTCCCGGATCAGGTCCGGGACGGTGTTGCGCGCGGTCATCTGCCTAGCCTTCAATCGTAATCGGCGTGCCGACCGGCACCAGCGACCAGATTTCGCGCATGTCCTTATTGGTGACGGCGATGCAGCCATTTGTCCAATCCCAATAGTGTTGTATTCCGCCCAGCCAGCCCCAGCCGTTCAGGGTGCCGTGGATCATGATGTTCCCGCCGGGCGACACGCCACGGGCTGTGGCCTGCGCCGTATCGGCTGCATTGGGGTATGAGATATGCAGGCTGAGATGCGCGATGGAGTTTTGGTTTGACCAGTCGATTTCATAAGCGCCTTCGGGCGTGCGTTCGTCACCTTCTTGGGCTTTGTGCCCTTCAGGGACCCCGCCAAGGGCGATGCTGTAGCGTTTGAATGCGGTTTCGTCGCGTAGCAGTGTCAGCACCCTATCGCTTTTGTCCACATGGATTGCGTCAGCTTGCTGGTCCGCCGGCGCCATGGGTGGCGGGGTGCCAGAGCCCTCACGCAGCATGACTTGGGTGTAGGCAGCGGTGCCGAAGCCGAGGAGGAGCAGGAGGGCGAGGGGTTTGAGGAGGCGGATCATCTTGTTGTTATTAACCGCTGGAGCGTCTCGTGGATGCAGACGATTAAGAGGGTGCTGCCGCCAAGTGCTATCGTCCAGATGTGGTTTATTGGCAAATTCAGCAACGAATTCCAGATGACAGGAGCCAATACTATGAATAAGAATATGACCCTTACAAAATATGTATTGAGGAGTTGGAATTTTTTCAGATGCAACGCAAACATTAACGTGAGTATCGGTAAAGTGGTCAACCCGCCAACAATGATCATCGCGGCGACTTCGGTGGCGACTTGTGTTTTAAACCCAAATCCTCCTCCCGTAGATGAAATGAATGAAATGTAAGGTGTTAAAAGAAAGCTCAGAAAAATGACAAGTAACACAACCTGACCAATGAGTTCCTTGAGCCCAATTCGAGGCATTTCGTTACCATCATGATCCATCTTGGCCGAACACTCAGTCTAATTAGTGGACGTTTGCTTGGAAGCTAAAGATAAATGGGTTTCTCAACTATTTGGCGGCTGAGAAACCCAAATGCTCTGTTACAAATCCATCAACAACCGCCGTGGGTCCTCAAGCGCTTCTTTGACGCGTACAAGGAATGTCACCGCACCTTTGCCGTCCACGATCCGGTGGTCGTAGCTGAGCGCCAGATACATCATCGGGCGGATCACGACTTCGCCGTTGATCGCCATCGGCCGGTCCTGAATCTTGTGCATGCCAAGGATGCCGGATTGCGGCGGGTTCAGGATGGGCGAGGACATGAGCGAGCCATAGACCCCACCGTTAGAGATGGTGAAGGTACCGCCCTGCATTTCGGCCATGCTCAGCTTGCCGTCGCGGGCTTTCGCGCCTTTTTCAGCGATCGCTTTTTCGATGGCGGCAAATGACATTTGGTCGGCGTCGTTGATCACCGGCACCACAAGGCCGGTGGGCGTGCCTGCGGCGATGCCCATGTTGACGTAGTTCTTGTAGACCACATCGGTGCCGTCGATTTCGGCGTTGACCTCTGGCACTTCGTTCAGGGCGTGCACGCAGGCCTTGGTGAAGAAGGACATGAAGCCGAGTTTCACGCCGTGTTTCTTCAGGAACAGATCTTTGTATTCGTTCCGCAGGGCCATGACCTCTGTCATGTCGACCTCATTGTAGGTGGTCAGCATGGCGGCGGTGTTCTGGCTTTCTTTCAGACGCTTGGCGATGGTCTGGCGCAGGCGGGTCATTTTGACCCGCTCTTCGCGGTCAGCCTGATCGGCGGCGACCGGCGCGCGGGGGGCTGCGGCCGGGGCGGCAGCGCTGGAGGTGTCAGAGAGCGCTTTCAACACGTCCTCTTTCATCACCCGGCCATCCTTGCCGCTGCCCTGCACATCGGACAGGTTGTTTTCGGCCATCAGTTTCTTGGCCGAAGGGGCATCTTCGGGATCGCGGGGTTTGGTATCTTCCGGGCCTGCATTTGTCTGGGTGACGTCGGCGTCCGGCTTTGCTTCGGTTTCAGCCTTGGCTGGGGCGGGGGTGGCGTCGCTTTTGCCCTCGCTGATTTGGGCCAGCAGCGCGTCGACGCCCACGGTTTCACCCTCGGGTGCCACGATTTCGGATAGGGTGCCTGCGATGGGGCTTGGAACCTCGACCGTGACTTTATCTGTCTCAAGCTCGCACAGCATTTCGTCAACGGCGACCGCATCGCCGGGCTGTTTGAACCATGTGGCGACAGTCGCCTCGGTCACGGATTCGCCGAGGGTGGGGACGCGGACTTCGGTGCTCATTGCTGTGTTCCTTCGATAGTCAGCGCATCATTCACGAGCGCCTCTTGTTCTGCTTTATGTTTGCTGGCCAGCCCGGTCGCGGGTGAGGCGGCGGCGCTGCGGCCGGCATAGATGGCGCGGGTGTGCTTGGCCTTGATCCGGGTGAGGACCCATTCAAGATTGGGTTCCATAAAGGACCAGGCGCCCTGATTTTTAGGCTCTTCCTGACACCAGACCATATCGGCGTTGCTGAACCGTTGTAGTTCGTTGACCGCCGCTTGCGCCGGGAACGGGTAGAACTGTTCGAAGCGCAGGATGTAGACATCATTGATGCCGCGCTTGTCGCGTTCTTCAAGCAGATCGTAGTAGACCTTGCCTGAACACATGACGACACGTTTGATCTGGTCATCCGGGGCCAGTTTGGTGTCGGAATTGCCGTGTTCGGCATCATCCCACAAGACCCGGTGGAAGGACGAGCCGCTGGTGAATTCCTCTTTTTTCGACACGGCCATCTTGTGGCGCAGCAGCGATTTGGGCGTCATCAGGATCAGCGGTTTGCGGAAGGTCCGGTGCAACTGCCGCCGCAACAGGTGGAAATAGTTGGCCGGTGTCGTGCAATTGGCCACGATCCAGTTGTCGCCGCCGCACATGGTCAGGAACCGTTCCAGCCGGGCAGAGGAGTGTTCGGGCCCCTGCCCTTCATATCCGTGGGGCAGCAGGCAGATGAGGCCGGACATGCGCAGCCATTTGCTTTCGCCAGAGCTGATGAACTGGTCGAACATGATCTGCGCGCCATTGGCGAAATCGCCAAACTGCGCTTCCCAAAGTGTCAGCGCATTGGGTTCAGCCAGCGAATAGCCATATTCGAAACCCAGCACCGCATATTCCGACAGCATGCTGTCGATGACCTCATAATGGGCCTGTCCTTCTCGCACATGGTTCAGCGGATAGTAGCGTTCTTCGGTGTCCTGATTGATCAGGCCCGAATGCCGCTGGCTGAATGTGCCGCGGGTGGAATCCTGGCCCGACAGACGGACCCGATAGCCTTCGGTCAGGAGCGAGCCAAAGGCGAGCGCCTCACCTGTCGCCCAGTCAATGCCTTCGCCGGTGTCGAACATTTTCGTTTTGGCGTCGAGCAACCGGCCCACGGTTTTATGCAGCGGAAAGCCATCGGGAGCCTTTGACAGGGCCTCGCCCACAGCGTCAAAAGTGGCTTCGTCGATGGCCGTGACGCCGCGTTGATAATCCTCATCCTGCCGGTCCAGATGCGACCACTTGCCGTCCAGCCAGTCGGCCTTGTTCGGTTTGTAGGTTTTGCCGGCCTCGAACTCTTCGTTCAGGTGAGATTGAAAGCTGGCTTTCATATCCTCAATCTCGCCTTCGGGGATCAGCCCGTCATTGACCAGTCGTTCGGTATAAAGCGTCAGCGTTGTCTTTTGCTTCTTAATCTTCTTGTACATCAGCGGGTTGGTAAACATCGGCTCATCGCCTTCGTTGTGACCAAACCGGCGGTAGCAGATGATATCGAGCACCACATCCTTGTGGAATTTCTGACGGAATTCCGTGGCGACGCGGGCGGCGTGAACGACCGCTTCGGGGTCGTCGCCATTGACGTGGAAAATCGGCGCTTCGACCATCAGGGCGATATCTGTGGGATAGGGGCTGGACCGGCTGAAGTGCGGGGCAGTGGTGAACCCGATCTGGTTGTTGACCACGATATGCATCGTCCCGCCGGTGCGGTGACCGCGCAGGCCGGACAGGCCGAAGCCTTCGGCGACGACACCTTGCCCAGCAAAGGCCGCATCGCCGTGCAGCAGGATCGCCATGACCTTGGTCCGATCGGTGTCGTTCAACTGATCCTGCTTGGCGCGGACCTTGCCCAACACGACTGGGTTCACAGCCTCTAGGTGGCTGGGGTTTGCGGTCAGCGACAGGTGGACGGTGTTGCCATCAAAGCTGCGGTCAGAGGACGCGCCCAGATGGTATTTCACGTCGCCCGAGCCATCCACGTCTTCGGGTTTGAAAGAGCCGCCCTGGAATTCGTTGAAGATCGCCCGATAGGGTTTTTCCATCACGTTGGCGAGCACAGACAGGCGTCCACGGTGCGGCATACCGATCACGATATCTTCCAGTCCCAACTGGCCACCGCGTTTGATGATCTGCTCCATCGCAGGGATCAGGCTTTCGCCACCATCAAGACCAAACCGCTTGGTGCCCATGTATTTGACATGCAAGAATTTTTCGAAACCTTCAGCCTCGACCAGACTGTTCAGGATCGCCTTGCGCCCTTCTTTGGTAAAGGCGATTTCCTTGCCGTAGCCTTCAATCCGTTCTTTCAGCCAACCGGCCTCTTCCGGGTCGGAAATATGCATGTATTGCAGGGCAAAGGTGCCGCAATAGGTGCGTTTCACGATGGCCAGAATCTCGTTCATCGTGGCGAGCTCAAGACCCAGCACATTGTCGATAAAGATCGGGCGGTCCATGTCAGCGGCGGTGAAGCCGTATGATTTCGGGTCAAGTTCCGGATGCGGTGTATTTTCCCGCATGTTCAGCGGGTCCAGATCGGCGATCAGATGGCCCCGGATCCGATAGGCGCGGATGATCATCAACGCGCGGATACTATCAAGCACCGCATTGCGGACCTGATTTTCATCAAGGCTGACGCCTTTCGCGGCTGCTTTATCCTTAATCTTTTTGCCTGCGGCCTCTGGCTCTGTCGGCCATTGACCATCCAGTGCTGCGGTCAGGTCATCAGCAGGCTGCGGGGGCCAGTCCATGCGACCCCATGATGGGCCTGCGGCCTCTGCCTTGGCATCCTGCGGCGCGTCGCCGAGGGATTTGAAGAACGCCTGCCAGCTTTCATCCACCGCGTGGGGGTTGTCGGCATAGCGCGCATAAAGCTGTTCGACATATTCCGCGTTGTGCCCCTGCAGGAATGAGGAGGCGTGGAAGACATCGTTGGGGGATTGGTCGGTCATTGGGGGACCTCGTTAGGGTTGGGACCGTATTCGGTTTGCCCTTTTTCTGAAGGGCGCGTGAGCAGGATGAGCAGAATTAAGGGGCAGATCAGCCAAGCGAGCCAAGACAGGATGCCCAGAAGAAGACCGCTTAGGACGCCGAGAAATGGTGCAAATTGCCAAACTGTAAACGTGACCAGAATGGCTAATAGCGCTGAAGCTGGACCAATCAGAAGCATGGAAAGCCCGAACCAGGCCGATGAACCGACGTCGTGCAAGCGACGCGCCGTGGCAGCAGCTATCAGACCGTAAAAGGCGGTGGTGATCGCAATTGATATAGGTGTCCAAGTGATCTTGTAGAAATACCACGAAATGTGGCGCTCGAATTGCTGGCTCGTCTCGCCCGTAAACGCATTTGTCTTCGACACGATATAGTCGTTTGTCGTCGTCGACAGAATGGTTGCGAAAGGCCAGAGAAACACAAAGGCGACCGTCGCCAACGCTCCGGCAAACCACCAGAATTCGGCCTGCGATGCACGACCTTTGAATTGGAATGACTTGGCAAGGCAAGTCCGGATGGCTTGGGTGGGTCCCATGGCAGGGTCCTGTTTGGGGTCCCGGATCAAGTCCGGGACTGCGTTGCATTACTGGCGAAGTCCCGGACTTGATCCGGGACCTCTGTGTTCGTTTACCCGATTGCCTTCAGCACGGCTTCGCCCAGCGTGGCGGGGCTGTCGGCGACCACGATCCCGGCGGATTTCATCGCTTCGATCTTGCTTTCCGCGTCGCCCTTGCCACCGGCGACAATCGCGCCGGCGTGGCCCATGCGGCGGCCCGGAGGGGCGGTGCGCCCGGCGATGAAACCGGCTGTGGGTTTCCAGCGGCCCTTTTTCTTTTGGGCGGTCAGGAATTCGGCGGCTTCTTCTTCGGCAGAGCCACCGATTTCGCCGATCATGATGATCGACTGGGTTTCATCGTCATCAAGGAACATGTCCAGCACGTCGATATGCTCTGTCCCTTTGATCGGGTCACCGCCGATGCCAACAGCGGTCGACTGGCCCAGCCCGCTGTCAGATGTCTGCTTCACCGCTTCATAGGTCAGCGTGCCGGAGCGGGACACAACACCGACCGAGCCGCGTTTGTGGATATGGCCCGGCATGATGCCGATCTTGCAGGCGTCGGGGGTGATGACGCCGGGACAGTTTGGCCCGATAAGCCGCGAGGTGGAGCCTTGCAGTGCTTTTTTCACTTTCATCATGTCCAGTACAGGGATGCCTTCGGTGATGCAGATGATCAGTTCCATTTCTGCATCGATCGCTTCGAGGATTGAATCAGCGGCGAAGGGTGGCGGCACATAGATAACCGAGGCGTTGGCTTCGGTCACATGTTTAGCTTCATGCACAGAGTTGAAGACGGGCAGGTCCAGATGGGTCTGCCCGCCTTTGCCGGGGGTCACGCCGCCGACCATTTTCGTCCCATAGGCAATCGCCTGTTCAGTATGGAAGGTCCCCTGAGAGCCGGTCAGCCCTTGACAGATGACTTTGGTGTTTTCGTTGACGAGAATGGCCATATTGCGTCCTTTGTCTTTATTCTAACGGGCGGAGCGCCCTGTGACTTCGTCCAGCAAGCGGACGAGGACCAGAGCTGCGCCGGTGATGATGAACGACCTTGAGAGCGAGGTCGCAAAGTTATCCGGTGTGAAGCGGGCGATGCCGTCACGCAGGTTGTGGGCAGATGACACCAGCATGTTGGGCTGGCTGTCATCGGCGATGGGCGCTGGGTCAGGCAGGGCCAGCATACCGGGCTTGGTGCGCAGTAATGCGGCGCCAAGGCCGACAAGGCCGACGCCCACAGCAATGGGCAGGATGCGGTCGAATTCATTATTGGTCATGGTCTGTTCCTTTCATTGGTCTCTACCATGAACGCATTCGGCGCGATTTCGTGCCCTGATAAGTCAATCGAACTGCTCTGCCGATGATCCAACACCCATGGAGTAGGTGCGTAGCCGCGTGTTCTTGAATTCAGCCAAACCCGCAAATGTAACGTATTTCTGCCCATTCCCATCCACGAAAAACGCAGGCCCTTGTCGTAGTTGTGCAACGGTACTTCTTGCTACTCTCGGAAGCTCCAAGAGCGCATCAAAGTACACGTCATCCGACGCCGTCGCTAAGAACACGACGCGACACTGGCTAAATCCTGTTTCTGTGGAAGACGTTTCAATCAGAGCATTTTGTTCCTTATCCACATACTGTCCCGGGATATCGGTTGACATAAATCCCATTGAAACTGCCGCCGCCCGCGTGCTTTGGAAGCGCGGACTTTGATCGATGCAGGCGCGCTGGAAGATTTGCGATGCCGCATGTGAAGAAAGCTGCGCGCCGCTTAGATCGACCGGGGGTGGCCCGGACGGTGCTTGCGCAGTTTCACACGAGGCCAGCAACGACCCGGCAAGGCAGATCACGCTGGCCCTGATGGTGTTGCCGAGGGAGTTCACCCCTTCACTGCCTTCACGATTTTCTGTGCGCCGTCTTTCAGGTCGTCCGCCGCAATCACGGCGAGGCCTGAGTTGTTGATGATCTCTTTGCCTTTTTCGACGTTGGTCCCTTCAAGGCGTACCACCAGCGGCACTTGCAATCCGACCTCTTTCACCGCGGCGATCACGCCTTCGGCGATGACGTCGCAGCGCATGATGCCGCCGAAGATGTTCACAAGAATGCCTTTGACGTTAGGATCAGAGGTGATGATCTTGAATGCTTCGGTCACTTTTTCCTTGGTCGCGCCGCCGCCCACGTCAAGGAAGTTGGCAGGCTCCGCGCCATAAAGCTTGATGATGTCCATCGTCGCCATGGCAAGGCCTGCGCCGTTCACCATACAGCCGATTTCACCGTCCAACGCGATATAGTTCAGGTCGAACTTCGATGCGGCAAGCTCTTTCGCGTCTTCCTCGGTTTCGTCGCGCAGGGCTGCGATATCATCATGACGATAGATAGCGTTGCCGTCGAAAGACACTTTGGCGTCGAGCACTTTCAGGTCACCCTTGTCAGTGACGATCAGCGGGTTGATTTCCAGCATTTCCATGTCTTTTTCGACAAAGGCGGTGTAAAGCTGGCCCATCAGTTTGACGCATTGCTTGATCTGCTGCCCGGTCAGCCCCAGCGCAAATGCCACGCGGCGGCCGTGGAACGCCTGATAGCCGGTCGCCGGATCAACGGTGAAGTTCAGGATCTTTTCAGGTGTGCTGGCGGCGACTTCTTCAATGTCCATCCCGCCTTCGGTTGAAACAACAAAGCCGATTCGGCTGGTCTGGCGATCCACCAGCAGGGCCAGATACATTTCGGTTTCGATGCCAGAGCCGTCTTCGATATAAATCCGGTTCACAACCTTGCCTGCGGGGCCGGTCTGATGCGTGACCAGCGTGCGGCCCAGCATTTTCTTGGCTTCCTGCGCGGCTTCTTCCACGGATTTCGCAAGGCGGACACCACCGGCGTCGCCAGCGTCGCCTTCTTTGAACTTACCCTTGCCGCGCCCACCTGCGTGGATCTGCGCTTTGACGACCCAAAGCGGGCCGTCGAGTTCGCCTGCGGCGGCTTTGGCTTCTTCGGCGCGCATGACGGGGCGGCCATCAGAGACGGGGGCGCCATAGCTGCGCAGCAGAGCTTTGGCCTGGTATTCGTGAATATTCATGAGGCTGGTCCAATATGGCTTCGATTTCGCATGGTTAAACCACAGGGGTTAGGGATATTCTAACGCAAATCTTGGCGATGCCCTGATAATCGAACATTTGTGATCACACGATTTTCTACTGTGATCACAAATACCGGCTTAGGGGGCGCGATTGGTGCGCCGTTGCAAAGATTCGCAGGACTGTTACGCAGAACCCAATGACACAAAACAGACCAACATGGGCGGTTGTCGCCACAGTGGACGAGCCGCCTGCATTGGTGCAGGTCTTTGTCGATTGGTATCGTCGCTTGGGCGCGTCAGAGATTTTTCTGTATTTTGATCAGCCGGACGATCCGGCCGCAACGGGGTTGCCGGACATGGTCACGGTCTGCCGTTGCGATGCGGATCACTGGGCACGTCTGGGAAAGCGCCGCCCGGAAAAGCATCAGATTCGTCAGCTACGCAATGCCACTGATGCCTATCGGAACATGCAAAGCGACTGGCTGCTGCATGTGGACGCGGATGAATACCTCTGGGCGACTCAGCCGGTCGCCGACTGTCTGACCCGGTTTGATGCAACGACCGACTGCGCCATTGTCCCCGTGGCAGAGCGTGTCTTTGTGGCAGAGCAGGCGCATGTGCCGCTGGCTGGCCCGTTTCGCAGACCGTTCACTGGCGCGGTCGCGCAGGGGCGCGCGCTGTTTGGGCCGGATTACGCGCTGTCCCTGCGTGGGCTGACCGGCCATGCCATTGGCAAAAGCTTTACCCGCGCCGGACAGGAGCTCGAGATTTCGATCCATCGCCCACGCTACCTGAAATCCGCGCCGGACCGAGACGTGAAAATGGAACGGGCGAGCGGGCTTGATCTGTTGCATTTCGACGGGCTGACCCGGCTGCATTGGGTCTACAAACTGCTGCGCAAGGCAGATGCGTATCTGAACCATAACGGGATGGAACCGTCGCCGCACAGGCAGCGGCAGATCACGGCGGTTTTGCAGGATCGCGCGGCGGCTTATGCGTTGCATGATCGGCTGAAGCTGATGAATGACGCCACCTTACAGCAGCTGGACACCCTTGGGTTGCTGCTCGATCCGCCCTTTGATCCGCTAGCCGGTACTGGGGTCAGCCTGACCTCTGACGATGTGGATGACTGGCTGCGTCATAAGGGGTTGGATTTGATGGGGCTGTAGGAGGGCGGCGCAATGCTGCCCGTGCCGTTCTAATTAAGCGTGAAGGCGAAAAGCGCAAAATTGCCACCTGTCAGCTGGTCAAACTCTGTCATTGCGTCATCTTCGGCAAGCTGTCCGCGCTCCAAATAGGGGGCCAGGCTAGTTCCGCTGATCACGCCAATGATATCAAGCGGTGCCGGGTCGCGGAGCCATGCGTTCAGATTGACGCCAACGTTGTCACCCGTCCGCCAGTGCGGGATCAGACGTTCCCCGTTCAGCACCATTGCGACCTCTTGCAGGACGGCCTGCCATGCCTGATCAATGTTTGGGGGAAACAACATGCCCAGCGCGCTTTCTTGGCTTTTATTGGGGATAAATTCGCGATCATTGTCCGTTTCGGCGCTTACACGGTACCAAAAGGTGATATTATGGCTGATCGCAGCGCGAAAATCGTCTAGCGCTGCTTGTGTGTGGATGGGATCGGGCTGCTGTTCCAATACGCGGACGATGATGGTGATCAGATCGGCGATTTTCTCATCCTCTGGGGAAAAGAACAACATGGGGGCCGCGCCCTGTCGTAATTCCGCGATTGTGGCCGCATTTGCCAGAACCGTTGCGATCACATCGGTCGGGTCAAAGGCCATCACCATTTCGGCGGTGCCTGCAAAGACATGGGTGTAGGCCTGCAACCAAGCGACATCGGCAGTGTCAAAGGTGATCGTCGGTGCGCCGCCTGACGCATTAAGACTGTCGAGCGTGTCCGCCACCTCCCACTGGCTGACGAAAAGCGGGACCATGATGGGCAACAAGTCTTCGCCTTCGTCGCGCGTGCCACTGGCGTTGATGTCGAACCAGATTTGGTTGAGGTCGATGGTGACCGCGACGGTGTCCTCTGACGTGATCGGGGCCATCACGGCCTGCGCGCGATCCATGTCCGCGCCGATCCGGGTGAAAAGCGACATGATCACATCTGGCGTAAATGCGTCAGGGGCCGGGTTGGCTGCAATCGCAGTGAGCAGGCCGGGGATTTCGATGTCGAGATCGTTCAGCCCGGTGCGGTAACGCTCTTGAAAGGCGGTTTCGATGCCTTGCAGGAATAAGGCACCGCCAAGGGCGAAGCGGTCAGAGGGCGTTGGGTTTTCAATCGCGGAAAGTGTTGCGACCGTGCCGGAGATGCCTTGTTGGGCAAACTGCGCGCTGTAGTCTTCGGCGCTGGCGGGCTGGGCTAAGATCAGAAAACTGCTGGCCAATAGGAGCGGGCGGATATTGTGTGGCATGTGGAACCTCAATGAATGCAATAACTTGAACATAGTTCACAAAATGGCATTTGTGAAGATAAAGAATGAAGGAAATTGCGCGGTGCTGAACGCAAAACGGGCGCCCCGCTTGGGACGCCCGTTGAAATACGTATTATAGCCAGAGGTTTAGCTAAGGCTGTTGTCGATACCTTTGCAGGCGTCAACCAGACCTTTGACCGCATCAACAGATTTGTCGAACATGGCCTGCTCGTCTTTGTTCATTTTGATTTCGACAACACGCTCAATGCCGCCTGCACCGATGATCGTTGGTACACCGACATAGGTGTTTTTCAGACCGTAAGCGCCGTCCACATTGGCCGCGCAAGGCAGCAGACGTTTCTGGTCTTTCAAATACGCCTCAGCCATTTCGATGGCAGAGGTAGCGGGCGCATAGAACGCGGACCCGGTTTTCAGCAGGCCAACGATTTCTGCACCGCCATCACGGGTGCGCTGCACGATGGCGTCCAGCTTGTCTTGTGTGGTCCAACCCATCGCGACCAGATCGGGCAGGGGAATACCAGCCACTGTGGAATAACGGGTCAGCGGGACCATCGTGTCGCCGTGGCCGCCCAAGACAAAAGCAGACACATCGCGCATCGAGACATTGAATTCTTCGGCCAGGAAATGGCGGAAGCGGGCGCTGTCCAGAACGCCGGCCATGCCACAGACTTTTTCATGCGGCAGACCAGAGAATTCGCGCAGGGCCCAGACCATCGCGTCAAGCGGGTTGGTGATGCAGATCACAAATGCGTTCGGCGCGTGGGCGGCGATGCCCTCACCGACAGATTTCATGACCTTGAGGTTGATGCCCAGCAGGTCATCACGGCTCATCCCCGGTTTGCGGGGTACACCGGCGGTGACGATGCAAACATCGGCGCCTGCGATATCGGCATAATCATTGGTGCCCTTGAAGCTGCCATCGAATTTCGCCGATGGACCCGATTCTGCGATATCGAGCGCTTTGCCCTGCGGCGTGCCCTCTGCGATGTCGAACATCACGACATCACCGAGTTCCTTGACGGCAGCAAGATGCGCGAGCGTGCCGCCGATCTGTCCTGCGCCGATGAGAGCAATCTTGGGTCTGGCCATGGGATTTGATCCTTCAATGGGATTGAATTTGGCGCTTTGGGTAAGGCTTTGCGCACCCGCGCGCAAGGGTGCCGCGCTGCGGCATCATCCGGAAACCATAGCAAAGGCATGGATTAAAGGTTAACGACAGCAGTACAATATCCTGAACAAAGGCGTTTTTCTTGATCGTATTTGACTGGCAATTCTTTGCACTGGGTGTCCCGGCAATTATTTTCGGGGGCATATCAAAGGGGGGATTCGGCTCTGGCGCGGCATTTGTCGCGGGGGCGATTCTGGCGCTGGTGGTGCCGCCCGGCATGGCGCTGGGCATCGTATTGCCCCTGTTCATGCTGGTGGATGCGGTGACATTGAAACCCTATTGGGGCAAATGGCACTGGCCTTCGGCCAAGGGAATCATGCAAGGCGCGGTGCCGGGGTGTATCATTGCGGCCTGGCTTTATGCGGTTGTGGATGGGGATCTGTTCAGACTGTTGATTGGTTTGATCTGTCTGCTGTTCGTGGCGTTTCAGTTCAGCCGCAGCATGGGCTGGCTGCAGGTGCGCATCATGCCATTTTCGCGGCCATTCGCGTGGGTGGCGGGGCTTGTGGGCGGATTTACCAGCTTTGTCAGCCATGCAGGCGGGCCGCCAACGGCGGTTTTTCTGCTGTCCCAAGGGCTAAGCAAGACAGCATTTCAGGCAACGACCGTGGTATCGTTCTGGGCGATCAACTGGATGAAAGCGATACCCTACGCATACCTTGGCATTTTCAGCTGGGAGAGCCTGACGGGCAGCCTGCTTCTTGCGCCATTTGCATTGCTGGGCGCATGGATCGGGGTGCGCGCGCATCATCTGGTGCCAGAAAGGCTGTTTTTTGGACTCACCTATGTCTTGCTTTTGGCAACGGGTCTGCGCCTGATCTGGATCGCAATATAAAAAAACCCCCCGGCGGATGCCGAGGGGTCTTTGTCACGCGATGCTAAACGTGATCGCGCCCGTTGATATCATTCAACTTCTGGCAGTGCTTCCAGTTCTTCCTGCGTGCTGTCGACATAAGCGACAACTTCAGCATTTGCTTCAACGCCAGCGTTGGCTTCTGCTTCGACAGCAGGTGTCATTAGGGCGATTTGGCTGAATGGAACAGCCACAGATTTCTCACCAATACCGATGAAGCCACCTACGTCGATCACGGCTTTGTCGACCGCGCCATTTGCGCTCAGCATCACTTCGCTGATTTCGCCGATTTCTTCGTCGTTGATGTCATAGACAACGGTGCCTTCAAGGTCGGCCAGTGTCATGGTTTCGGTGTGTGCAGATACATATGCACCAGATTCGATTTTGGGGCTTGTGATCTGGCTGCTTGCGCCCGCGAACAGGTTCTCAGCACCAGCTTCGACTTCTGCACCGGCTTCGGCGATTGCGTTACCGGTTGCTTCGACGCCTTGTTCAACTTCTTCGCCAGCTTCGGCAAGGGCATTGCCTGTTGCTTCTGCGCCGTCTTCAAGGGCGTTACCCGTTTCGGTCACAGCGTTATTTGCGTGATCCATCAGGTCGGTTTCAGCTTCTGCATCAACTTGCGCAGTTGCATTGCCTTCAGCAGTGATGGCCTGGTTGCCCACTTGTGCGGACAGATCGGTGCCAGCTTCGGCATTCGTGTCGGTGGACACGCTTTGTGCAAAAGCAGCGGTACCAACAAATACAGTCAGGGCGGTTGTTGTCAGAAGGGATTTCATAGTGTTTCCTTTCACATTTCTCGATGACGACAGCAAACGTGATGCAATCGTCTTGTGAGAAGTGAACACCCGATCCGACGAAAGGTTTCATTCTGTTTTCAATATTTTGCGGCAGGCCAATTCTTGCCGCATTACGCAGTATTTTCCCGCACCGAACCAAGGCACGGGCCGCTAATCAATACAGCGCTGCGGCCTTGTTTCAGGTTCCCTGATCCATCATGGGAAGCGCCTCACCAAGCTGTTGGAACGACTGACCCGCCGCGACAAGGCATGTTGGCCCGCCTGGGCGGGTGACCGTGATGGTCCAGCTGCCCGTTTCGGCAGACGCGAATACCTCAACCACTGAATTGTCAGAGCCAAGCCCGATTGATTGTCGGCTTTCCCCATAGTTTGCGGCCAACCGTTCGACCACGGCGGTATGTTCCGCGCAATTGCGCGACTGCGCATTGGCATGGCCGGCCGCAAGCATCAGGGCGCTGATCCCGAAGGACATGAGAAAAAATTTCTGCTTCATTTTTGTCACCTTTAAGCGATGGGGACCGCGGCTGATGATCTGTCGCAGTCGGAATGTGCGTGAAATTCTTCCTTCAATATGCGGCGAATTGGTTAACACACCGTGACGGCGGATGGTTTTTGCTGCGTCGCGGCAAATTTGAGTTGAATTAACCGTAAATTTCTGAACATCTCTACGCAACAATATTACCAAGAGGTTAAGATGGATCATCGCCCCTACCGTTCTGCCCTCTATATTCCCGGCTCGAAAGAGCGTGCGCTGGACAAGGCGCGCGGCCTGCCCGTGGATGTGATCCTGTTCGATCTTGAAGACGCAGTGACGGCTGATGCCAAGGTCAGCGCCCGGGAAACCTTGCAGGCGGCTTTGGCGACAGGTGGGTACGGGTCGCGCTTGCGGATTGTGCGCATCAATGGCCTTGATACGGAATGGGGTGGGGCGGATGCGGCCGCAGTTTCCACGATGGATTGCGACGCGGTCCTGCTGCCCAAGGTCAACAGCCCGGATGATGTGGATAGGCTAGCGGCCCTGATCCCCCACCTGCCGATCTGGGCGATGATGGAAACGCCGCAAGGCATCCTGAACGCACCCGCCATTGCCGCCCATCCCCGGATCGCTGGTTTCGTGCTGGGGACCAATGATCTGGCAAAAGATCTGAATTCGCGCAACCGTGCGGCGTTGATGACCTCCTTGCAGCTTTGCTTGCTGGCGGCGCGGGCCGCCGGGGTTGTTGCGCTGGATGGTGTCTATAATGCGTTCAAGGATGAAGACGGGTTGCGCGCCGAATGCGCAGAAGGGCGTGACCTTGGCTTTGACGGCAAAACCCTGATCCACCCGGTGCAGGTCGCTGTCGCCAATGACGCTTTTGCCCCGACGGATGCGGAAATTGACCTCGCAAAACGCCAGATCGCTGCCTTCGAAGAGACCGAGGCCGCAGGGCAGGGGGTGGCCGTCGTGGATGGGCGCATCGTGGAGAACTTGCATATTGTCACTGCCCGCGCGACCTTGGCGAAAGCTGACGCCATCGCCGCATTGGAGAATCCATGAGTTTGCTGATTATCGGTGTCACCCTTTGGTGGGGCGCACATCTGTTCAAACGCCTTGCGCCCGAGGCGCGGGCGCGGTTGGGCAATCGTGGTAATGGTCTGATCGCTGTGCTTTTGATTCTTAGCGTTGTGCTGATGGTGCTGGGCTACCGCGCTGCCGATGGCGCGTTTTTCTGGGGCCGCAGCCCGATGTTGGTGGGGATCAACAACTTGCTGATGATCGTGGCTTTCTATTTCTATGCGGCAAGTGCCGCGAAAGGGGCCAAGGTCTGGCTGGGAACAAAGATACGCCACCCGCAGCTGACAGGGTTTTCGATCTGGGCGATTGCGCATGTGCTGGTCAATGGCGACACACCATCTTTTGTCCTGTTTGGCGGCTTGCTTGCCTGGGCGGTGACAGAGATGCTGGTTATCAACGCGCAGGAGGGCCCGTGGACACCACCGCCGCGCGCGCCACGGCGCAAGGAAATCGTAGCGATTGTTGTGACGCTGGTCGTCGTGGTAGTCGTGATGGGTATTCACTATGCATTGGGCGTGCAGCCCTGGGGATAAAATGACGACACTTTATAGACTACTGACCGAAGACGACACATCGGCCTTTTGCCACAAAGTGTCAGAGGCTTTGTCAAAAGGCTGGCTGCTGCATGGCAGCCCGACCTATGCCTTTGATCAGGCCAATGGGGTGATGCGCTGCGGGCAGGCGGTGACCAAAGAGGTCGATGTGCCTTATTCCGCTGATCTGAAGCTTGGCCAGCAATGACCAAGACCAACCCGGGCCGGTTCTTTGAGGATTACGCTGTCGGCGATGTGATCACCCATGCCGTACCGCGTACGATCAAAATGGGCGAGCGGGCGCTGTACCATGCGCTTTATCCGGCGCGGCATGCGTTGCATTCGTCGGACCAATTCGCCCAAAGCTGCGGATTGCCGTTCAGCCCGCTGGATGATCTGGTAACTTTTCACACGGTCTTTGGTAAAACCGTGCCCGACGTATCGCTGAACGCGGTGGCTAATCTGGGCTATGCCGAGGGGCGTTGGATCACCCCGCTTTGGCCGGGGGACACGATCACCGCCACGTCAGAGGTGATCGGCGTCAAGCAAAATTCAAACGGCAAAAGCGGTGTCGTCTGGGTGCATACCACGGGGCGCAACCAGCATGGCGAAGTGCTGATGAGCTATGTGCGCTGGGTCATGGTCCGCAAGCGCAGCGATAGCACAGCACCAGAGCCTGTAATCCCGGTGCTATCCACCGTGGTCGCCCCCGCTGATTTGGTCATTCCGCACGGGCTGGACTTTACCAGCTATGATTTCGCGCTAGCGGGCGAGCCGCACCGGCTGGGTGACTATAGTGTGGGCGAGATTATCGACCATGTGGACGGCGTGACGATTGAAGAGGCAGAGCATATGCTGGCCACGCGCCTCTGGCAGAACACCGCCAAGGTCCATTTCGACGCGACCAACCGCACGGATGGCAAGCGGCTGATCTATGGCGGTCACATCATTTCTTTGGCGCGCGCGCTGTCCTTTAACGGGCTGGCCAATGCGCAGATGATCGTGGCGCTGAATGGCGGCGCTCATGCGAACCCTTGCTTTGCGGGCGATACGGTCCGCGCTTGGTCAGAGGTGCTGGACACAGCCGAAACTCAGGCCCCCGGCGTCGGCGCGGTCCGTTTGCGGCTGGTCGCGACAAAAGGGGGCGCAGGCGTTTTGCGCGGTGAGGATGGAAAGTATCATCCCGATGTTTTGCTTGATCTGGATTACTGGGCGCTGATGCCTGTGTGACCGTGCCCGAACTGCAATAGTCAGGCCAAGTAACGCTGTGATGGCGGGCTTTACCTTGCGTGCATGCGGGTCTTAGGCATTCATAAAGCTATGAAAAACCTGCTTGCCCTCACCTGCGCCGCGCTGCTGCCCATCGCTGCGGCCGCCCAATCCTGCGAACCTTCAACCGACGCGGATATCGCAACATTCGAGGCGGCCAAAACCGCCTTTCTACGCACCGACTATCGGGCCTTTGCCAATCTGGTTGATGACTATATCCCGAATATGGACGCAGAGTATGAGCGGCTCTTCGGCCCGCTGTCCGTCTTTGAACCACGCGGCTTTGATCGGTGCCGGACAATCCTGCAACGGCGGGAAGAACCGTCGTTTATCCAAGAGGTCGTCTTCTACTTTCCCAAAGGCAGTGACGTGCCACTGGCCTTGCATCTTGTCGGGGCAGAGGTTGACGGTCAGGTGCGGATGCTAGAGTTCACCTATAATTCTTCGATCAGCGCCATCTTGAATGAGCTGCATTAACGTCCTTTTGTGATCACACAATTTCGCGCTGTGATCACGCGAACAGGTTTTCCCGGATATTGCGTCACTTTTTCACGGTTTATCCATCCGCGCCTGCGTGACTCTGCCTGCGGAATGGTGCAGAAAAGGCAAAATGGTGCCACCGCTCTCGGCAGCCAAGCCAACGAAGGAAACATTCATGGCCGACAACAAACAGGGCAACCGCCCTTTGTCCCCGTTCATGATCGGACAATATTATCGACCTCAATGGACGTCGATGACTTCGATCTTCACCCGTATCACTGGTCTTTCGCTGCTTGTGGCGGCGCTGATGATCACATGGTGGTTCGTGGCCGCTTCCAGCGGGCCAGAGGCATTTGCCACGGCTAACGGTTTTCTGACCAGCTGGTTCGGTGATCTGGTCCTGTTCCTGTCCGTCTGGGCGCTATGGTATCACACGCTGTTTGGTGTGCGGCACCTGATCTGGGACTCAGGCCGGATGCTTGAGGTCGAGCAATCAGAGCTCTACGCGCAGGGCGCGCTGGTGGCTTCGGTGCTGCTGACCATCTTTGTTGCAATTGTACTCTGAGGGGCGAACCATGGCATTTATCACGGATCGCAAACGCGCCAACGGGCTGGGATCAGCCAAATCCGGCACGGAACACCACTGGCACATGACGGTGACATCGGTGGCGCTGCTGCCGCTCGTCGTGCTGTTTGTCTTTACCTTCGGGGCCATTCTTGGATCGCCCTATGAAGAGGTTATCGCCTATTACCAGCGTCCCTTCCCAGCTGTTGTGGCTTTGTTGACCATGCTGGTCGGCTTCAACCACTTCGCCAATGGCGCACGCATGACGGTCGAGGATTACACCGGCGGGACAACCCGCAAGGCACTGATCATCGGGCTGAACTGCCTGTCCTACGCTGCGGCGGCGTTTGCGGTTTTCGCAATCGTACGCATCGCCCTTTGATTTTCCGGAGCATCTGACACATGGCTGCATACGAATACGAAACCCATACCTATGACGCAATCGTGGTGGGGGCTGGCGGTGCCGGGCTGCGCGCAACGCTGGGTCTGGCAGAGCAGGGGCTGCGGACGGCCTGTATCTCCAAGGTTTTCCCAACACGGTCGCACACCGTCGCCGCACAAGGCGGGATCGCCGCATCGCTGGGCAACATGGGCCCCGATAGCTGGCAATGGCACATGTACGACACTGTCAAAGGGTCTGACTGGCTGGGTGATACCGACGCGATGGAATACCTCGCCCGTGAAGCGCCCAAGGCAGTGTACGAGCTGGAACATTACGGCGTGCCGTTTTCCCGTACGGAAGAGGGCAAGATCTACCAGCGCCCCTTTGGCGGCCACACCACCGAATTTGGCGAAGGCCCCCCCGTGCAGCGCACCTGCGCCGCCGCCGACCGGACCGGCCATGCGATCCTGCACACGCTATATGGGCAGTCGCTCAAGCAAAAGGCTGAATTCTATATCGAGTATTTCGCGCTCGATCTGATCATGTCCGCCGATGGCGTCTGTCAGGGTGTGATCGCGTGGAAGCTGGATGATGGCACGATGCATGTGTTCAACGCCAAGACCGTGGTGCTGGCCACCGGCGGCTATGGCCGGGCCTATTTCAGCGCCACATCCGCGCACACTTGTACCGGTGACGGTGGCGGCATGGTCGCGCGGCAGGGGTTGCCCCTGCAAGATATGGAATTCGTGCAATTCCACCCCACCGGCATCTATGGCGCCGGCTGTCTGATCACCGAAGGCGCGCGTGGCGAGGGCGGTTATCTGACGAACTCCGAAGGGGAACGTTTCATGGAACGTTACGCGCCCAACTACAAAGACCTCGCGCCGCGTGACTATGTCAGCCGTTGCATGACGATGGAAATTCGTGAAGGGCGCGGCGTCGGGGGCAACGGCGACCATATCCACCTGAACCTCAACCACCTCCCGAAAGAGGCGCTGGCCGAACGGCTGCCGGGCATCTCTGAATCCGCCCGCATCTTTGCTGGTGTGGATGTGACCAAAGAACCGATTCCGGTTCTGCCAACGGTCCACTACAACATGGGCGGCATTCCGACCAACTACATGGGCGAGGTGCTGAACCCGACCAAGGACGATCCCACACGCATCGTGCCCGGCCTGATGGCTGTGGGCGAAGCGGGCTGCGCCTCTGTGCATGGGGCGAACCGGCTTGGGTCCAACAGCCTGATCGACCTTGTGGTCTTTGGGCGTGCCGCCGCGATCCGCGCAGGAGAGGTTGTCGATCCGGCATCGGCCAACCCGACGCTGCACCAAGCGTCGATTGATAGCTGCTTTGACCGCTTCGACACGCTGCGCCACGCGGATGGCAATACGCCAACGGCTGATCTGCGGCTGGAAATGCAAAGGGCAATGCAGGCTGACGCAGCCGTGTTCCGCACGGACAAAACGCTGGGCGAAGGCGTTGCCAAGATGACCGACATTGCGGGCAAGATGGGCGATCTGAAAGTCACCGACCGCAGCCTTGTCTGGAACAGCGACCTGATGGAAACGCTGGAACTGACCAACCTGATGCCCAACGCGCTGGCGACAATTGTCAGTGCAGAGGCGCGCAAGGAAAGCCGGGGCGCTCACGCCCATGAAGATTACGCCACCCGCGACGACGAAAACTGGCGCGTACACACGATTGCGAATGTCAGCGACAGCAAGGTCACGCTCACCTACCGCCCCGTCATCACCGACCCGCTGACGACCGAGGCCGAAGGTGGTATCAAGGCAGAGAAAATCGCACCCAAGGAAAGGACTTTCTGATGCGTTTGTCTCTGATCATGGCGCTTGGCGTCGCCGCACTCACCGCATGTAGCGCGGGGGATGCGGACCGTGTCGCGCGCGATGCGGCCAAGGGCGTCGTGAATCGCACGCTGGAAAGCCGGTTCCCCGGCACGAATACCGCGCTGATGACCGATTGTATTATTGATAATGCCGAAATCACAGAGGTTTACACGATTGCCGAAGCCGCAGTCGTTGGACCATCGGCCGAGACATCAAGCCTGATCCTCGATATCGCAACGCGGCCCGATACGGTACGCTGTGCTGCCGATAACGCGCTTGCTGCTTTCGTTCTGGGGGGCAGCTGATGCGGCGGACCGCAGTCGTGCTGGGCCTTCTGGGGCTGGCCGCCTGCGGGCCGGTCACGCCCGAACGCGCGGCAGAGCGGTGCGAAGAACGGGCCCGCGCGGCCCAAGCGCCTGATGTGGGGATCACCCTGGGCGCCAGTTCAAACGGTGGTCCCTTTGCGGGGGCCAGCATCGGGCTTAGTGCCGACTACCTGCGCGGCCGCGACCCGATCGAGGTGTACGAGACCTGCGTCATCAACATGACCGGCCAACCACCAATCCGGCCCCCGCGATTGCGGTAAGGTTAGCGCGCTTTGACGTAGTATTTTATTCGGTGGAAGTTATGTGCCATACACCAATCTAACTTATATGACATTCAGTCGCGAAACTAAATAATTTTACAATTTATTGGTGGAGGCCAATATTGATGAAAAGAACGACGCTCAGGAACGAATCCTGTTTCAAAAAACTTGCCGAATCCTTGCTGGAATATGCTGACGGCGGGGAATTGGTTGAGATTGTAAATACGGGAAACTGGGGTGACGCACTTATACTTGCAGGACAAGCGAAATTCTTCGATGATATTGGTATTCGCATAAAACGTATTTCCGTCAAACAGCTTTGCAAGCCACCTAAACTAAATGATCGGCTTCGGTCTATTCTTAGCCCGAAAAAGGCGATATTCACTGGATCTGGTGCGCTTTACCCGTTTTATGATAGACCGAAAGAACTCGAACTTGCCGCGAGCCGTTTTCGACATACCTTTATAATGCCTTCCTCATTAACTCTAGCGCTTCGCATACCGACTGGTAACTTGACACTATGGAGACGGGACGAAACCGACAGCAAGCTAGTCGCGCCAGACGCGCCCTTCTGCCACGATATGGCATTTTATTTAGAGCCAAAGCCACGCCTCATCTCTAAATCTGTAGGTTACCTATTTCGCGAAGATCGCGAGAAAACAGATATTCCAATACCTAAGAACAACCGAGATGTTAGCAATGAGGGAACCCATATCTCCGATGCAGAAGAATTTTTTGATATTGTAGGGACATATCGTGTCATCTATACGAACAGACTGCATGTCGCAATTGCGGCCGCATTGCTGGGCAGAGAAGTGCATATGTTTCCGAATAAAACTGGGAAGCTTCAAGCGGTGTATGAAAGTTCTCTCAGGCCGTTCTTTCCCAAGGTCAAGTTCCATTCAAGCAAAGAGGAGTACGGCGAGTTACTCGGAACAGATTATGACGCATGGTGAAAAGACTGTGAAAACTTTGCCATCGACAAAAAGGAAGCCACGCTACATCATTGGAAGCGGTTGGTGGAGCTCTGAAAGTTCGCCCGAGGATGATAACCCATTACGAAAGAAATTGGGTGATCCTCATATTCGCTCGGTTGAATTCTTTGATACATGGTATCGAAGCATTACCAGTAACGCATCACCGGACGAAATTATCGTAATCGATTCCTGCGCCCCCGTTAAGCCGCGACGTGACATGCGAGATCGGGTGCGTTGGATTACCTTGCCGTTCAATGCACGTCATTCGACAGACCATATTGGGCAATGGAGCGGTTGGATGCGATCAGTTATCTTATCAGCAACCTATGCGATGACTGCTGATTGCGAGTATTTTGTCTATGTAGAGCAAGATTGCCTGCTAGGCGGTGCCGGAATTATAGAGCATTGTATTGATAGGGGAACTAACGGGCTGATTTTCGGCGCTGGAAAGGGTACGCCGCAACCAATCCAGCAATCGTTTTTTATCGTTAGAGCTGATCGGCTGCCAAATTTTATAAGTAATTTGTGCGCACTAAAAATGCGAGATGCGGAACTTTCCCCCGAATGGAAGTTCTTATGTGCCTCCTCCAGGGTGCTCGTTTTTGTCGCAAACCTTGGTCTGCTAAAGTATAAATGGGTAAGAAAGGGGGCGCTTAAGCTGTGCCTGAACAACTTCTTTGAATTCTTACCAATTGGGAGTGGTCGCGCCCGCCCCATACCTTTTGATGCTGACTTTTTCTATTTTCAACATGCGACAAGGCCGGAGCTTGATCGCTATCTGGCAGAGAAAAGAGGCGTATGATTGTTGCAAATATTGCCACTTACCCGCCTAGGCGCGAGAGTTTGGTTGCGGTGCTGAGTCAGATTTCACCTCAGGTGGACAAAATTAATCTGGTGCTGAACGAATATGCTGATATTCCAGCCGAAATCTCGCAGTTTACGAACGTTGACGCAGTTATTCCACATGAAGACACGAAGGATGCCGGGAAATTTTATATCAATGTATCTGAGGCGGATTACGTCTTCCTGATCGACGACGACATCATATACCCGGCGGATTTTGTTACGCGTTCAGTCGAACGTTTCAAGCAGCTAGGAAATGGATTTGTGGCGTCCTATCACGGGTCGATCTACCAAAAACCGCGTATTAAGATGCGCAAAATTCGTCCACGTGCTTCGGTCTTGAAAGCTTTTGTTGCGGGTATAGTCAGCGATATCGAAGATATTAAAGAGCACAAAATACGGCTCGCAGATTTTCGGAAAGTTTTTTCCTTTTACAGACATCTCGACACTGCTGTCATAGTGGACCAGATCGGAACGGGTACAGCTATTTTGCGGGGGAGCGACACTCCCAGTTATGATTATATGCGTGACAGTCAGAAATTTGTCGATGTGCGGTTTGCAAAATGGGCGTTTGATCGAGGCCTTTCTTCGGTCGTTTTGCCAAAGGATGATGATTGGTTAAAGCCTATCCGTTACGAAGAAACAATTTGGGAAACGTTTACCCAGTCCAACCCACCCCACGTCAATGCTGAAATTATGTCATTTGCATTCAAGTCGCCACGATTGGGTGAAACGTTAAAATAAAGCGGGTGTCAAAGAATCCGATATCGGAAAAGCTTGCCTGATTTCGTCGTATACGACTGGTTTATGTCCAAGCGCATTTACGCGAGTCGCAAAATCTGAGATTTGTATGATGGTGTCGGTCAGCATAGGCAGGGCGAAGCTTGCCTCTTTCATCACTTGCTCTCAGCGCAACGTTACACGGCGTCGCCGTAACGAACTTGCCCCTGTCGCATATCGGTTTGCCCCGCCGCCCCGGTCACGTTATACGCATATCCAGACGAAGCCCAAAGTGGCCAGAACGGTTGGAGACGCGGCGGTCGACCCAAAACGGGGACCAAGGCGTCACGTCGTCATAACCCGGATGCTCCGGGCCTCTGGTTGCTGCCGAAACGGAGGACCCGATGCGTATCCTGATTTCCCTGCCTATGATTTTTGCGGCCTCTGCGGCCTCTGCCCATCCTGGCCATTGGGGGGAACTTGCGGGCCATGACCATTGGGTTGCCGGTGCGGCCATCGGTCTGGCCGGGCTTGCTGCGATCTGGGGCGCCCTGAAGGGCAAAAACAAAGATCCGGAACCTGAGCAGGAACCCGAAGAGGAAGCGGCGTGAAAACAGGTGTGATGATCTGCGGTCATGGCTCGCGCAGCCAATCCGCAGTGGACGAGTTTGCGGTGTTGGCTGAAAAGCTGCCAGCCTATTTGCCGGACGATTGGCTGACCGATTACGGCTATCTGGAATTCGCCAACCCTGTGCTGCGGGATGGGCTGGACAAGCTGCGCGATGCGGGTTGCGACCGTATTCTGGCGGTTCCCGGCATGTTGTTTGCCGCGATGCACACCAAGAATGATATCCCCACCGTGTTGAACACCTATGCGACCAAGCATGGGATGCAGGTGTCATATGGCCGTGAACTTGGCGTCGATCCCAAAATGCTCGCCGCCGCCGCCGCCCGTATTCAAGAGGCTGTGGATACGGCCAATGCCGAATATGGCCCGCTGCCCCTGACCGAAACCTGTCTTGTCGTCATCGGGCGCGGTGCATCCGACCCGGATGCGAATGGCAATGTGTCCAAGATCGCCCGGATGCTGCAAGAAGGCATGGGTTTCGGCTGGTGCGAGGTCGGCTATTCCGGCGTGACCTTCCCGCTAGTCGAACCCTGTTTGCAGCATGTCGCACGGCTGCCCTATAAGCGTGTGATCGTGTTTCCCTATTTCCTGTTCTCGGGCATTCTGATCGACCGGATTTACGGGTTCACCGATCAGGTCGCCGCCGAATACCCCGAAATGCAATTTGTGAAGGCGGGCTATCTTGGGGATCATCCCAAAGTGCTGGAAACCTTCGCTGAACGTATTCTGGAACAAGACACGGCCAACCCGCCGCCCAATTGCGGGATCTGCGGCTATCGTGAACAGGTGTTGGCGCTCGAAGACGGCGGACACCACCATATCACCGCGGCAGAGCGGCGGCATCCGGCCTTCGGGGCTGTGCCGCCCGCGACCTGCGTGCTGTGCAAATACCGCACACAGGTGCTTGGGTTTGAGGGCGAGGTCGGCGCGGTGCAGGAAAGCCATCACCACCACGTCGAAGGACAAGGGGCAAATGCGCCGGGATCCAACGTCAGTGATTGCAGCCTGTGCGACAGCTTTTGCACTGGTCTGTGCCGGCTCGAAGCACAAGGCCACGATCATCACCACCACGACCACCACCATCATCATGACCACGATCATGATCACGACCATCACCATGCGCCTTACCCGCATGCGGATCATCCGCACGGCCCTGAAAGCGCCAGAAAATCACGGGGCTAGGCTTCGACAAATCCCGCCCTTTTAGCAACAGACAAAGGCCCGCCATTGCGCCCCTACGAAACAGACCCCACGGCGATCTATGCCCAAAGCTTTGCCATCGTGCGCAGCGAGGCGCGGTTGGACCGGTTTCCAGCTACGATGCGCCCGGTGATGACCCGGCTGATCCATGCTTGTGGCATGGTAGAGGTCGCGGACAGGCTCGCCTTTTCCCCGCAAGCGGCTGAGATCGGCCATGCCGCGCTACAGGCCGGTGCGCCGGTGCTCTGCGATTGCGAGATGGTCGGGGCGGGGATCATACGGCGGCATCTGCCTTCCGGGAATGAGGTGATCGTGACCCTGAACGATCCAAACGTGCCGCAACTGGCGCAGCAGATCGAAAATACACGCTCTGCCGCAGCGGTGGAACTGTGGCGCGACAAGCTCGAAGGCGCCGTGGTGGCCATCGGCAACGCGCCGACGGCCCTGTTTCACCTGTTGGAACTGCTGGACCAAGGCTGGCCCAAACCTGCGGTCATTCTGGGATTTCCCGTTGGCTTTGTCGGGGCCGCTGAAAGCAAGGCCGAACTGGCCCGCGAGCCAAGGGGCTGTGACTTCATCACATTGCGCGGGCGGCGGGGCGGGTCGGCGATCGCCTCGGCCGCGGTGAATGCTTTGGCCGCGGGGTTGCCTGAAGATGTCTGATCCTTGGCTCCACATTGTCGGTATCGGTGAAGACGGGATGGAGGGGTTGTTGCCCGCGACCCGCGCTGTGGTCGAAGCCGCAGAATTCATCATCGGGGGAGAGCGGCATCATATGCTGGCGGGCAACCTAACAGCAGAGCGTCTGGCATGGCCGCATCCGTTTGACGCGCTGATTGATCAAATAGGGGGGCTGCGGGGACGCAGGGTTGTCGTGCTCGCCACTGGTGATCCGCTTTGGTATTCAGTCGGTGCCAAGATCGGGCGCGCGATTGATCCGGCTGAAATCGTTTACCACCCGCAGTTGTCAGCGTTCCAACTGGCCGCCGCCCGGATGGGCTGGTCGCTACCGGATGTGGAAACGCTGACGGTGCATGGTCGCCCTGTGGCGCAGATGATTGCCTTTATCCAACCCGATATCCGCCTGCTGATCCTGACCACCGGGGCAGAGACACCGGGCCAGATCGCACGCTTTTTGACCGAACGGGGGTTTGGTCAGTCGAAAATGTCGGTGCTGGCTGCGATGGGCGGCAAGGATGAAGCCCGGTTTGACGGTATCGCCGAAAGCTGGGACCAGTCGGTCCCCGCGTTCAACACTTTGGCGGTGGAATGTATCGCCGCGCCTGATGCCGCATTGTTGCCGCGCGTGCCGGGACTGGCGGACCATCTTTTTCAGTCTGATGGCACAATGACCAAGCAAGAGGTGCGCGCGGCCACGGTCGCCAAACTGATGCCAATGCGCGGGGCGCTTTTGTGGGATATTGGCTGCGGCTGCGGCTCTGTCGCGATCGAATGGATGCGGGCCGCGCGTTATGCCCGCGCGGTGGGGATCGAACCCCGCGCTGACCGGCGTGCAATGGCGGCGGCCAATGCGCTGGGGCTTGGCGTGCCCAAACTGGAACTGGTCGAAGGCAGCGTGCCAGAGGCGCTGGACGGGCTAGATGCGCCGGATGCGATTTTCATCGGCGGCGGGCTAAGTCGCGAAACCTTTGACGCCGCTTGGGCAGCGCTGCGCCCCCTGGGCCGTTTGGTGGCCAATGCGGTGACACTGGAAAGCGAGGCAGAGCTGATCGCCCTGCACAAATCGCACGGCGGTGATTTGGTGAAACTCTCGGTGCACCGGGCAGAGCCGGTTGGCAGTTTGACAGGCTGGCGTCCCTTAATGCCGGTCACACAATGGAGCCTTGTGAAGCGATGATGGGAGACGCTTTTGGCGATGCCAATGCGCCCCTCCCACCATCCCGTGGGGTGCTTTACGGGGTGGGGGTGGGACCGGGTGCGCCGGATTTGATCACCCTGCGCGCGGCCCGTCTGATCGAACAGGCGCAGGTCGTGGCTTATCCAACGCTGGCAGGTGCTGCGAGCTTTGCGCGCGCCATCGCTGCCGATCTGATTGCCCCGCAAACGCAAGAGATCATCATGGATGTCCCGATGAGCGTGGAACGCGCCCCGGCGCAGGCTGCGTATGATGAGGGTGCCACCCGCATTGCCGCCGTGCTGGATCAAGGGCAGGATGTCGTGTGCCTGTGCGAAGGCGACCCGTTTTTCTACGGCTCTTTCATGTATTTATTCGCGCGACTGTCCGACCGTTACAGGGTAGAGGTCGTGCCGGGTGTGACCTCTGTCACCGCTTGCGCGGCACGGGCAGGGAGGCCGCTGGCTGCGCGGAACGAACGGCTGACCGTCCTGCCGGGCCCCTTGCCAGAGGATGAACTGCGCGCCCGGATCGCCGGGGCAGAAAGCGTCGCGATCATGAAGGTCGGGCGGCATCTGCCGAAAATCCGCGCCGTGATCGAAGCGCTGGGGCTGACCGCGCAGACTGTTTATATCGAACGGGCGACACTGCCCGAAGAAGTCGTCTTGCCACTGGCCGAAGCCCCTGAAGCCGCACCATATTTTTCGATGATCCTGTTGACGAAAGGGGCCGACCCATGGCTTTGAAACCCGTTGTGCTGGCGCTGTCCCGCTCTGGTGAACCCGTCGCGCATCGCGTGGCCAAGGTTCTGGGAGCGCAGGTCCATGGCCGCGAAGGCCGTGTCGACCGGGCGGACACGTATTTCGCCAATGCTTTGGACCACGCCCGCGATTTGTTTGCGGCGGGGGTGCCCATCGTGGGGGTCTGCGCCTCTGGCATTCTGATCCGGGCTGTGGCCCCGCTACTGGCGGACAAGGTGACGGAACCGCCGGTTATATCTGTCTCGGACGATGGTGCGGTGGTGGTGCCGCTGCTGGGCGGGCATCGCGGGGCGAACCGGCTCGCGTCAGAGATTTCAAAGGCGCTGGGTGCTGTCGCTGCGGTCACGACGGCCGGGGATGTGGCGCTGGGTGTGGCACTGGATGCACCGCCTGCGGGCTGGCGGCTGGTCAACCCGCAAGACGCGAAAGAGGCGATGGCGCTTTTGCTGTCCGGGGCCGGGGCCAATGTCACCGGGCCGATGGCGGCTGATGCGGATTGGCTGGCAGCACTGCCGCAAGGCACCGGTGTCCGCATCACCTGTGCGATGGAACCGCAGGCCGACCTGGGGCCAAACCACCTGCAATTCGCGCCGCAACGTGTGGCGCTGGGTGTGGGCTGTGCCCGCAACTGCGATACCGCAGAATTGGCAGCACTGGTGGCGCAAACGCTGGCCGAAGGCAATATTGCCCCCGAAGCCATCCATGCGGTCAACACGATTGATCTGAAAGCGGATGAACCTGCAATCATCGCATTGGCCAAGCAATTCGGCGTCCCGCTACGCCTGTTCGACGCAGCAACGCTGGACCGGGAAACCCCCCGGCTGGCAACCCCATCTGACGTGGTCTTTGCCGAGGTCGGCACACATGGGGTGTCAGAAGCGGCGGCATTGGCGCAAGGCGGGGCCGCGGCCACGCTGCACGTCGCCAAGCGAAAGACCGCAAATGCTACCTGCGCTGTAGCGCTCACCCCCGCGCCGCTGACCACGTTGCAAGGGCGTGGACGCGGGGTGCTGTCCATTGTTGGCATCGGCCCCGGACAGGCAAGCTGGCGCACGCCAGAGGTCTCGCGCCTTGTGTCTCAGGCAGAAGAGCTGGTCGGCTATGGGCTTTATATTGATCTGCTGGGGCCGCTTGCTGTCGGCAAGGAACGCAGTGATTTCCCGCTGGGTGGCGAAGAAGACCGTTGTCGCTATGCGCTGGAACAGGCGGGGCAAGGCAAGAACGTTGCGCTGGTTTGTTCAGGTGACGCGGGCATCTACGCGATGGGTGCGCTGGTTTTTGAACTGCTGGATCGCGCGCCGGACCAGATGGGGGTGTCGGATGCGGCCCGCCGGGTCGAGGTGATTTGCTCGCCCGGTGTCAGCGCATTGCAGGGTGCTGCGGCCCGTGCGGGCGCACCACTGGGCCACGATTTCTGCGCGATTTCGCTGTCGGATTTGCTGACGCCCCGCGATGATATCGTCAAGCGGTTGCGCGCGGCGGCAGAGGGGGATTTCGTCATTGCGTTCTATAACCCCGTGTCGATGCGGCGGCGCACTTTGCTGGCCGAAGCGCGGGATATTCTGTTGCAGCATCGCCCCGCAGACACGCCGGTGATGCTGGCATCATCGCTGGGTCGCCCCGAAGAACATGTGCGCTATCGCCGATTGGATGAACTGCAAGTGGATGAGGTCGACATGCTGACCGTGGTGCTTGTGGGGTCATCCCATTCGCGGCTCGCGCAGCTTGGCGAAGGGCCACGGATGTACACCCCACGCGGCTATGCCCGCAAGATTGATGGGGATTTGGCTGTTGGCTAAGGGTCAGATTTACACGATAAAAATGAAACAGGAGTGCTGCGCGTGACGGTTTATTTCATTGGCGCCGGGCCGGGTGATCCGGAACTTCTGACGCTCAAGGCAGCGCGGTTGATCGGGGCCTGCCCTGTCTGCCTTTATGCCGGATCGCTGGTCCCGGCAGAGGTCGTGGCCTGCGCGCCAGAGGATGCGTTGGTGATGGATACCGCGCCGATGACGCTGGATGAAACCCATGGTGCCATTCTTGCTGCGCATGAAAAGGGCCAAGACGTTGCGCGGGTCCATTCCGGCGACCCGTCGCTGTATGGCGCGATTGCCGAGCAAATCCGTCGGCTCAAGGCGGATGGGATTGATTATCAGATCATCCCCGGCGTGCCCGCCTATGCAGCAGCGGCGGCGGCATTGGGAACAGAGCTGACCGTCCCCGAAATCGCCCAATCCATCGTGCTGACCCGGATGTCGATGAAATCGACCTCTATGCCTGCAGGCGAGACATTGGAAAATTTCGCCCGGACCAAGACCACATTGGCGATCCATCTGGGCATTCGGGCCCTGCGCGAAATCGAACGGCAGCTGGTGCCGCATTACGGGGCGGACTGTCCGGTGGCGGTCGTCTACCGCGTGGGATGGCCCGATCAGCAGATTATCCGGGGAACCTTAACAGATATTCGCGAAAGCGTACGGGCGGCCAAAATTACGCGGACGGCGCTGATCATGGTCGGCCCCGCGTTGGCCGATTCGCACGGATTTCCGGACAGCGCGCTTTATGATGCGGCGCGTCCGCATGTGCTGCGCCCGCGCGTGAAGGCTTAAAAACAGTTGTTTCTGCAGCGCAGCGGGGATTGTTACTTGATATTTACACTTGTTGCGTCATTTTTGGTCGTGTCTGGAGGGGACTGAAATGTATGAATTTTTACCTGATGCCGTCCGGCAGGGGTTGGAAGAAGCACGTAAAGCGGCGCTAAAACGCAAGGATCGCCTTGTCGTGCATGACGGCGACAACACCCACCGTATCCGGCGGTTCTGGGACGGAGGATTTGCGCTTGATCTGGAAGGGTCAGAGCGGCTGCGCGGCCACGTTGAAATCTATGACGGGCCAAAGCATTTGTATCAATGTCTTGTGGTGTCGTCAGTCATTGATGGCGATGAACGTGTGTTTGAATTCAAATGGCTGACGCCTGTGGCAAACGGCCCAGCGGCTGATTTCGAACGCCCTGATTTCGTGCCTGCTGGGTTGCTCGGGCGGTAATTTCCGGCGTTTCTGCTAAGTAACCGTCAATTCATTCAGATGTCATACGTTGGACAGGGTAACATCGTTGCCCTGTTAACGCTGGCGCATTGGCCAAAATCGGCTGTCAGAAACCCATCGGACAAGCGTCGGACTTTCGTCGGACACCACCGTACGGTGGGGTGGGTTAATACGGCGTCCGTTGCGCGTTTCCGAGACGCTGCGGATTGGGTGCATACAGTTGCGCCCGACAGCGGCATGCGGCGTTGATGTGCGGCACCGCACCATCACTGCGCCCGTATATTTGTTTGTTCGCCAGAAAACATGCGCTAGGTCTACTGCCAACAAGGCAAGGGAGCATTCTGATGGGTCAATTGGTGGACGGCGTTTGGCAAGACGTTTGGTATGATACATCATCGACCGGCGGGGCGTTCAAACGCTCTACCGCCGCATTCCGCAACTGGATCACCGCGGATGGGTCCGCAGGTCCATCGGGTAAGGGTGGGTTCAAAGCGGAAAGCGGGCGCTATCATCTGTATGTATCTTATGCCTGCCCATGGGCGCATCGGGCGCTGGCGTTTCGGGTGCTGAAGGATCTGACCGATCATATCGGTATTTCAGCCGTGCATCCGGACATGCTGTCGGATGGCTGGACGTTTCAGACTGATGACAACGGGGCCACGGGCGACACGCTGTTCGGGCTGCCCTACGCGCGCGACATCTACCTGCGGGCCGATCCGCAAATCTCGGGCCGAGTCACGGTGCCGATCTTGTGGGACAAGGAACGCGAAACAATCGTATCCAATGAATCTTCTGAGATCATCAGGATGTTCAACAGCGCCTTTGATGGGATCACCGGCAACTCTGCGGATTACTGGCCCGGCGACCTGCGCGACGCGATGGAACCGGTGAACGACCGCATTTACAATACCGTCAATAACGGCGTTTACAAAGCCGGGTTCGCGACCTCGCAGCAAGCCTACGAAGACGCGGTGTACCCGCTATTTGACACGCTGGACTGGCTGGAAGAGAGGCTGTCGGACAACCGCTATCTGATGGGCGATAGGATCACCGAAGCGGACTGGCGACTTTGGACCACGTTGATGCGTTTCGACATGGTCTATTACCATCACTTCAAATGTAACCGGAAACGGATCGTGGATTATCCGAACCTGTTTGGATTTACCCGCGAGCTTTATCAATGGGACGGGATCGCGCCGACAGTGAACATGGATCATATCGTGCGGCACTATCACTATAGCCACGACACGATCAATCCGCACCGCATTGTCCCGGTCAATCCACAGGTAGACTGGTCTGCGCCGCATGGGCGTGGGTGATCGGGCTGCCGTAATGATGCACGATCTCGGCTAGATCATCCGGCGGGGTCGCGGTTTCAATGAAGGCGCGCGCATTTGTACTGTGACGAAAAATGGACCCATCCGAAAAAAAGGTTGTGTCGGTCACAAAAACCACATTGGCGTCTGGCTGTCTGAACTGCGCAACGTCAGCAACGGTCAGCGCGCTGCCTTCGCGCAGCACCAGATCAAGGACGATAACATCAAAGTCCTGACTATCGATCAGGCTGATCGCGCGCGCACCGGTGTCCACATGAACGACCTCCGCGTCCAGCCGCTCGAGGTGCCGTTTCCACAACTGCCCCAGGTTGGCGTTGCTCTGAACGATAAGGACGCGCATTTCGTCTCCGGTATTTGATACATTTTTAGACCCTAAACCGAACAACTGGTAAATTAACGCTACGTACACAAATCAGCGTAAATGCCTAACGAATGGTTAACGTAAGGGGCAGGTTGCGCAAAAACATTGGTATAAAATTGTATTCTTGTGAAACCGGCCGAAATCCGCTTGAAAGGCCAAGGGTAACAATATCAGGCACAATATGACAACGTGGATCACAATTTGCGAGACCTGCAAGCGCGAGGGCTGGGACGCAAACGGGATGGAACAGACCGATGGAGAGGCGCTTGCCACGCTGGTTGAGGCCGCCGCCACAGGCCTGTCCCGTGTAAAAACACGCCGGATGTCCTGCCTGATGGGATGCACGCGGGCTTGCAATGTCTCTATCCAAGCGGCGGGTAAATTATGCTACACGCTGGGTGAATTTGAGCCCAGCGCGGAATCGGCCTCTGGCATTGTGTCTTATGCGATTTCCCATGCGGGCAGCGAGACCGGACAGGTGCCTTATCGGGACTGGCCGCAAGCCGTCAAAGGGCATTTCGTGACACGCCATCTGCCCCTGCCGGATGATCAATGACGATCGCGCGCGATCATGGCGGCGGGCTGGATGCGGCGATCAAGACCTATGGCGGCACGCGGGACGTCTGGCTGGATTTGTCGACAGGGATCAACCCGGTGCCCTATCCGATGCCGCGACTTCCGGCTGAGGCGTGGACCGCACTGCCTGACAAAGGTGCGTTTGACCGGCTTTACAGCCTCGCCCGGCATTTCTGGTCTGTCCCGGATGGTGCGGCCATTCTTGCCGCGAACGGTGCGTCGCCAATAATTGCCGCCTTGCCCCGCGTCTTGCCGCAGGGCACGGTCTATATTCCCGGTCCCACTTATAACGAACACGGGGCGGCGTTTCAGGCGGCGGGCTGGGACTTGGGTCAAGACCCAAGCCACGCCATGGTGGCTGTGCAGCCCAATAACCCCGATGGCCATCTGTGGCAGGTGGACGACCTGACCGCGCCGATCACCATCATCGATGAAAGCTTCGCCGATGTGACCCCCGACCGATCCATGATGATGCGCGCGGATCAACCCGGCACGGTCATCCTCAAAAGTTTTGGTAAGTTCTGGGGGTTGGCGGGTGTCCGTCTTGGCTTTGCCATCGGCGATCCGGAGATCATCAACAATCTGGCAGAACTGCTTGGCCCTTGGCAGGTGTCCGGCCCGGCCCTGTCGGTTGGGGCAGAAGCGCTGTCGGATCCCGAATGGGCGGATGAGACCCGCGCCCGATTGCAGGCCGATGCGGATCGGCTGGATACCCTGCTGGCCGGCAAGGGGGCAGAGCTGGTCGGGGGCACGACGTTGTTCCGGTTATACAAAGTCCAGAACGCCGCCGCAGCACAGGCGCAGTTGGCGCAGCATAAAGTCTGGTCGCGTGTCTTTCCCTATGATCCTAACTGGCTGCGTCTTGGCCTGCCGCCACAGGATCGCTGGGATCAGTTGGAAGCCGCCTTTTGATACTTTTATGCGCGATGCTGCTTGATGCCGCCTTTGGGGAGCCGCGTTGGCTGTGGGGCCGTTTCCCGCATCCGGCGATCCTGATGGGGCAGCTGATCGGCTGGTGCGACCAGCGTTTCAACACTGAGCCCAACCCGCGCATGAAGGGTATCGCCTGTATGGCAGCGCTCTGCGTGGGTGCGGGGACGCTCGGCGCGTTAGTGCAGGCGCTGCCCACAGGTTTGGTGGATATGATCATTCTGGCGGTCCTGCTCGCCCAGAAATCACTGGTGCAGCATGTCGCCGCCGTTGCCGATGCGCTGCGTCTTTCGGTCGGTGACGGGCGGCGCGCGGTTGCGATGATCGTAGGCCGGGATACGGTGGAGATGGACCAAACTGCGATTGCCCGCTCTGCCATTGAAAGTGCTGCGGAAAACCTGTCTGACGGTGTCATCGCGCCGATTTTCTGGTTCGCTGTCGCCGGGTTGCCGGGGTTGCTGATCTATAAGATCACCAATACCGCCGACAGTATGATCGGCTATCGCACCCCCCGGCACGAAGCCTTCGGCTGGGCGGCTGCCCGGTTAGATGATCTGCTGAACCTGATCCCGGCCCGGCTGGCGGCGCTACTGATCTGGGCGGTGACCACAAGACCTGATCCGCGCGGGATCATCGCCGACGCCCCGCTGCATCGGTCGCCAAATGCGGGCTGGCCAGAGGCCGCGATGGCCCATGGGCTGGACATCGCATTAAGCGGGCCGCGCAGCTATTTCGGGGCACTGCGGGACTATCCGTTTGTGAATGCCGACGGGGCGCGTGAATTGGGTCCGGCGGATATCGACCGGGCGATTGTGGTGCTCTGGCGGGTATGGGGGGTGATGGCGGTCTGTGCCTTGGTCATGGCGGTAATCGGCTAAGGCATTGCGCCATAATCTTATTTTCTGTCACGCTTTGGTACCTGCAGCGCGTTTTCGAACGGGCATTTGCCCGCCTTGCACGTCCCGCCCGCACTGATAGGATCGCGCCAAACAAAACAGGAGCATTCCATGCGCTTAGCGCTCGCCTTTTCCCTGCTTGCAGGCACCGCCACAGCCCAGACCTGCGGCGGCCCGATTGGCCCTTTTATCGCAGGCGTCAAGGCCGAAGCGGTCGCGAGCGGTATTCCCGCCGCCACGGCGGATCAGTTCTTTGCGGGCGCACAGATTGATCAGGCGGTGCTGCGGGCGGATCGGTCGCAGGGTGTGTTCCAGAAGGATTTCATCAGCTTCTCACGGGCGCTGATTTCGCAGAACCGGATTGATAACGGTATCCGCAACGCGCAGCGCTATGACAGCACGTTCAACGAAATCGAACGCCGTTTCGGGATTTCGCGGGGGGTGCTGCTGGCCTTCTGGGCGTTTGAAACGGATTACGGGCAGGTGCAGGGATCCTTTAACACCCGCAACGCGCTGCTGACACTGGCCCATGATTGCCGCAGGCCCGATCTGTTCCGCCCGCAACTGATTGCGGCGATTGAACTTTACCGTCGTGGCGGGATGGACCCGGCCACGACGACGGGTGCTTGGGCGGGCGAGATTGGTCAGCTGCAAAAGCTCCCACGTGAGATCGTCATGCAGGGTATGGATGGGGATGGCGACGGGGTTGTGAACCTCAAGACATCGTCCCCCGATGCGCTGATGACCGGGGCAAATGTGCTGTCGTCGCTTGGCTGGCGGCCGAACGAGCCGTGGTTGCAGGAAATCAACGTGCCCGCCAATCTGGACTGGTCTATGACCGGGCTAAACCACAAGGCCAGCGTGCGGGACTGGGCTGCGCGCGGGATCACTGCGCGGCAAGGGGCGCTGGGACCGGCGAATTTGCAAGCCTCTGTCCTGCTGCCGATGGGGCGCAATGGGCCGGCGTTCCTCGCCTATCCGAATTTCGACGTTTATTTTGACTGGAACAAAAGCTTTGTCTATGTGACCACCGCTGCCTATTTTGGCACAAGGCTTCAAGGCGCACCGGTCTATAACGCAGGCAATCCCAGTGCACCGCTGAGCGGGCCGCAGATGCAGCAATTGCAGCAAAAACTGGTCGCACGCGGATATGACGTGGGCGGGATCGACGGGATCTTGGGCGCAATGACGCGCGCGGCGGTACAGGCAGAGCAGGTCAGGCTGGGATTGCCAGCCGACGCGTGGCCGACAGTCCAGTTACTGAATGCACTTTGATTTCAGGATCGCTCCGTAGCCTCTCCAGATCTCGATTGTCTGCTTTGCAGGACGAAGCGGACATCGACACTTAGAAGGTCAACGTCCGCTCTGCTATGCCTAAAATTTGTTAATCGAGTTTCCACCGTCCGCGACTATGGCGCTGCCGGTCGCAAAGGATGCGTTCTCGGAAAGCAAAAATAAAGCGACCTGCGCAATTTCTGACGGCTCAGCCATCCGTTTTAACGCATGAAGGCCGCACACGACCTCATGAAAGCCGGGATCATCTCCTGCCATGGCGGTCATTGTGCCTCCTGGCAGGAGCGCATTGACCCGAATGTTCTCTGCGCCGTGTTCTGCAGCGAGCACTTGAGTCATGCCAATCAGCCCCGCCTTGGCGGCTGCATAGGCCGCCATGCCAGGCAATCCGACAGTGTGTCCCACAAAGGAAGACGTGAAAACGATGGAACCACCACCGTTTTCACACAACAAAGGGATTTGGTATTTTGCGGCGTAGAAGCCGCTGCTCAGATTTACATCGATAACGTTGTGCCAATTGTCGGATTGCATATCAGGGACCGGACCCATTTCTCCCGTCGTCCCCGCATTGTTGAACGCTCCGTCAAGCCCACCGAACTCGTCCTTTGCACAGTTCACAAGAGCCAGAGCATACATCTCGTCGCGGACGTCGCCGGAAAGACAAACAGCCTTTCCGTTGCTTTGCGAGATCTGCCCAGCAAGCTGATCAAGTTCAGCTTGTCTTCGAGCCCCAAGAACGATGTTGGCGCCTTTGGCAGCGAGTAAAAGAGCGGCTGCCGCCCCAATTCCGCTGCTGGCTCCGGTGACGATGAAGGTTTTGTCATTGAGTTCCATGGTTTGCCTTTCAATCATTGGAATATGATCGACTAAGGCTTTCTTGTTTCTTCGAGCGACCCGTTTCATGCGCTCTTCGGAGCTTGAATGATCAATGCGCAGGATTCGGGTCAGCTCAGCGTGCCGACTTGAAAGCTGACGTCCATGCGTCGCGCAGCATTTGGAAAAATGGGCTCATTTCTGCCGTTCTCCCTGTTGCAGCGTCATTTCAGGCCACCGATTGCCGCTCAGCGGGGCTTTGAGACATTCGCTGCGTTTGAGCCAACGGTCACTTTAAGCGTATCGCGATGGGTATCCTCAAAGAGCGTGGTTGGTATAGTCGCTCAAATAGGTTTCCGGGATTGTTCTAAACCACCGCGACACTATCACCGTCATTTCAGACTTTTCCCGATCTCGCTGTGCGCCGATCTGCGTGCAGTCAACGTGCGTTCTTTTCCCAGCTTTGCGGGGTCGGCGAATGGGTAACAGAGATACACCCAAGCCTACGTTAACCATGCCCAAATATCCGATGTCCTGTACGGTCGTTCATGAAACGTGGTTGACTATGGCCTTTCAATTTCTATCAGGGACTCGACTGTGACCCGCCTTGGAAAGCGGGGCATTGCGCTGACGCTTCGGCTGCCGACATACCATCCCAAATCTGGATCGAAAAACTGCGTTACCTCAGTGTCATTGGCCGCGTCTGAGGGTCTTTTGAGAGAAAACGCCCAAATACGGCTGTCACCGCTCTCATTTGCTTCACAACAGGTCATGCGCAGATTGATCTCAAACCCATATTCCGGGTCGTTCCATGCGATCGTTTTCCCATCTTCCAAAGGATAGAAGGCAGGTTGGTCGTCAGCGATGACATCGGCGAGATATGCAACGTCTTGCGATGAAATGGTGTATTGGGAGGCGGAACCATTTTCTTGAGATCCGACATATTTCACAGCGGAACCATCGCTTATGAAATTATTGCATGATGGCCTGCCTTCACGGCATCTTTGATGCAGGATAACACCGTTTTCCACCATAAGAATTTCAGTACTCTCCCGCCAAGAGGTGACCATTTGATCGCCGTCTTCGCTGCCCATTGTTTCGGTCATATCGTAGGTGAACACCGTTCCCGGCGCAGGGTAGATCGCGTCTTGCGCGACGGCTGCTGTTGCAATCATCCAAGGCGCGATGGTGGAGACCAAAACAAGCTTCGTTTTAGACATCATGATATACTCTCTTAACCTCAACCGCGAAATAAACACTGTCACCCCGGGCGTTTTTCCCAATCACGCCCTGCGCTGATCTAAGTGCAAGCGACGTCAGTTCTTTTTCCAACTTCACATCATCGCAAAGTGGTGACAACCGTCGATGAAGATTTTCCCCTACGTGAGCTGCCAATGCAGTCCACGCGCCCGGCTAAGCGGCGCACCGGTCGACAACGCAAGCAGAGCAGGCCGGGACTGCCAGCGGATGCCTAGCCCACGGTACAACTGCTGAATACGGTTGTGATATCTTGATTGCTCCGTAGCGTCTGCTGACCTCGTTTGTCTGCTTTGCGGACCTTAGTTGCCGTTCGAAATTTGGCCATCAATGTCCGTTTCCTGAAGACACTTCCGCTAGAAAGCCGCTTAGGAATTCTTCGACAATATTATGACGCATCTTTGCTAACGCCTGTCCGGACTCAGTTTGAAATGAGCCGGATAGCTTTAACAGTTTGGTCTTGAAATGGTCGATTGCGAAATCGAGATCGTTTAGTTTTCGGTTGGCAGCATCTGGATCTTCGGAATCATAAAGCGCCCTTCCCAGACGCCCTGAAACGTAAAAACACCGGGCAATACCTGTGTAGCCGATTGCGTCCAGGCGATCCGCATCTTGCAGGATCATTGCTTCGACCGACACCGGTTCAATTTGAGCCGAAAAGCTATGCGCTTCAATGGCATGGCCAACTGAAGCGGTTCTCTCTTTTGTCCATCCGTAGCTGTCCAAGAGAGCCGTTGCTTTTTCGGCCGCCAAACGTGAAGCGCGCGAACGCATAGGTGAATCCTTCGGCACATCAACGCAGTCGTGGAGAAGAGTTGCTGCGACCAGAACTTCTTGGTTTCCACCTTCCACTTCGGATATTAACTGCACGTTTCGCCACACACGAAGCAAATGAGATAAATCATGTGAGGCATCGCTCGCCTGACCGATCACATGTGGCATCAGGACGCTAGCCAACTCTTCGTAAGGCGCAAATTTCCTCTTAGTATCCATGCACCATGTGTACCGAAGCAGTCGTTCAGCAGCAACGCAGCATTCTGCAGTTTGGGCTCGTACCAGACATTTGCACTAGGACCTTATTGGCGCGGAAACAAGATGAATTTGCCGCGACAGCGTCTGTTGCCCCGGCTACGCCACCATCGCCGCAGCCTTTTTCAGGTCCACCGACACCAGTTGCGACACACCCTGTTCGCCCATGGTCACGCCAAACAAGCGGTCCATCCGGCTCATCGTGACGGCATGGTGGGTGATGATCAGGAAGCGGGTATCTGTCCGGCGGCACATCTCGTCCAGAAGATCACAGAACCGGGTGACATTGGCATCATCCAGCGGCGCGTCGACCTCGTCCAGCACACAGATCGGGGCCGGGTTGGCCAGGAACACCGCAAAGATCAGCGCCAGCGCTGTCAGCGTCTGTTCCCCCCCTGACAGCAGCGACAGTGTGCTAAGCTTTTTGCCCGGTGGCTGGCACATGATTTCCAGCCCTGCTTCCAGCGGATCGTCGGATTCGACCAGGACCAGCTTGGCCTCTCCGCCGCCGAACAGATGGGTAAACAGCAGCCCGAAATTGTCGTTCACCTGCTCAAACGCGGTCAGCAGCCGTTCGCGCCCTTCGCGGTTCAGGCTGGCAATGCCAGAGCGCAGGGCAGCAATCGCCGCCTCAAGATCCGCCTTTTCAGAGACCAGCCCATCATGTTCGACCTGCACCTCTTTGGCGTCTTCTTCTGCCCGCAGGTTTACCGCCCCCAGACTATCGCGCTGACGTTTCAGGGCGTTGACTTGCCCCTCGATCACTTCTGAGGCGGGCATTTTGTCCAGATCAGTCTCAAGCGTTTCCAGCAGCTTTTCGGGGGTGACCTCTTGCGCCTCCATGATCCGTTCCGCCGCATAGGCGACGGTTTCACGGGCCGCATCAGCCCGGGCTTCTGACCGCGCGCGCGCCTCACGTGCTTCGGAGGCAAGGCGTTCAGCCTCGCGTTCGTGATGTCCGGCCTCACGCAGCAGGTTTTCAGCCTCGGCCAGCTTGTCTGCGGCAGCCTTGCGCCGGGTTTCCGCCTCGTCGATCGCATCGGCCAGTTCGGCACGTTTCGCGGCGATCTCTTCGGGGGCGGCGGTTGCATCGGCAAGCGCGACCTCGGACGCATCCTTGCGCTCTGCCAGTTCTGCCGTCCGTTTATTGGCGGTCTCAAGCCGGTGCTTCCAGCCGGAGATTTCCTTGGTGATCTCTTGACTGCGCTTAAGCCGCTGCTCACCCTCGCGGCGGACCTCATCATGGACAGAACGGCGGGACATCATCGTGATGCGCGCGGCTTCCATCGCCATTTTCACGTCTTCGACGGCGGCGCGGGCGGTTTCGAGATCGCCCAGATCGGCGGCGGCCTTTTCGGCCTCGGTCAGCGCCTTGCGGGCGACCATCGCTTCTTCTTCGTGCCGCTTCACGGCAAGCCCAAGGCTTTCCAGCTTGCCCTCTGACAGGTTGCGATCCGCCTCGGCCCGGCTGGCCGCGCGGTTGGCATCAGCCACGGCACGATCCGCATCGCGGCGGGCGGTGCGGGCGGCCTGATCGGCCTCTGTCTGTTCTTTCAGCTGTGCCGTCAGCGCCTCATGCGCTTGCGCAGCTTTTGTGGCGGATTCTGTCGCGGCCTCCAGATCACGGCGCAGGCCTGCCAGCCGGTTCAATTGCTGCAAGCGCAGGGCGGCGGCCGATGGCGCATCTTCAGCGGCGGCGCGGAACCCGTCCCAGCGCCAAAGATCACCTTCGGCCGAGACCAGCCGTTGACCGGGCTTTAGATCGGCCTGCAAGCGCGGTCCGTCTGCGGCCCCGACCAGCCCAACCTGTGACATGCGCCGGGTCAGCACATCGGGCACGGACACGTAATCGGTCAGCGCAACCACACCACCCGGCAGCGGCTGCGGTGCGGGATAGGCGGGCAGGGGCGCCCAACCGGATTTCCCGTCGCCTGATGACACCTCTGGCGCGCGCAGATCATCGGCCAGCGCCGCGCCCAATGCTTTTTCATAGCCACTTTCGACCTGAAGCAGGTCAAGCACCTGTCCGCCCTCTGCCGTATCGCGGTCGACCATTTTGGCCAGTGCGGCGACTTCGGCGCGCAGGGCGTTGGCTTCACCTTCCGCCTCTGAGCGGCGACCGCGGGCTTCGCTTTCGCGGGTCTGTGTGTCGGCGCGGGCGGCCTCTGCGGCCACCAATGCGATGTCTGCCGCCTCTGCCGCAGCAACGGCGGTTTTCTCGGCCTCTTGGGCTGTGGCAAAATCTGCCTGCGCCTTGGTCAGCGCGGTTTCCGCCTCACTCATCGCCGCCTTGGCGCGGGCGGCCTCCGCTTCGCTTTTGTTCAACGTCGTCTTATTGTCGTCCAGCAACCGCTGGGCGGATTGGTGGCGGGCCGCCAAGCGGGCCACGTCTTCGGTCAGTTGTGACAGATCCGCCTCACGCTCTTGCAGAACAGCGGCGGCCTCGCGCGCGGCAGATTGCGCCTCTTCCAGCCTTGTCTCATGGCCTTCGCCAGCCTTGGCAATCTCGCGGGCTTCCCATTCGAGCCGTTCAATCGTCTCGCCCGCGTCCTTGTTCAGGCCGCTTTCGCGCTCCATGTCGCGGCCCAGCTGGTCAATCCGGGCGCGCAGAGTCTCGATCATTTCCAGCGCGCGGGCTTCCTGATCCTTTAGCGTGTCGCGCTGGACCTGCAGGCGTTGCAAGACGGCGGCGGCAATCGCCTCTTCCTCGCGCAGGGCGGGCAGGGCCTCTTCCGCTTTTTGGCGATCTTTGGACCCTTGGCGGGCGGTCTTTTCGGCCTGCGCCGCAGCGGTGGTGCGTTCGCGCAGCTGTTCGGTGGCGGCCAGCAGCGCCTCATCCGCTTCTTTCCAACGGCGGAACAGCAGCATTCCTTCGGCCTTGCGCAGCTTATCCCCGATTTCGCGGTAGCGCGCGGCCTGCTTGGCCTGCCGGGCCAGTTGCGACAGTTGGGTGGCCAGCTGTTCGATCACATCGTCGACGCGGGTCAGGTTGGTTTCGGCTCCTTTGAGTTTCAGCTCGGCCTCATGTCGACGCTGATAAAGGCCGGAAATCCCGGCGGCTTCTTCCAGAATGCGGCGGCGCGATTTTGGCTTGGCGTTGATCAGTTCCGAAATCTGACCCTGCCGGACCAGCGCCGGGGAATGCGCCCCGGTGGATGCATCGGCAAACAGCATCTGCACATCACGGGCGCGCACGTCCTTGACGCCAACCTTATAGGCGGAGCCGGCATCACGGGTGATCCGGCGGATGATCTCGAGCTGGTCATTGTCGTTGAAGGCCGCAGGGGCCAGACGTTCACCATTGTCGATGATCAGCGACACCTCGGCAAAGTTCCGAGCGGGCCGGGTAGAGGCACCGGCAAAGATCACATCCTCCATCCCGCCGCCACGCATCGCCTTGGGACGGTTTTCCCCCATGACCCAACGCAGGGCTTCCAGCAGGTTGGACTTGCCACAGCCATTGGGGCCCACAACGCCGGTCAGCCCATCCGCGATGATCAGATCGGTCGGGTCGACGAAGCTTTTGAAGCCATTCAGTCTGAGTTTACTAAAACGCACCGGAGTCCTGCTCTTGATTCTCTCAAGTTGACAAAGCCTGTCCTTTGAAGGCCCACAGAGTCAACGAGAGCCATCTAGATAAGGCTGAATCACGCCAGTTATCCACAAGATATTGACGGTTCTGGCGTTATCGGGGTCAATTTGGCCAGCCTGTGTATCAAAGCTGAGATGCGGAAGCTGGGCGGGGAGCCCCGGGCGCTGCTGATCTTGATGTCCGTCACTTTATGGTGGCCGCCCATGCGCCAAGGACGCGGCGCGCGTGACGCTGCCAAGGCGACAGCTCGTCGGGCGGGCATGCGCTTGCCCGGCGCCTTTGGCTTATTCCGGGCGGTGGAGCAGAGAACAATTTTTAATCTTTTTGAAAGCGGTGTAACTTTGAGCAGGGCGCTATTGCCTTCTGACTTGCCGTAGATGGGAAAATACTGATGGTTCAAACGGAATTTGCCGATGGCTTGTTCGTTGATTCAAGCGGATCTGCCGCGCTGGAGTTCAAGTATTCAATGCTACCATCGGACTACTTGAAATTTGCAACTTTCGATATTCATGAAAATCAGGATGAACGTGCTTGTGTCAATGGTGTCACAAACGCTAAGAGAGCTCTTCACTTAAGGATTGAAAGCCTCGCCGAGATATTCGGAAGCGCACATATTGGGATTAACGGTCATTCGCATTTCCCGAAGCTGATTGATTTTGTAGGGAAGTGTGGAGTAGTGGCACCGGGCATTCTGAGGCGATTGAATAAGATCAGAAACGAAGTTGAGCATCGCTATTTTGTCCCTAGCTTTGATCAGGTCGAGGACTTTGTCGACATCGTCCAGCTATTCCTTTCTGCGACAGAAGGACTGATTTCTCAATTCCCAACTGATGTCGATCTTTCTTCAGATGACGAAGATTTGCCAGGAATAGACAGAAGGCGCCTCACCATTTCGACAAATCCAAGAAGCGGTTTGATTGATGTGCGCGCCCTTGAGGTCAAATGCGAAGTGGAGAAATTGAAACTGGAAGCACGTAGGGAGCTTGAGAAGCTGCAGGTCGAGTTAAAACAGAAGACAGAAGCCGATACAGAAAATGCGTACTGGGGCACGATGGAAGAGGTAGCTTTCAGAAACGCCGCTCTGAGCTATACTGAAGAAAGTACATGCTCGTTTCATGTGGCAGAAGATGATCAATATTTCGATTGGCTTGCAATTTTGTTGGAAAAGACACGCTAGGTTTATCTTTTGTATACATGTTTTTACCGTCATTGACCGACCAACTCCTTAGATCACTATTTGACCGGTTCCAAGATTTGCAGATTCGCCATGTTTACTATTCACAATCCGAGTATTCTAGATCGCTCAAAGTCGATAGCAGCTCAAGGATCAAAGCTACACCAGCGCAGTGCAATAAGTGAAGGGCAGAATGCTATAGACACCCCACCCATCCCCTCCTATAAGCCGCCCATTCACCTCACCCCGGATTCGTTCGGGGTGTTTTGATTTGACCATCGGGCACCTACGGGGGCCTCTCACATCAGGGTTCTTCGGAACCCGCCAAGCAAACGGAAGAAGCTAACATGGCACTCAAGTCGTACAAACCGACGACGCCGGGCCAGCGTGGGCTGGTGCTGATCGACCGTTCGGAGCTTTGGAAAGGACGTCCCGTCAAGTCCCTCACGCAGGGTCTGACGAAATCGGGCGGCCGGAACAACACCGGACGGATCACCATGCGTCGCATTGGTGGGGGCGCAAAACGTCTCTACCGGATCGTCGATTTCAAGCGCAACAAACTGGACATGTCCGCCGTTGTCGCCCGCATCGAATATGACCCGAACCGGACCGCTTTCATCGCACTGATCCAGTACGAAGACGGCACACAGAATTACATCCTCGCCCCGCAGCGTCTGGCCGTTGGTGACAAGATCGTCGCCTCTGCCAAAGCCGACATCAAGCCCGGCAACGCGATGCCCTTCAGCGGCATGCCCATCGGGACGATTGTTCACAACATCGAACTCAAGCCAGGCAAAGGCGGCCAGATCGCCCGTGCAGCCGGCACCTATGCCCAGTTCGTGGGCCGGGATGGTGGCTACGCGCAGGTGCGTCTGTCTTCGGGCGAACTGCGGCTGGTCCGTCAGGAATGCATGGCCACCGTCGGTGCCGTGTCCAACCCTGACAACTCCAACCAGAACTACGGTAAAGCGGGCCGCATGCGTCACAAGGGCATCCGCCCCTCTGTGCGTGGTGTTGCGATGAACCCGATCGACCACCCGCACGGTGGTGGTGAAGGCCGGACATCTGGTGGTCGGACGCCTGTGACACCTTGGGGTAAAGACACCAAGGGCAAGCGCACCCGTAACAAAAACAAAGCATCCCAGCGTCTTATCGTACGCTCGCGGCATGCCAAGAAGAAGGGTCGGTAATTATGGCTCGTTCCGTTTGGAAAGGCCCCTTTGTGGATGCCTACGTCTTGAAAAAGGCAGAAGCATCACGCGAAAGCGGCCGCAACGAAGTGATCAAGATCTGGTCACGCCGTTCGACAATCCTGCCTCAGTTCGTTGGCCTGACCTTTGGGGTCTACAACGGCAAGAAGCACATCCCCGTCAACGTCAGCGAAGACATGATCGGTCAGAAGTTCGGTGAATATTCCCCGACCCGTACCTATTATGGGCACGCCGCTGACAAAAAAGCGAAGCGGAAATAAGCCATGAGCAAGGATAAAAATCCCCGCCGCGTGGCCGATAACGAAGCAATGGCCAAAGCCCGCATGCTTCGCACATCGCCGCAGAAACTGAACCTCGTTGCAGCGCTGATCCGCGGCAAAAAGGTTGAGACTGCATTGAACGATCTGACCTTCAGCAAGAAGCGGATCGCAGGCGACGTGAAGAAATGCCTTCAGTCGGCAATCGCAAACGCCGAAAACAACCATAACCTCGACGTCGACGAACTTGTCGTGGCAGAGGCTTATGTAGGCAAGAACCTGATCATGAAACGCGGACGACCCCGGGCCCGTGGCCGTTTTGGCAAGATCATCAAGCCGTTTTCGGAACTGACCATCAAGGTGCGTCAAGTTGAGGAGCAATCATAATGGGTAACAAAGTAAACCCCATCGGCATGCGCCTCCAGGTCAACCGCACCTGGGACAGCCGCTGGTATGCAGATACCAAGGACTATGGCGATCTTCTGTTGGAAGACTTGAAAATCAAGGATTTCATCAAAGAAGAATGCAAGCAGGCTGGCATCAGCCGCGTGATCATCGAGCGTCCGCACAAAAAGTGCCGGGTCACGATCCACGCTGCCCGTCCCGGTGTGATCATCGGCAAAAAAGGTGCCGATATCGAAGGTCTGCGCCGCAAGCTGGCCAATCTGACCGCGTCAGAATTGCACCTCAACATTGTTGAAGTCCGCAAGCCTGAACTGGACGCAGCCCTGGTTGCTGAATCCATCGGTCAGCAGCTGGAACGCCGTGTGTCCTTCCGCCGCGCGATGAAGCGGTCTGTGCAGAACGCAATGCGCATGGGTGCCCTTGGTATTCGTGTGAACCTGGCCGGCCGTCTTGGCGGGGCAGAAATTGCGCGGACAGAATGGTACCGTGAAGGCCGGGTGCCGCTGCATACGCTGCGTGCCGATATCGACTATGCGCATTACGAGGCGATGACACCCTATGGGATCATCGGCATCAAGGTGTTCATCTACAAAGGTGACATCATGGAGCACGACCCGTCCGCGCATGACCGCAAACATGCTGAGCTGCAAGAGGGCGCTGTCCCTCGCGGCCCACGTCGCTAGGAGACCTGAACAATGCTTCAGCCAAAGCGTACAAAATTCCGCAAGATGCACAAAGGGCGGATCAAGGGCCTTGCCAAAGGCGGCTCTGATCTGAACTTCGGCACTTACGGTCTGAAAGCTGTCGAGCCAGAGCGGGTCACCGCCCGGCAAATCGAAGCCGCCCGCCGGGCCATGACGCGTCACATGAAACGTCAAGGCCGGGTCTGGATCCGGATCTTCCCTGACCTGCCAGTGACTTCGAAACCAATCGAAGTGCGGATGGGTAAAGGTAAAGGTTCGGTCGATTTCTGGGCCTGCAAGGTAAAACCTGGCCGGGTCATGTTTGAAATCGACGGCGTTGCCGAAGATGTTGCCCGCGAAGCCCTGCGCCTCGCCGCGATGAAACTGCCTGTAAAAACCCGGACCGTGGTGCGGGAAGATTGGTGATTTTCGCATAGCGAAAATCACCAGGTGCGATGGAGCGAATTTGCATAGCAAATTGGCGGGTCGCACGTGGTAAAGATAAAGAACCCCCACCGAGAAATCGGAGGGGGTTTTAGTTTATTGCGTTTGGCGAAATGCCTAAGACATGATGTATCTGCTAACGCGTTGAAATCTATGATTTCAGGCAGCGTTAGCTGAGCCAGGTTTTTGCATGACTCTTTAGATGGCTCTTCGCGATAGATCATCTGATCTGGTTGAGAAATTTGCTACAGCCTTCTGGGGACAGGTACTTACGCACCGATGGCCTTACCCCGATGGTATAGTGCAAAGATAACGGCTCCAGAACAGCGCGCTATGAACCAGATTAAGAAGGCAGGTGATTGAATAGCGGGTGTGGTCGACCGATCAAAGGATGAGTCGCGGCATTCACACCGATATTGGTTTCAAGGTGCGGCTTAAAGAAAGTTTCGATACCAAAGGCATCTTTTTCCATAGCGTCAGAGCGATAGATTAAATATCTATTTGTATCACCGCCGGCGGTTCGTACAATATCGTCACCGTTGTCATCGCGATTTGAGGCCATGTAGGGTTGTTGGTTGGACTTCTTATATGTAAAATTCATCCAGTCCTTGACCGCATCTAATATCGTTGCTTGCCTGCACCAGCCTGGGCGTGCTGCGGTGATGAAGTTCTGAAAATCATTTGCGGCATTTTGAGTTGCGCGCGTTGCTATTCTTCTTGGCATGTACATCAGCCTTGCGATTTGCTGCGCGCTTAAAACATGCGGCGTCGGAGCTGCACCAAAGATTTGTTGGCCTCTTTGTACAGCGCTAAGCGCGTTGTTATTTTGTGTTGCATCAAATGTTCTTTCAAGCCGATTGTCTTCGCTAAGGTCTGGAAACTCTAACTGGTTGCACGACAGGCCTTGGGCAATGCGGTAAAATTGCTCGGCGTGACGCAGCTCGTGGTAAATGGTGGTCGCCAATTCTATGAACTCGCCATATCCAGTGTTATTCATGCTGTATGAATTGATTTTTACCACCCATCGGTAACAACTAAATTCACCATGCAGGGTTCGGGCCATTTGATTGTCCAAGGTTACCGTCGGCGGTGGCATGAAGTTAATGACGCGCGTCAAGGCCTCCCTGATAAATCTCTCCCGCAAGCGCGCGTTTGAAAAAAGTGCGCCCATAGGACCTAAGTTAAAGAAATTGTGCATTGTATCCCAATATGACCACAAGGTTCTCATTTCATTGGAAAAGTTAGTCCGAACGACTGCATTGCTTAATGACATATGCTATCCTTTTGTTGTGCCAATTATGAGCCCCGAAACGGAGATGAGACGGTTTCTGCGTATGGTCAATAGGATTTAGGGATGGTTGTCGCGATACCGCCGGTTCATAGAGTCTACGCTTGAGGTATGGATTTTATTCTTCGTCAAATTTCACGCGAATACGATCAGCATGTAATAAATTTGGCAACGCTTTAGCGGCAGGCCCCATTAATTTCCGGGTAGCGGCATGTTTCACGGCCCGAAAACTTAGTGGTGAACATGTCTGATCTTTTCTAGCTGACGGATAGCAAATGGCGCCCCCAGAACGTTTGACGAAATATCTGAGCCATGGCGTATCAGCTAACGCGTTGAGTTCTATGATTTCAGGCAGCGTTAGCTGATTCAGGTTTTTCGCATAACGCTTTAGAGCCTGTCTTGCGGACGTCCCACGGTAAGCCTTGCGCCAAACGTAAAATCCGCCTCCATTGACATAAATTTGACTCTTTAGCGCTTTAACGGCGATCACGTAAGAGTTGTATCAGGGAACCAGATTATGAATTTAACATCACTATTCGCAGCGGCATTTTTGGTTGCTCTTCAGGCGGGTGGGGCAAGCGCACAGCAAAGCTCAACGGCATTTTACATCGGCGGTGGGGTCAATAACGAAAGCAAAGTTCAGGAAATTGACGATACACCATTTGTTATCGGTATGCTGGCCCAACTTCCAAACAGCGGGGTCCTGTTCGGGTTTGATATCGCCGGCGAAGGAGAGATGCTGGATTCGACCTACGGCAGCAATGGCATACGTCAGGCCTTTTCATTCAATGTTCTCTTTGGCGGGAATCTGATGGATGATGGCAACACACGCATCGGCGCGTCGCTCCTGCTGGGTATGAGAGAGACATTTGCAGACTGTCCGGATTCTTACCTCGGATATCAGTGCTACGCCGACCGAGAGCCTGACACAGATTACGATCTCAACTACGGCGGCCTGCTAAGCGTCAGCTTTGACAACCTCACGATTGGGGTGCGCGCAACAGAAGTCAGCACACAAGCCGTCGTCGGTCTTTCTTTCTAAAGGCTGTTCTTTCGGGAATTGGGGGGCGTTTGTCACAATGCCCTCTTACACCCAAGTGTTGTGAGCTCTTGCAAGCGTTTTAGACCGCACGCAACCTTCACCAAATCCTCATCACCTTCGCTGCAAACTCCATTCGTTAACGCAGCAACCACCGACCGTCCCGGTAAGTCCGATAGAAGTCCGACGCTTGTCCGACAGGTATCCGACAGACGCGTGCGCTGCGAATCCTAGTCTATTCAATGGGATATGCGGCAGCCTCCGCGAAACCGGAAAAAATGTCCGCAGTAGTTAACGCACCATTAACCGCCGCATGCGCGCTCAGCTCCAACTGTCGTTGAAGCTGACGCTGATCCGTCCTTCTTCCTCGGATATATTCACGGGGACCGCGTGCGGCAGTTAGCTGTCCATGAACGGGACGCGGCCCGTGATGAAAGCCGCAGCGCACCCCAAAGCCATACGAACATCAAAAACCCTCAGGATGGCAAATGGTCAAACGCAGGATGCATCCGTCCGAACCGTGGCAGCAATGCGGGATCCACGCCGATACGCATCTGCACCTGCGGTTCGATATAGGTCGCGACGCCGAACGCATCCTTCTCCATCGCATGGGACCGGTCGATCATGCAGGCGTTCGCGTGGCAGGTGGAAACGCGCGCGACATCATCGCCATTCGGATTCTTTTTTAGGGCGGCCTGTGTGTCAGAGTCATCGAAGGTGGTATTCATCCAGTCCTTCACTTCATCCAGAACAGTCGCAGCTTTGAACCATTCTGGGCGGGCTGTGTCTATGAATCCCTGAAAAAGCGCCTCTGCATTACGCGTCGCTGCCTTCGCTACGCTATTAGGAATACAGATCAAAGTGGCAATCTGCTGCGCAGTTAATGCAGGCTGGAGCATAACGCTGTCGGACATCTGCTGCGCACTTTGCTGCGTGTCAAAACCACACTGATCGGATTGATCCTGAGACAGCCTGGGAAACGACAATTGGTTGCAAGCCAAGCCCTGCGCGATGCGAAAGAATTGCTCTGCATGGCGCAACGCGCGATAAATGGTCGATACTAATGCCATGAATGTTCCGTACCCGACGTAGTTCAGACTGTTCTCGTTGATCAATATCTCCCATTGGGGGTGTCTGAACTGGCCGTGAACATGTGCGGGCAGCTTGTTTGTAAAGGTCACTGTCGGCACCGGCATGAATGTAACGACGCGGGCGATGGCCTGCAGTATAAGTGTCTGGCGTTTTAACACATTTGACATCAGGGTGCCGGGGAAACCCAAGTTCAGAATATTGTCTGTCGTGTCCCAATATGACCAGAGTGTCCGCATTTCGTTGGCAAAATTATTGCGGACTAATGGTGTATGAAGTGACATCCTATTTTCCCTGATGAGCATCATTTTCCGGGTCTGGCTGACCCGCTCATCATGGTTACGCATCACACTGGCGTTTTATTCGGGGGCTATGGCAAAAGCGGTTGCGATCATCGTACGGTGGCATCGCCGTTTGCTAAGGCGTCTCGCGCAATACTGCATGTGATAACGCAACCCCCCCACCGTGCGGCAGGGTACGACATGTGTCTGACAGTTGTCCGACCGGTGTCAGATAGGCGTATATGCGGAGAAATGTAATCTATTCAAAGTGTTGGTTGCCTTGGCAATACGCATGGCGGTGTCGTCGCCCGACGTTTACCCATCTGTGAACCAACGGGCGGTGGTCAGCCCCAGTTATAATTGAAGCTGACGGAAATCCGCTCGTCTTCCTCGGCCATATTCATCGGCACCTCGTGTCGCAGCCAGCTTTCCCACAGCAGCACATCGCCGACTTCGGGTTTCACGTAGATGAACTGCCGCAACTCCTCGCGCGCTTGTTTCTTGCGGGGTGGGGCGGCCATCATCATCGGCAGGCGCGGGTCTTCAAGCTTTAGCGCGCTGGCCCCATCCGGCATGGCGACATAGGTGGTGCCGCTGATCACTGAATGCGGATGGATATGGCTGGTATGAATGCCGCCGGGGGGCAGGATATTGATCCAGATATCTTCCAGCTTCAGCGCCTTGTCACCCAGATCAAATTCGAGTTCTTTCGCAAACTCAGCCACATGCGCATCCAGTGCCTTGACCAGATCCGCAAAGATTGGAAACCGCCAGGGCAGGTCGGTCAGCGAAGCATAAGAGGTATAACCGGGATACCCCTGCGCCTCGCACCATTCCTGCCCGGCTTCGTCATCGTCAGCAATGACAAGGCAGGAATTTTCCAATTCGGCCGCGTCGATGGCGTTGAGTTTTGCGTGATAGAGGCGGGTCGCGAAGAGGGATTTGATCTGGGTCATGGCGCCCCTATAGCGCGATTTGCAGCGAGGGGCGAGGTCATTCAAGAGGTCCCGGATCAAGTCCGGGACTACGTTGGGGTAGGTTGTTGAGGGCAGCGACTGACACTGGGTGGGTGCGAAGCGCCCTCCCGTGGGGAGGGTCGGGCGCTGCCCGGCGTTGCCGCCGGGCGGGGGTCTTATGTCAAACCATTGCGCACCGCTTCGAGTAGTTTGTCTACCGCATCAGACAAAACCAGCACGCCACCAATCTTCTCTCGGATGGCTTTCACTTGTGCTATTATAGAAGGGAGGCGGCGACGTCCCACCAATTCTTCAGCGGCCGCATCGGCCAGGTCAATGATTTCGTTCTTTTCCGCATTTTCGATATTTTCTGACGCAATCACAGCCGCCACAACTGACTTGATGTGATCCATGATTGGTTCAACATCGGAGCCCTTGCTCAGCGTGATAGCGGCATCAATGCGATCAATTGAACCGGTGTTCAGCACTCCGACCTGTGAGTTGTTAATAACGAAGTTATTCAATGTTGGGCTCCTCATTATCGCGCGCGCGATCTGTTCTACTGGTATGCGTGATTTAGGCCCGACAATGCCCAATACTGCATCCATCTGATCATCGGCATTGTTCAGCAATGCAGCAGTCTTCAAGAAGTCTACCGTTTGAATATGATGCCACGTAGCATAACAGTTCAGGCAAAGCGGTATGTTCTGCTCCGATACAGAATAGAATGCCGGTCGATCACATTGCGAACACTTCAACTGCCTTACCTCTGCGGACTATTATGGGGGCCAGAGCCATCCTTCATCAACATTATATTGGAAAGCATCCGATAGATGAATGTTGGTGGCCTATATCCCCTTGCCAACCCTGCCCAACCCTCCTATACGGCCCACTTCTACCCACTCCACCGGAGAATCGGGTCACGCCTGCGTGCGGCCTGCCGGTGATGTTGAAAAGGAAAGCGGCATGAACGCCAATGAACTGCGGGACAAGACACCCGATCAGCTTCGTGAAGAGCTGGTGAACCTGAAAAAAGAAGCTTTCAACCTGCGTTTCCAGCAGGCCACTGGCCAGCTTGAAAACACATCCGGAATGCGCGCTGCCCGCCGCAACGCCGCGAAGGTCAAAACTATCCTGAACGAAAAGGCCGCTGCTGCGGCATCGGAGGCTTAATCCATGCCCAAGCGTATCCTAGCCGGGGTTGTCACAAGCAACCAGAACGCCCAGACCGTCACCGTTTCGGTTGAGCGTCGTTTCAAGCACCCGCTGCTGCACAAGACTGTCCGGAAGTCCAAAAAATACCGGGCCCATGACGAAAACAACACTTTCAACGTTGGTGACTCTGTCCGTATTCAGGAATGTGCACCAAAGTCGAAAACCAAACGCTGGGAAGTGATCGCCTCTTAAGGCGCTCATTTCCAGTACAAGGGCATTTTCGGAAGACCTGAACCATCAATCAGATTTCCGAAGACCGCTGTAATCGAAACCCTGGGGATCAGGCACGCATCGCCCCCCAAAGGTCGGGAGAAACCAAATGATCCAGATGCAAACCAACCTGGATGTTGCTGACAACAGCGGCGCGCGCCGTGTTCAGTGCATCAAGGTTCTGGGTGGGTCCCATCGTCGTTACGCGAGTGTCGGTGACATTATCGTTGTATCGGTGAAGGAAGCCATTCCACGTGGCCGCGTAAAGAAAGGTGACGTCCGCAAGGCCGTCGTCGTGCGCACCGCCAAAGAAGTTCGCCGCGAAGATGGCACCGCCATCCGTTTCGACAGCAACGCGGCTGTGATCCTCAACAACAACGGTGAGCCGATCGGCACCCGGATTTTTGGGCCAGTTGTTCGCGAACTGCGCGCCAAGAATTTCATGAAGATCATCTCGCTTGCTCCGGAGGTGCTGTAACCATGGCTGCGAAACTCCGCAAAGGTGACAAGGTCATCGTCCTGTCCGGCAAAGACAAAGGCAAGACGGGCGAGATTTCGTCTGTTGACCCCAAAGCTGGCAAGGCTGTCGTTGACGGTGTTAACGTCGCGATCCGCCACCAGAAGCAATCGGCGCAATCGCAGGGCGGTCGTACCCCCAAAGCGATGCCGATCGATCTGTCCAATCTGGCAATCGTTGATGCAAACGGCAAAGCGTCCCGTGTTGGCTTCCGCATGGATGGCGACAACAAGGTCCGTTTTGCCAAGACAACAGGGGATGCAATCTGATGCTTGACGCTGCAAACTATACCCCCCGCCTGAAGACGCAGTATGTGGACACGATCCGCGCTGCGATGAAGGAAGAGTTCGGTTACGCCAACGATATGCAGATCCCGCGTCTGGATAAAATCGTTCTGAACATCGGCTGTGGTGCTGAAGCTGTCCGTGACAGCAAGAAAGCCAAGTCGGCACAGGAAGACCTGTCCACGATCGCTGGTCAAAAGGCCATGACGACCAAGGCCAAGAAATCCATCGCTGGTTTCCGGGTGCGTGAAGATATGCCACTGGGTGCCAAGGTCACCCTGCGTGCAGATCGCATGTATGAATTCCTAGATCGTCTGATCACGGTGGCAATGCCCCGTATTCGTGACTTTCGCGGCGTGTCCGGTAAGTCTTTTGATGGTCGCGGCAACTATGCCACCGGCCTGAAAGAGCACATCGTGTTCCCCGAGATCAACTTCGACAAAGTCGATGAGATGTGGGGCATGGACATCGTTATCTGCACCACGGCGAAAACCGACGCTGAAGCCAAGGCGCTGTTGAAAGCTTTCAACATGCCCTTCAACAGCTAAGCGTCAGGGAGAGATTAGATATGGCTAAGAAATCCATGATCGAGCGCGAAAAGAAGCGCGAAAAGCTGGTGGCCCAGTACGCTGAAAAGCGCGCCGCGCTGAAAGCGATCATCAACGACCAAGAGAAGCCCGTAGAAGAGCGTTTCAAGGCAAGCCTTGAACTGGCAAAACTGCCACGTAATTCTTCGGCGACACGTCTGCACAATCGTTGCCAGCTCACCGGGCGTCCACACGCCTACTACCGTAAACTCAAGATCAGCCGGATCGCGCTGCGGGACCTTGGTTCCAATGGCGAAATTCCCGGTATGGTCAAGTCCAGCTGGTAAGGGAGGGTAAGCGATGAACGATCCTATCGGTGATATGCTGACCCGTATCCGTAACGGCCAGATGCGCGGCAAAAGCACGGTGGAAACACCTGCATCCAAGCTGCGCGGCTGGGTGCTGGATGTGCTGGCTGACGAAGGCTACATCCGCGGTTACGACAAGAAGGACGGCAAAGACGGCCATCCTGCTTTCGAAATCAGCCTGAAATACTACGAGGGCACCCCTGTCATTCGCGAAGTGAAGCGGGTTTCCAAGCCCGGTCGTCGCGTCTACATGGGCGCACATGACCTCCCATCGGTCCGTCAGGGCCTGGGTGTGTCGATTGTCTCCACCCCCAAGGGTGTGATGTCGGATGCAAATGCACGGGTTGCCAATGTTGGCGGCGAAGTGCTCTGCACTGTATTCTAAGGGGAAATCATGTCTCGTATTGGTAAGAAACCGATTGAGCTGCCCTCTGGCGTGACTGCCAGCGTGTCCGGCCAGACGGTCGAAGTGAAAGGCCCCAAAGGGACCCGTAGCTTCAAAGCGACAGATGACGTCAGCATCAGTGTTGAAGACAACATTGTCAGCGTCACTCCGCGCGGCAAATCCAAGCGCGCCCGTCAGCAGTGGGGCATGAGCCGCACGCTGGTGGCGAACCTGGTGGAAGGCGTGACCGACGGCTTTAAAAAAGAGCTGGAGCTGTCTGGTGTGGGTTACCGCGCACAGATGCAGGGCAACGTGCTGAAACTGTCGCTGGGCTACAGCCACGACGTGAACTTCGAAGTGCCTGAGGGTGTCACAGTGACAGCCCCCAAGCCAACTGATGTGATCGTCGAAGGTATTGATCAGCAGCTTGTGGGTCAGGTCGCGGCGAATATCCGTGAATGGCGCAAGCCCGAGCCCTACAAAGGCAAAGGTATCAAGTACAAAGGCGAATATATCTTCCGTAAGGAAGGTAAGAAGAAGTAAGGAACGCGAAAATGGCAAACAGCAAGAGACAACTGTTTCTGAAGCGCCGCATGCGCGTTCGGAACAAGCTGCGCACCGTCACCGCCAATCAGGGCCGCGCCCGTTTGTCGGTACACCGCAGCAACAAGAACATCAGCGTCCAGCTGATCGACGACGTGAACGGCGTGACTATTGCGTCCGCATCGTCGCTCGAACAAGATCTGGGCGTTGTCGGCAAGAACAATGTCGACGCCGCGACTAAGGTGGGTGCTGCAATTGCAGAGCGCGCCAAGAAAGCGGGTGTCGAACAAGCCTATTTCGACCGTGGTGGTTTCCTTTTCCACGGCAAGATCAAGGCCTTGGCCGAAGCAGCCCGCGAAGGCGGTCTGAAGATCTAAGACAACGGGATGGGTGAAATCACCCATCCTACGCAGACCCTGTAGGGTGGGTGTTTTCGCCCATCCTCGATGATCCGGCGCTTGACGCGACCGCGATTGGACAATGCCTTTTGGCAATGAATAAAAGGACGCCCTTGATGGCAGAACGTGAAAATCGCGGCCGTGGCCGCAACCGTGAAGAGCAAACACCCGAATTTGCCGACCGTCTGGTCGCCATCAACCGGGTGTCAAAGACGACAAAAGGCGGCAAGAACTTTGGTTTTGCAGCGCTTGTTGTTGTTGGTGACCAAAAAGGCCGTGTCGGCTTTGGCAAAGGTAAAGCCAAAGAAGTACCCGAGGCGATCCGCAAGGCGACCGAGCAGGCGAAACGTCAGATGATCCGCGTGCCACTGCGCGATGGCCGTACGCTGCACCACGATATGGAAGGCCGCCATGGCGCTGGTCGCGTTGTCATGCGCACCGCCCCGGCTGGTACCGGGATCATCGCAGGTGGTCCAATGCGTGCCGTCTTCGAAATGCTGGGCGTGCAGGACGTGGTCTCCAAGTCGATCGGCTCTCAGAACCCATACAACATGATCCGGGCCACGATGAACGGCTTGACCAAAGAGCAGTCGCCTCGCAACGTCGCACAGCGTCGCGGCAAGAAGGTCGCTGATATCCTGCCCAAGCGGGATGAAGCGCCCGGCGCTTCTGCCCAAGTCGCAGAGGAGGCTTAAACCATGGCTAAAACAATCGTCGTCAAGCAGATCGGTTCCCCGATCCGCCGCCCCGAAAAACAGCGCGCGACTTTGATCGGTCTGGGCCTGAACAAGATGAACCGGACCCGCGAGCTGGAAGATACACCTTCCGTGCGCGGCATGGTCAACAGCATTCCGCACCTCGTCGAGATCGTCGAAGAGCGCGGATAAGCCACAAGTAAGGTGGATCTGGATCCACCTTACGGTTTGCAATGCAGAACGCCCTCGGGAAACCGGGGGCGTTTTTTGTTTCAGTTTAAAGTCTTGTGATAGGCTGCGCCCGGAAAACGCCCCAGCCGGTTATGGCCGTAAAACCAGCTCCACCCGCCGGTTCTGCGCCTGACCTTGGTCGGTCTCGTTACTTGCCACTGGTGCCACCGGTCCGATGCCTACGCTTTGCAGCCGTTCAGCCGCAATGCCGCGTGTGACAAGCGCTGCCGCCACCGCCTCGGCCCGTGATTGTGACAGGGTCAGATTGTAATCGTAGCTGCCCGCGCTGTCGGTATGGCCGACAACAAAGAAGCTGCTTCGCGGGTTTTCTTGCAGGTAGTCCGTGATGGTGTCCAGCACCGCAGCGGAGGGCGCGGTCAGGCTGGCGGTGTCGAAATCGAAATGCACGCCGTCCAGCACCACGGTGCCGCTGTCGTTGACGCGGGCGGTGATATCTTCGACCAAACCGATCCCGATATTGCCGGTTTCCATATCGCTGTTTGTGACAACAGCCTGATAGACGGCCCGGTCCGTGCTGAAATCCGAGGCAGAGGCTACGATCATCACATGAGCGGACTGGCCGTCCTGTGTGACCCGTGCTGTAAGAATGCCGTAGTCTGCAAAGAATTCGATACGCGGGCCGCCAAAGAGCAACGGCTCTTGTGCGGCGGCATTGTAGAAATCTGTGTTACTACCGCCGCAGTCCGCCGGGGTGGTGCAATAGAACAGGATCTCTGCACCCAGCTGGTCCAGTGCTTCTTTGTAGTTGGCAATCAGTTGGAACCCGGAGACCGCACCGTCCTCACTAAGGTATGTGGTATTGCTAACCTGGCCTGTCAGGTCGATCAGGGACAGTGCGCCGTCCTGCATCGGTCCGACGATCATGCGGGCTTGGTTGAAGTCATTGCCGTTGACCTCGGCGATGTGAAAGCCCGGATAGCGGGTCAGCAGCGGGTGATCCGCGCTGCCCTCTGCATCCTCTTGCGCCAGCAAGACCGAGCCAGTCAGTGTCAGCACAGCACCCAACGCCAGAAAACCATGTCGCAACATTTCATCATCCTCGCCTGTTTTGCGAGATAGCTACCATAGCGCGTCTGGTAGTCCACGCTCGTAAATCAAAGCGTGCGATTGTGGCGGGATGTTGCGTTCTCTTGGACCACCTTGGGCTTCATCGGCGGTGTGACGAAAGCGGCTTAATCCACTTGGTGTCGCGCCGCCAGGTGAAGCGTACGGCTGCCCGAAAGGTGGGGCATTCCAGACTATTATGGCAAATCACGCTATGCAAGCTTGGTGACATTGTGTTTTTATTAATGGGGTACGGTTTATGACATCAACATCGGGTTGGTCATCGCGCAACAGAATTTTCATCACCCAGCGCTACATGTCGCCGTATTGGCGGGCGAAATCGGATATAGACAATATTGTGGGCTTCATGAATCGCTGCCTGTGCGTATTCTACAAGGCAATTCAGAGTATCGAACACACCCCGGACAGTGCCCGCGCGCTGGAGATGCGCCGGGCGATGGATGAAATTGCCAGCGTCGGCTGGAGTATGAGCACCGGGCCGGATGATTTCAACGAGGCGCTGTCGCATCTTGATAGGGGCACGGCACTTTGGTCGGACGAAGCCGAAGAGCGGTATTCGGGGTCGCCGAGCAAGCTTTTCCCGCGCAGCGTGACGGCCCCGAAGGCCTTTGTAAATTTCGCCGATGCGCTGGACACGCAATTGTCGGAGCTTGCCGCGCAAATGACAAGCCATATGCAGGCGGCGAATGCGGCCAACCGGAATGTTCAGGCCGAGAACTGGAATGAAGTGAAGGGTAATCTGACCCAGATTTCGAACATTGGCAGCCGTATCAGTAGCCATCTGTGGCTATTGGATGCGGCTGCGTTGGGGCGCAGCCCGCAGACGCAGGCGTTTCTGGCTGCGACATCTCGTTATGTTGCGGTCGGAACTGGGGCGATGGGCCGATTTACTGATATCATTGGCCGCATCGATGCTGTTGCGACCATCAATATCGAGATGTCTGATGCGATGCGTGGCGTGGCCGGCGGAGAGCAGTTCACCAATGCCATCACCGCCATGCGCGCGGTGGTCGACTTTCTGCCGGTGCTGGGGGATTTTTACGGGGCCGCTTTGGATATCGTTCCGACACTGGCCGCGCAGATGCGGGCACTTTCGGATCAACGCCACACCCAAGCCCGACGTGCCTTTGACGGGCTGGATCCGTCGCGGACGGCATCACGGCCGCCTGTGTGTCAGCGGTGTCGGGTTGCAGTGGCCAACCCGTGCTTTGGTTCCGTCTGAGCGCAAGGGCGTTGTGACCTGTGCATCTGTGCGCCGAAGAACGCCATTTTACATTGCAATTGTGTTCGAGAATTGTTCATGCGCGGTTTGCAGCCGCGTAACCGGAGCGCGGCACTACGCGCTTCGGTACTTTCTGCCATAAAGAGACTTTGTCGGCCATCGGCCCAAGCAAAATGGTCGAGCGGCTTCGCACTCTCTATTGCAAATCTTCAAACGCCTTTTGTAGCCGTACCACAGCTTCTTCGATCTGGGACCGCGGCGCGCCGAGGTTGAAGCGCAGGTAGGTTTCGCCGCCCTTGCCAAAGCTGGGTCCGTGATTGGCCGCGATCTTGGCTGTCTGTTCGACCCGGTTGGTAAACTCTTCCCGGTTCATGCCGGTATTCGCGAAATCGACCCAAGCGAGGTAGGTGGATTCCAGCGGCATGGATTTCAGCCCCGGAATGGCATTCACGCCCGCATCAAAAACTTGTCGGTTACCATCCAGATAGATGCGGAGTTCATCCACCCAGGCGGCCCCTACGGGGCTATAGGCGGCGGTGGCCATGTGCAGGCCAAAGCTGTTGGGCGAAATCCCGAGTGCCGCCATGCGGGCTGCAAAACGTGCGCGCAGATCCGGGTCTTCGATAATGACGTTACCGGAATGCGAGCCCGCGATGTTAAAGGTCTTGGTCGTCGCGGTCATCATCACCAGCCGGTCGGTGATCCCGTCGATATGCGTCATCGGGATATGTGTCTGGCCGGGCATGGTCAGGTCGTGGTGGATTTCGTCCGAGACGATGATCAGCTCATGCCGTTTGGCGAATGCGGCGACGGCTTGCAGTTCGGCGCGGGTCCAGACCCGGCCGCCGGGGTTATGCGGCGAGCAGAGGATCAGCATCCGTTCATTGCCGGTCATCTGTGCATCATAGGCGGTGAAGTCCATCTCGTACCGGCCATCATTATTGACCAGTTCGCATTCCACGATCTGCCTTTCGGCGGCGGCAATCACCCGTGCGAAAGCGTGATAAACCGGGGTAAAGATCACAACCCCGTCGCCGGGTTTGGTGAAGGCGTCGATACACATGGCGGTGCCATTGACCAGCCCATGGGTTGTGAAAATCCATGCGGGGTCGATTTTCCAGCCATGGCGGTTTTCCATCCACCATTGGATCGCCGCGCGGTAGCGGCTTTCATCGCCGAAATACCCATAGACCCCGTGATCGACCATCACCTGCACGGCCTGTTTGATCGGGTCGGGCGCGGCGAATTCCATATCGGCCACCCACATCGCCAGCCCCTCATCCGGGCTGACGCCATAGATGTCTTCCATCGCGTCCCATTTCACGCAGTGGGTGTTGCGACGGTCGGGGGCAGTGTCGAATGTCATGGCAGGCTCCGGTTCGGGTTCTTGCGGCAAGCTAACGGAGCATCTGCCAGAGGCAAGCCTTAATCGGGCAGTTGGAACAGGGTTTCAACGCTTGTGTTCAAGGCCTGCGCCAGTTTCAGCGCCAGCACGGTGGAGGGGATGAAGACGCCGTTTTCCACCGTGTTGATTGTTTTGCGGCTGACCTCGACCTGATCAGCAAGGGCGGCCTGTGTCAGATTTGCCGCCGTGCGATGCGCGCGCAATTGGTTATGCAACAGGATCATCCCGCACGCCCTGCCAAGGCCGCCCCGATCATCCAGACAGATGGCGCCGCCGCAAGAATGGGGGCCATCGCGAAAAATGCGGAAGCCGCTGACAGGCTGCCGAATTGGGTGAGCAAGAACAGGACGACAAATGCACAAAGCGCCATCCAATAGCCGAATTGAAGTGAGGCGCGGTGGCTGGCAACGACTTGTTCGTCCCAAGCAGGTCGGATGGACCGGGGTGCAAAGATCGAGACGATGAATTGTGCGATGGCCCCGCCGATGGCAATTGCGCCGATCAGCCATGCCCAGAATGATTGATCACCATAACCAGCAGGGATTGTCACGAGAAAGGCAAGCAAGACCGCGACCAGCGCGGCGTTGGCGCAAAATCGGGTTAGGGCTAGTGGGTTTGTGGACATTCTGGCACCTCCTTACGTGTAACCTGTAAGTTACTTGGTGGTGGCGCGATGTAACTTCAAGGTTACATGTCTGTCTTATTGCATTTTTTCCCACAGCCCCCTAAATGCCGCATATGACATTACGTAATATCCTGATCCATCCCGACCCGCGGTTGAACAAATCGGCTACCCCTGTGGCTTTGGTTGATGATGATCTGCGTCGGTTGGCCGATGACATGTTGGAAACCATGTATCACGCCCCCGGTATCGGGCTGGCGGCCCCGCAAGTGGCGGTCATGTCGCGGGTGCTGGTGATGGATTGCGAAAAGGAAGAAGACGCAACGCCTGATCCTATGGTGCTGATCAACCCTGCTGTGGTCTGGGAGTCTGAAGAGCGGTCCGTCTATGAAGAAGGCTGCCTGTCGATCCCCGAACAATATGCCGAGGTAGAGCGCCCGGCAGAGGTAGAGGTGGAATGGCTGGGGCTGGACGGTAAGACCCGCCGCGAACGGTTTGACGGGCTGTGGGCGACCTGTGTCCAGCACGAGATTGACCATCTGGATGGCAAGCTGTTCATTGATTACCTCAAGCCGTTAAAGCGCCAGATGATCACCCGCAAGATGCAAAAGCTAAAGCGCGAAAAGGCCCGCGCCTGATGGCGCTGCGCGACATCCGGCTGGACGGTGATGCGGTCCTGCGCGAGGTGGCGACCCCGGTCACTGATTTCGGTGACGCGCTACAGACCCTTGTCGCGGACATGTTCGAGACGATGTATGCCGCCCCCGGACGTGGGCTGGCGGCCCCGCAAGTGGGCGTGTCGACGCGGGTATTCGTGATCGACACGGAATGGAAAGAGGCGGAGCCGCATCCGATCGCCTTTGTGAATCCCGAGATTGTCGAAAAGGCGCCGTTTTCGCAAATGGGGCCAGAGGCCTGCCTGTCGATCCCAGAACGCAGTTTTAACGTGATGCGCCCGGTCTGGGTTGATCTGGGCTGGACCAGCCCCGCAGGCATTCGCCAGACCGCTCGGTTTCACGGGATGGGTGCTGTTTGTGTGCTGCATGAGCTGGATCATCTGAACGGCGTGCTGATCACCGATCACGGCACCGAGGTATGAGCCACCGCCCCTATGTGAAATGGCCGCACCCGGTGTTGCGCCAAGCTGCGGCCCCTGTTGACGCGGTGACCGATGAAACCCGCGCGATCTGGGATGAGATGATCCGCGCGATGGACAGCATGCCCGGTGTCGGGCTGGCCGCGCCACAACTGGGCATCCCTCTGGCGTTGGCCGTGGTGGATGCCTCCGAAAAGCGCGGGCAGGCGGTGCGCATGGCGAACCTGGAAATCTTGCACGCCAGTATGGAATTCCGCGAACATGAGGAAGGCTCGCCCAATTTGCCGGGGGTCTGGGCAAAGCTCAGCCGTCCGCGCGCAGTCACTGTCCAGTTTTTGAACGCGGTTGGTGTGGTTGAGGAGCGCGACTTTGTGGGTCTTTGGGCGACATCGGTGCAGCATCAGATTGATCATCTGGCGGGCAAGATGTTCTTTGACCGGCTGGGTCGGGTGAAACGCGATATGCTGATTAAAAAGGCGCGCAAGCTGGCACCGTAGTTGTCGTTGACATGGGTCAGCGGCATCACACAATAATCTCTGCCATCTGGTTTGCAGGGCGCGGGCTAATCGCGTAGCTCTGTCCGCGAACTGACGGGGGTGCGCGATGAAGATCGTATTCATGGGAACGCCGGATTTTTCGGTGCCGGTTTTGCAGGCTTTAGTGGATGCAGGCCACGATATCGTGGCGGTCTACAGCCAGCCGCCGCGCCCGGCGGGACGCGGCAAGAAAGACCGTCCCAGCCCGGTGCAGCAGCGGGCAGAGGCATTGGGTCTGACAGTACGCCATCCGGTTTCACTGAAAAATGCAGATGCGCAGGAAGACTTCGCAGCGTTGCAGGCGGATGTGGCAGTGGTCGTGGCCTATGGGCTGATCCTGCCGCAAGCGGTGCTCGATGCGCCGCGCCATGGCTGCTTGAATATCCATGCCTCGCTTTTGCCGCGCTGGCGCGGGGCGGCCCCAATCCACCGCGCGATTATGGCGGGGGATGCGGAAACCGGCGTGTGCATCATGCAGATGGAGGCAGGTCTGGATACCGGCCCGGTCCTGCTGCGCGAGGCAACCGCGATTGGCGCGGAAGAAACAACCGGCGCTTTGCATGATCGCTTGTCTTCGATGGGTGCGCGGTTAATTGTGCAGGCGCTGGCCGATCTGCCCGAACTGGTGCCACAGGTGCAGCCAGAGGCGGGCGTGACCTATGCCGCCAAGATCGACAAGGCAGAGGCACGGGTCGATTGGCAGGCCAGCGCGGCAGAGGTGGATCGCTTGATCCGAGGGCTGTCACCGGCCCCGGGTGCGTGGTGTTTTGTGGGTGAGGAACGCGTCAAGTTGCTGGGCAGTTGTCTGGCTGACGCGAAAGCAGAACCGGGTACGGTGCTGGGGGGCTTTACCATAGCCTGCGGCGACGGTGCGGTCACAATTACACGGGCGCAGCGTGCGGGCAAAAAGGCGATGGTCGCCGAAGACGCGCTGCGCGGTCTGAATTTGGGAGAGAGATTAGCATGATGCAAGACATACCACGCATTGGATATGGCACCTGGAACCGGCCCGGCGATGCGGCCTATCAAGGCACGCTGGCGGCACTCGAGGCGGGTTACCGCCATATTGACGGGGCCGAAGGTTACGAGAACGAAGAACACGTCGGCCGCGCAATTGCCGATTTTGGTCTGCCCCGGGAAGACTTGTGGGTGACCACCAAGGTCGCCCCCGAAAGCTTTGGCCCCGGTCAGGTGCGGCCCCATGTAGAGGCTTCGCTGGATAAACTGGGCGTGGGCCCGGTCGATCTGCTGTTGCTGCATTACCCGTCCATAAAGGACGAATACGCGATCGAAGACTACATGGCGCAGTTTGCCGAAGTTTACGACGCCGGGCTCTGCCGCCATATCGGTGTATCGAATTTCACCAAGCATTATATGGATCGCGCAGTGTCGCTGCTGGGTGATCGCAAGCTGCTGACCAATCAAGTGGAACTACACGTGTTTATGCAAAACCGGCCCATCGTGGACCATTGCCGCGATTTGGGGCTGCGCATGACAGCCTATTCGCCGCTGGCGCGCGGTGCGGTGGTGGATGATCCGGTGCTGACGACGATTGCCGCGGCGCATGATGCGACGGCCAGTCAGGTGGCGCTTGCGTGGCTACTGGCCGAAGGTCATGTGGTGATCCCATCCGCCGGGCATCCTGACCGCATCCGCGAAAACCTTGCTGCGGTTGAGGTGGAGCTGACAGCTGAAGAACTGAAGCGGATCGAGGGGCTGGAGCGCGGCTTGCGCCTTGTCGATGGGCCGTGGTGCCCGGTTTGGGATACGGCGTAATGGCACCGCCCTTCACCCTGGTCGGCATTGATCATGTGGTGTTCACCATTGATGACATGCCGCGCGCTTTGGCGTTTTATCAAGACGTATTGGGCTGCGTGCCGGGCTATTCCTATCCTGCATTGGGGATGGAACAGGTCTGGGCGGGGGCAGCCTTGATCGTGCTGTGGGACATCACCCATCCGGGGGCGGCCAGCGCTGTGCCGCCCGTATCGGGCGGGTGCAACGTGGATCATGTTTGCATTGCCACCAGCCCCTTTGCGCCTGATGCGATGCGCGCACATCTGGCCGCACACGGGGTGCAGATCGACCGCGAAGCCACCCACGGCGGCGCGCGGGGTATGGGGCATTCGTTTTATATCTTTGATCCATTCGGCAATAAGCTAGAGATCAAAGGACCAGCGGAATACCCGGACGGGCGGTGATCACAACCGTTGCCCGCCCCACGGGGCGGGCCGACGGTGGCCCGGCGCCTGCGGTGGAACGCCGGCGGCTTTTACTGGGTGGAGGGGGTTTCTTTGAATTTGATCAAGGTCGGCGCAACGACACGTTGGTATAGACGTCGCGCACTTCGGTCCTATACCGGACCCTGAGGATGGTTTTGCCCAAGGTCCGCAGTGCGGGACAAACCGACCATTCGCTGCGGTTACTCCAATGACCGCAAATAGCAAAATCGCTAAGGCGAAACGCCATTTCGTGGTCAAACTTGAAACGATCTCGCTGACGCAGGCAGTTGAAAATCTACATCCAAGTGAACAGGCATTGATGGGACGCTTCCCATCGGATCGAGACCGTCGGCTGCAAGCTGGTTGAGCCGCTCTCTCTGTTTGACATCCAAAGCTTGGAACCAGTCGGGATTGAAAAAGACGTTCTCCACATGCTTCATTACAAACTGAAGGCACGCTAAAGCTCGTTGATCATCCGGCAGCGCCAAAAGCTGATCTGCGATGACATGCCCGGGCGCGTCGTCAATATTTCGCCAAGAAACACAAATCGTAGCGCTGGAGTTACCAGCAAACGAAGAAACGAAAATCTGTTCAAGAAGTTCGTCCGCATACCCTTTCTGAAGCTCTCCCCCATGGAGGTCGGTAAAGGGCGACCAAGCACCTGCAAACATGAATGGCAAAGGTGCCGCAAATTCAAAGACAACCGACCTAATTGTATCGAGACGGACATCCACCAGTGCATTGGTCAACGCATCATGCGTAGCCTTTAGTTCGCGTCGTGCAGCTTCATTCCCTGTGTCAATCTCGTCCAGCATCTGCTGAAGCATGAATTGCTCGAAAGGTTTCAAACCCTTGTCGGCCTCCCGCAACGTTTCACGCAAATGCGCTCCAGCATCCTTCTCATAGAGTTCTCTGCTCATTGTGCGATAGGCCACAGCAAGGCACTGATCGGGTCGTCCCGTAAACACTTCATTCTCGATACAGGAGAAAAGCTCTCGATCATGCTTGCTGCAAAAGCCGTGGAAAACTGACGCATCTTTGATGCCGATCTTCTTCACAGATAGCTTTCCGCCGTTCTTGTTCATGTCCGATATGCTCGCAACATAGTGCAGCACGTGGCCATCTTTGGCGATCTTGGTCAGGTTCGGTCCGCGCGAGACAGTGTGAGCTTTGATCACGCTGCCATCGCAATCACCTAAACCTACGTCGCGCGCACAGCACTTCTTTTGGGAAAAGGCTTTTCGGTTTACATTCACAGCATCCCAGGGATTCCCCTTCGGCTGAGCATCTCGACCGAGATGGCATTTTTTGAACTTCTTGCCAGAGCCGCACCAGCACGGGGCATTTCGGCCTCTACCCTTCATGGCTTGAATTTCAGGTAAACTAAGGGTCCGATTTCATTCATGATGCGCACTCTAAGAGTTGTCTTCCAATTTAGCGAATAACCCATTTGCTCAGATTGCGGCCGCTCATGCAACGCGCAGCATCGGTCAATATGGGCTCTCTTGACACCATCGCTGCGATCCGCGCAAATTTCCGGTTCCCATTTTTGCTCAATATTGTGATGTGAAAGTCAATCTCATCAGCCGTTCCACAGCTGCGCCTTGCTCCGAGCGGGATTTGCGTTGATTTGCGGCCCTGTGCGGCCTAGCTTTGCCTCAGCAACGATGGCGTCGTTGTGATTCCCATTATTTTGTCCTGAACGCCGGGGCCTTTTCGCGAGGGTCTGACATGACTGCACGTCCACAATTCTATCGTTTCCATCAGAGTGAAAAGGTGCTGCCCTTTGCGTCATCGGAATATGACTCACGGCTGGCGGGGCTGCGCGCGATCATGGCGGATGCGGGTGTCAGTGCCTGCGTTTTTACCTCCATGCACAGTATCGCCTATTATTCTGGCTTTCTGTACTGCGCCTTTGGACGGCCCTATGGGCTGGTTGTGACAGCATCGGAAAGCGTCACGATCAGCGCGGGTATTGATGCCGCCCAGCCTTGGCGGCGCTGTCACGGGGATAACATCACCTATACCGATTGGGAGCGTGACAATTATTGGCGCGCGATCTTATCCGTTACCGGACCCAATGCCGCCATCGGGTATGAGGCCGATCATCTGACGCTGGCACAGTATGACAAGCTGAACGCATTTTTGCACCCGTCCAGCCTGACCGACATTGCCCCTGCTACGATGCACCAGCGGATGCATAAATCAGCCGCCGAACGGGATTTGATCCGCGCGGGTGCCGCCGTGGCCGATGTGGGGGGCTATGCGATCCGCGATGCAATCCGGCCCGGCGCGCGCGAAATTGATGTAGCCATGGCTGGCCGTGACGCGCTGGAGCTGGAGATCGCCGCGCGTTTTCCCGATGCGGAATATCGCGACACCTGGGTTTGGTTTCAATCAGGGATCAACACCGATGGGGCGCATAACCCGGTGACATCGCGCGCGTTGGAACACGGTGATATCCTTTCATTGAACACATTTCCGATGATTTCCGGTTATTACACAGCGTTGGAGCGGACCTTGTTCGTAGGCGCGGTTGATCCGGCGTCGCGTAAGATATGGGAGGCAAACGTCGCGGCGCATGAATTCGGGATGTCACTGCTGAAACCGGGCATGCGCTGCTCTGACGTGACCGCGCAGATCAATGATTTCCTCGCCGCGCGCGACCTGCTGCAATACCGGACCTTTGGCTATGGGCACTCTTTCGGCGTGCTGTCGCATTACTACGGGCGCGAGGCCGGGTTAGAACTGCGCGAGGATATCGACACGGTGCTGGAACCGGGCATGGTGATCAGCATGGAGCCGATGCTGACGATCCCCGACGACCAACCGGGGGCAGGTGGCTACCGCGAGCATGATATCCTGATCGTCACGGATGACGGCAATGAAAACATCACCGGCTTCCCCTATGGGCCGGATCACAACGTGGTGGGGTGATCAGACGTTGAAATAGGGGGCCAAGCTTGAGATCAGTTCGGTAAGCCGCATCAGCAATGCCTGCACTTCGGGAGAAGCGATTAGCCGGTGGGTCTTGATATATTGTTCAAGCCCCTTCGCCAGCCCTCCGCTCATGCGCAGCGCCCACGACCAAAATCCCTTGCGCTGTTCGACCTCTTCCGCCGGCGCATCCCGGTGGAGAGGCGCGGCGGCTGCATTGGAAGCCTCGACCGTCGAGTTGATCGCAAAGACGACCGTGTTACCGACAAACCCCGCTTGCGTGGCGTCCTTGATCGTTTCGGCTAGCTTTTCGATGGTCTCGGTTGCCTGCGCCGTCTGATCGGGCGTGTCAGGCTGATGGGGCAGTACGGGCAGCGGGTCCGGCGTGGCGCTGGGGCCGCCAAAGCTGTCATGAAGGGTGACCAACTGTTCTAGACCGGCGATCAGGCCGGGGTCGAGTGGCTCGCGGGTATAGGGGTCCGTCACGAGTGGGCGCAGCAGGACCATCGCCCCTTCGAGCAGGGCAAAAGACGGGGTGCCGGACGGGTGGGCGGCGATGGCATAGCGTTCGACCCGGCGTAACAGTCTGGGGCTGACGTTGACCCCGTGCTGCAATTCGGAAAGCAGATTGTCGGCCGTGACGTGCAACCCTTCCAAAGTGTCTTGGCCTTTGCCACCATCCATCGGGACTGGTGGGTGAAAGATTTCCGCATCGACAATCTCGGCCTTGCCGTCACGCTCTTCCAATTGCACCGGGCTGGTGGCCAGCATCCCCGCCGCGCCCGTTGCAACCTGCGCGCCTTCGGCCGGGGGCTGTAGGTCGGGATGTTCGCCGCGCAGATAAAGGATCACATCCTTGGCAGCGACCTCTGGTGACAGTCCCGACAGCATTTCCCAACGCCGATCCTCTCTGGCAAGGGGGGTGTCGAAAAACGAAAGAAACTGCGCGGTGAGCCCGGCAAAATGCGGTAATTGCAGCAGGAATGAAAGATCGGTGATCCCTGTGTGGCTGAGGTTGAAGCTTTGCAGCGCGGAGAGGTGCTCAACAAAGTCAAGCGTCTTTACACCTGTGTCCATAAGGTTGAGTGCGCGCAGATTGGTCAACCTTGGCAGCGGCCCCAGATCGGAAAGATTTTGCGTCGGTCCGTGATGCTTTCCATCAGGTGTTCTTGCAAGACCAACAATCAGCCGTTCCAATTCGGGAATTTGCGCCAGCTCTTCCTGCGAGGCCGTTAGCGCGCCCAGATCCGAAAATCAGATGGCGCGCCGGTCGTCAGGGCCCTCTGCATCACGGGTCAGGATGGCGCGGTGCTGCGCCTCTGCATTGGCCGCAGCGCTATCGTCCTTCCACGCGGGGTTGCCGTAGGTAATATCCAGCACATCAATGATCCAAAAATACAATTATTGCATGTAAGCTGACTGAAATATCGGCCTGACGTCAAGCGCGGCACGCATTCTCGCCATTTATCGGAACCTTTTGCGGTCTGCGCAGTTTGACCACCCGCACCGCCGGGCGCGATTGTCACGTTTTGTAATGCTTCTGCAAGAAACCGCCTGTTGGGCATTTTATCTCAATCAGTCACCCTGATAAGAGGAGATTCGTTGTGAATATCGGGGTTTGCCTGTCTTATGATTAATCTGACACGTCGTTCTTTCGGGGCTATGATGCTGGCCAGCGTGGCTGGCTGCGCGCGCCCTGTGCAAATCCCCGGCCTGACAGAGCCAGAGGTGGCGCAGTTTTTGCCCGGTTATGGTCTATTGCCAGATTCCGATTATGTACTGCCCGGCATTCCCAGCAAATACCTGCAAGGCGTCAACCGCCGCATGTCGGGTATTTATAATGGTGAGCAGCCGCCGAACACGCTCGACGTCGACCCTTATGCAAAGTTTCTGTACCATGTGCGCGCAGACGGGACGACCACCCGTTACCCGGTGGGTGTTGGTCGTGCGGGCAAGTCGATCCGGGGCGGGGCGACGATCAAGCTGAAACGCAAATGGCCAGGCTGGACACCAACGCAGAACATGCTGCGGACCGAACCCGAAGTTTACGGCGCTTTTCGCGGCGGGATCCCCGGCGGATTGCGCAGTCCGTTGGGCGCGCGTGCGCTCTATCTATATCGGGGCAGCCGCGACACCTATTACCGCATTCATGGCACCAATGATCTGGAATCAATCGGCAACTCCGGATCGGCTGGCTGCATCCGTATGTTCAACCATGATATCATTGACCTATACGATCAGGTTGATACGCCGATGCAGGTGCATATTCGTGGCCGCGAGGAATCGCTGCGCGTCGACCCCGAGAATTTTGAGCGTGGCGTGGAACTGCCGCCCAAGATCATCGACCCCGAAGAACTGCTTGGACCGGACCCCGACGCATTGGACCGTTCGTCAGAGCAGGACGATACGGTCGACGCCTAACCCCTGATCACACGTCATGGTGGTCGCGGCCGCTTCGCCTGTTTCGCTACAGGTGCTTGCCATCGCATGCCCGTGTAACGCAGCGCCGCCGTGGCGGATGTGCTGCAACCTGCGTTCAAACAGGCTCTGACCACGCCCCCCTATTCACATCGCCGTTAACGTGGCCATATAAGTTGTAAGACAGGTTTATTGAGGAGTGCCCTAATGGCGGATTTTGAAACGCAGATTCAGGAGTCTCAGGCCCAGGTGGCCGAGGCCCAGAGCAAAATTTCCGAGCTGACCGGCCGGATCGAGACCGCGCGCACGAAAATGGCGCAGGGCACGGATGTGGCCGTGGATATTGAAAACGCAACACTGGATGACGTGCATCAGCATACTGAAGTGATGAATGCCAATATCGCCGAGCTGATTATGGGGCTGGACGATGTGACATCGGCCTTTTCGCGTGATTTCGACCAGATGCGGTCGAAGACCGGGATGGAGACGGTGATTGGTTTCTTTAGCAAAGCCAAGGCCGACAGTATGCGGCAAGAGCGGATGCGGACAGCCAGCATTGACGACAAACTGCAGGACCTGATCAGCAAATCAGACGTGATCATGAAGCTGCTCGAAGGGCAGTTGGCTGTTTTGAATGAGCAGAAGGTCAGCGTCGAACAAAACCTGTCCGGCACGTTGCAGGAACGTGAGGCCGTGGTGGGCGAGTTGGAAACGCTGAAGGCCGATATTCTGGGTATGGATCCCAAGATCATCGACCTTGAAGGCAAGATTTCCGTGGAACAGGACGCCGCCGCCCGCACCAAGCTGGAAACTGAACTTGCGGGCCTGAACAGCCAGTATAATGAAATGGTGCAGCAAGAGCAGGTCAAGATCGCGAAATCCCAGACGCTGGAACGCTACATTGAGAAGGGCAAGACCTGGATCGACAGTTTGCAGAACCAGGCGGCGACCCAGATGGTGCTGATCAACAAGCTGCAAACAGACACCAAGCAACGTGTTGTGCTATATGACGCTCTGTCAAAATCTTTGAAGACGGCGCAGCAGCAGGACGTGGCCCACAAGATCAACGAGATCGGGGTGCAGACTGATCAGGAAGCGCAGACAGCAATGGCGGCCATCGGCTCTGCCACCAACGCCCGGATGACCGATATGCTGGAGGCCCATGAGGACCACATGGTCTTTGCCCGCGAGGTGCTGGAGCAGAAAGCGAAAGCCGATGAACGCTTTGTTCGCCGGTTCCAGAAGATTGTGGAAAAGCATGATAGCAATGCCTATGGGGCCGAATTGTGATCTGCCGCAGTCCCGGACATGATCCGGGACCTCTTGCTGCGGCTTGTTTGGGGTCCCGGATCACGTCCGGGACTGCGATCCGCGTTATAGGGACGTCATGACCCAGACTGACCTCCAAGCCGATCATATCAAGCTGGAAGATACCCGCACCACCCGGAGGTATTTCGGCAAGTTCTCCAAAATCACCGGCTATCTGACCAAGGTGGCCGCAACGATGGAGGCGGAGGGCCGATTTTCGCGGCATGATATCGAGGCCTTGGCCCGCTATCTGGTGGGGCTCAACTGGACTTTTACCGCCCTGTCCCACAAATACCATTTTGCGGGGCGTTATGCTCATGCGGGTGCGCTGACATTTGATCGCCGTGAAAGCGGGTTTCCTGTGTATCAGGAGCTTTTGGAGATGGCCAATGACGCCCAGCAGGCGGCGCGGCATCTGGAATCGCAGCCCTCGGTCGCGGCGCTGAAGGATCAGATGGTGCGCGTTATTTTGGCCGAACAGCAGATCCCGACAAAGCTGCAATATGCGCTGTCCCAACGGATGTATTACGAGGAACTGGCGCGCGGCGATCAGTTCTGGGCCCGCAATGATCCGCAGGCGGTCTGGATTGAAAACGTCGCGGATCGCCGCCGGTTTTTGGTGCATTGGGCGGTCTATGACAGCCAGGTGAACCTGCCCACGATATACCTGATGGACGTTGAAGATACCGGGCGCGTGGGCCTGCCCAAGGATGAACGACGCTGGCCTGAAGCACAGGCGCATCTAATGGCGCAATCGGTGGCTCATCTGAAACTGGTGACCATCGCCAAAGGGTTTGACGAAGATTTCGACGATCTGCACCCCATCCGCCTGCGCCGGTTTCATATCGGGCCGATGTATTCCTCGGCCTTTACCCGCCAGTCCGGTCCGCTCCGCGATGTGTTGCAGGCCGCCAATGCCCCTGTGGGCGAAGATTGGGCGCTGGTCTGGACCGAGGAAGAGCTGAAATCCGCACGTGTGGAAAATGTAAAATCGGGCTGGTTCGGCACGGTAGAACGCCAGATATTCGCGCTCGACCCGTTCGAAGGCGGCGGGGCGGAGAGTGGCGCGACCCGCATGGAGCGGTCACTGATTATGCCAGAGCGCCCTTATCAGGCGCTGGCCGAGCGCAATCCGCCCGGCTTTCGTGACGTGCGCAAATTTGTGGTCAGCCGCAATGGCCGGGTGTTGAGTTACAGGTAGGGTGGGTCAAGATCCACCTTACGGAAGGAAATGTGGGTGGCCGACCCGCGTGAAGGAGAGAGCATGAGCCAGACAAGCGATCAGATGGAGCTGCGCGAGGAGGAAATCCGCAAGCATTACGCGGCGGCGCTGGATTTGATCGATGGGTTCGATCATGCGCCCCGGATCGCCAAGGCTGACGCGGCGCCGGCTGCGGCACCTGAACGCTCGTCTGGTATCGGCACGCGCCGCGCGTTCCGGTCGACGACCCCGGGCTTGGTCACTCGCCGCGTCACCCGTCAGGAAGGCGTACAACTGACCACGCGGGTTGAGGCTGTGGAGGGGGGCGATGGTCTGATTTCGCCCTTGCAGGCCAGCGTGCTGCAATCGCTGCGCCGCGCCGTTGCCGTGGCGCTGGCTGTGGCCGAGCAATATGCGGAGCGCACACCGCTGAAAGATCTGAAACGCGCCAATCTGGAAGGGGCCTTGCCTGATACCAGCCGCGCGGATTTCAGCGAATATCTGACAGCCGAAGCATTGATTATGCTCTATGTATTCGGCTCTGCGACCGCTTATTATCTGGCCTCCCATGCGACCGAAGAGGTGGTGGAGCTGGGTGAGATTGATGAGGTGTTGCTGGATAACGGCCAGCTTGCCCTGCATGGCGCATTGTGGGAACTGGATCAGGATATCGCAACCCATGCCACATCAGAGCCAAAGCTTGTGGCGACTGTGCTGGGTTTTGCCGAAACCCTGATGGAAAAAGTCGCCGCCCGTGCCGCGGGTGCGGGCCGGTTGGAACCGTTCAACGCCGCCAGTTGGCGGGTGGATGCGGATGATTTTGCGGTGCAGGGCTTTAGCCCGGCGCGCAAAGCCAAAGGGTCCACCCTGACCATGAGCTTCAAGAAACCGAATGAGGTTGTGGGCAACCATATCGCCAAATATCAGGCGATGAAGCTGGCCAAAATGGTGATGGCCTATGATTTTGACCGCCGGTTGAACCCCTTTGCCGAACTTGGCGGGTTCATATTCACCTTCATGGGGGACGGCAAGCCGGGTACGGGCAAGACGACCCTGATCCAGATGATGGCCGGGCTGATCCATGATTATTGTCAGGTTGCGGGCTATCCGTTTCGCTATCAGAATCTGAGCACCGAAAATATCGACAGCTATCAGGGCAAATCAGGGCAGAACGCCAAGGCGTTTATCCGCAATGTGCTGGACCCGCATGTGATTGGCTTTGGCACGATTGATGATATCGACCAACTGGCGGGCAAGCGCGGGGATCGTCAATCATCTGCCGGTCAGTTGGAAATCACCGCTGTGCTGATGGAAAGCTTCGCCGGGGCCAATACGGTGGTGCGGGGCAATTGTACCTTTGGGATGTTCTCGAACTATCCCGAAAATGTCGATGATGCGCTGCGCCAGCGCGCCGGGGCGCGGTTTCTGGTGGATGGGCCGCAGACCCGCGATGATTATATCGACATCCTGTATCTGCTGATGGGTAAGAACCACGACATCCCCGTGGGCGAACATGAGGTTTTCAGCGCGCAGGAGATCAAGAAAGCCGTCGCCGCCAGTTTTGAAAGCCATGCCCGCCCGCATGAAGAAGGGCTGATGCGGGTCTTTGAACGGGTGCATGGTCAGGTGGGCGATCTGGATACGATTGCCAAGATTGGCACCTATCTGAAGGGTATTCAGGAGGCGGATGAACGCTTCACCGGGCGTGCGATCAAGAATATCACCGATGCGGTGAAAGTCCGCGCGATGGATTTCGAGCTGCCCGATGAATGGATGGAACAGCCGGATCTGTTCATGTTCAAGGATTACGATACGAAGAAGGCGATGATCTCTGAGCTACGTCAGCCGATCACGGTGGAGATGGTGGTGCAGGAGATCAACCGCTACGCCGATAGCGAATTCCGCTACGCGGATAAATCCGACGCGGTGGCGATTGACGCGATGGTGCGTGATTTTGCGCGGCAGGAAGAGGCGAAGCGGCGGTATCTGGAGGGGAAGGAATGAGTGACGCAAAAATCGAGTTTCAAGAGTTTGATCTTGATTGGAACACATTGAAAGGCTTGCCAAAAAACCACCTTGTAGTGTTCTCTGTCGTTAGCTTCGCGGTAAGTGAGGTGAATGCTCTAAGAAAGCTTTTTTTGGCACAGAACCACCCTTACACGAAAATTCCATCGATAGACAGTGCGGGAAATATTGCTCGCTTCGTTTTGCTTCGAACTTGGAGCGCGAAACTATTTGAATTTTTGGAGTTTCTAAAATCGATCGAAAAGAGAAAAAATGACGCGATCATCTCTGAACTTTCGCGAGATTCTCAACACCAAGTTAATAATCTAGCTAAGGGGGAGGGTTACGAGGTGGCTCGTTGCTTGCGGCACGAAACGGCAAATCATTACTCTTTTGATGCAGCAATAAAGAATTATCCTCATATTTCTGAAGACGGAGATTTCAACTTATATACGCACAATTTCGGTGGGAACGACTTCTTCCCGATAGGAGAAGAGCTAATGTTTAATGCGAGGCTAAATCGAAAGTGGAGGAATATTCCGGAAAAGCAGGAGAGAGATCGACTGTTCAATGATTGGCTTGGTTGGTGTCTTGAGATGACCGACGCCTTGGTTCTCATTCATGCAAGATTTGCGCACGGTCTGATATTTGTTCCTCTTGGGCGAAATGATATGAAAGAAACCTGTTATCAGTTGCCCGATTATTTGGTGGGGGACTTGTATGATGTCATAGTACCTATTTTTACGGAGCGAGCAGGTGCTTGATATTACAGGTAGCAGCCTGACGGTTGGTTGCGAGCGCACGAAAATTCAGAGCCGTCTGGCGAGATGGCTACGGTCCAGAGGGAATTTATCGGTGTCAGTTCATGACATAAGGCCTGTCTAAGATGGCGCTGTTTTCCGACAGCCTGTTTCTGCCTGCGCTGGCCCTCGCCGCGCTTGCGTTCTTTGTGCCCCGTTTGCTGGCGCGTGTTCTGCCCGAAGGGGTGAAACCGCTTTTGCTGAATGCGTTTCTATCCACCATGCTGATTTTTCTGCTGGCGGGGGGCATGTTCGTCTGTCTTTACCTTTGGCAGGGGGCTACTGCGGCGCAGCTGTTTGCTCCGGGTGTCGCTGCGACGGTGGTGTTCTTTGGCCGACTTGGATTGGCCTCTGCGATGATTTGGGCCCCGATTTTGTTGCTTTCGGTGGCGGGGTTGCCGCGGAAATGGGTGAAGAAGACATGGTGAGGGTTCTGAAGACAAGATGGGTGAAATCACCCATCATACGGAGGGTTTCGTGCACCGACTGATCGAAAAGGGCCTCATGTTTGGCAACTTGATCCGGGTGGACAGCCCGGTGCTGGTGGAGCGGTATAATCGTGCGCTGAAGCATTTGACGGGTCGCGAAACGGCGTTGGATGACTTTCATGTCGATATTTCGGGCTATAGTCCTGAGGTCGGGGATGAACTGGGCGATGAGCTTTACCTGAACCATGCGGGTGTGAACCGTCAGTTCATTCTGCTGACGACCGAACAGGCGGATGCGCCGCTGTTGAATGCAAAATTCTCGACAGCGCGCGAAATTCTACGCCAGTTTATCAACGAAAATCGGTCCGAGCTGTTTGCGTTGACTGCACGTGATGCGGTGGCGGGGGAGTTGATCAACTCGATCTATGGGGTGCAGGCACCTGCTGATCTGTTCAATATCCTCAAAGTCACGGTAGAGGCGGATACGACCAGTGGCACGGTGGCCACGGCCAAAAAGCTGGGTCAATTGATTGACCGGTTCAAGACCGAACCGGATGCCTGGCATGATGATATGCTCATTGCTGAGATGATCGGCATGGCTAAACAGACCGGTGATGTAGCCCGCAACCCGGTCAACCTGCGCCACATGGAATTCGGGCAAGAGAATTTCTGGACAGCACTTTTCGGCGGGCTTTACGTCTTTCGCGGTGTGGAGCATCCGGCAGCTATTGTCGCGGGCAACAAGGCCAAGGTTGGCGCGCTGCCGATCCCCTTTACCTTTGATTTCAGCGAACGCTCGGCCATTGCGAAGTTTCTGAACCTCAATGATCTGGTGGAGCCGATCACCGATGCGCGCGGTGCCGATGCGGCGGCGATCCTGCGTCAGAAGATGGATTTTATTGTGGTCGCGGTTGCGGCGTCGATGAATGAGCAGCTGACTGGCGCGCGCGAACGCGACCTGCGCGTGTTGGGCCGCAAACATGCAAAACTGCTGCCCGAAGCCTGGCATGGGCTGGCCGCGCTGGTCCGCTGGGCCGAGGAAGATGGCCCATGGCCACGGATCACGTCAGAACACCCGGCCTATTTTTATACATTGCGGGCCAAGGCCCACCCGGATGCGAGCCTTGTGAATATGCTGCTGGCCGAGATGACACCGCTGGATGCGCGGCAGTTGTTTATCTGCCACAAGGAGGTTTTTTATCGGGCCTATGCCCGCTGGCCAGATGAAAAGAAGGCCTATGTCGTTGATTTTCTTGACCGTGAGTATCAAGTCGACAAGGCGGGGATGCGGAATGCGCTGTATGGTCATGACGCTGTGACAGAGCGGGCAATGCCAATAGGGCAGCCGGATCTGATCAGCCGTGTGGGCCCGTGGGGCGCGATCGGTCGGAGAGGGTAAGAATGTTTGGTTTTATCAGACTTGTGGTGCTGGGTTTTATCGCCATGACCGTGGTCTATTTCGCAATTTCAATCTATTCAAAATCTGTCCGGCGCGAACGTCTGGAAGATCAGTTTGCAGAAGACCATCCCGATGGGGGTGCACCGGGCGCTCGCGATGCCTATGTGGAACAGGGTATGGTGGCGTATAAGAATTCTATCCGGCCAAAGCTGATTGCGCTGGTCTATGCGGTGCCGATTATCGTGATGTCCGCGATCATCTACATTATAAATGAGAATTGAGAGGCAGCCCATGCGTAAGATCAAGATCACACTCCGGATCCTGTTAGTCCTCTTTTTTGCGACGATCCTGCACTATGGATTGCCGCAGCACGATGTGGTGCGTGTCGTGAACACCTATCAGGAACGGCAGGATCTGAACGACTGGACTCGGATTTTCTGGGCCAGCCCGGATGATCAGTCAGAGACGCTGATCAATCGCGATGTGCAGTTCATCCAGACGGTCAAGAAGCGGACATTCCTGCTAGGGTTTATCCCGCGTGATGCGACAGAGCCGATGGTCTATCGCAACGAGGATACCGGGTTTTCCTGGCCTTTCTATTTCAAGTTCGACACGGCCAATTTGCAGACCGAGGCTGATGATCTGCGCTCGACCGTCGAAAACCCGAAATGGGCGGTGCTGACCCATTATGGCTGGCGCAATCCCTATTTCTCGGCCTTTCCGAATGCGATTGCGATCCGTCCGGTGGATGGTCCGAATGTCACCGTGATCCCATGGTTTAATATCTTCTTCTTTATCACGCTGGCGGTGCTGCTGCTGTTTGTGCGCGCTATGTGGCGTCAGTTCCGTGAGCGTACGATTGATCCGCTGATGGGTAAGGCAGAACACCGCGTGGACGAGGTGCAGGCCGGCGTCGCAGAGCGTCGCGGTCGTATGTCCCGTTGGATGGATACTTGGCGCAAGAAGGAAAATCGCAGCACGCCACCTGAGTAATGTGCGTGCTGAGTGATGTGATGTGCGTGCAGCCTAAATGACGGCTGCGCCGATTCCATGTTTGGGGTGGGGGTTTCACCCCCGTCCCGTACCGGGACTCCCCCAGGATATTTTTGGCCAAAAGAAGCTTGGATGCCTATTCGCCGTAGGGGATCCAGATATTTTTGACCTCTGTCGCGGCTTGCAGGTAGCTGTGGCTGTCGGCGTTAAGCGCCTTACCGTGATTGACCCATGTGCGTTTGAGATTGGCAGCACTGGCCTTTTCGATCTCGGCTGAGAGATCACTGGAAGAGAAGGACCAGACCGCGTCGATGTCCATATGGCTGGCCAGTGGGCTGGCGAGATCCGCATGTGGGCCGGTCAGGATATTGACCACGCCTGCTGGCACGTCAGAGGTTTCAAGGATCTGGTAGAAATCAGTGGCGCCCAGTGGGAAGGCTTCGCTGGCGGCAAGGATCACCCGGTTACCCATTGCAATGGCTGGGGCCATAGCGCTGATCAGACCTGCCAGCGGCTGGGCATCATCGCAAAGGATGCCGATATTTCCGACCGGTTCTTTCATTGCCAAAGCAACACCCCGGATCGGGACGCCATGGGCCTGACCGTCATATTTGTCAGCCCAGGCCGCATAAGTGAAAAGCGCGCGGATCGCGGTTTCGACCTCATCCGCGCCGGTTTTTGTGCCGGTCATGGTGTTGATCCGTGTGGCGAATTCATCCGCCCGGGCGGACAGGTTTTCTGCGATGTAATAAAGGATCTGCGCGCGCAGGTGGCCGGTGGTTTTGGACCAGCCTTTGGCCGCATTACAGGCCTCCACCGCGTTGCGGATATCCTTGCGGTTGGCGATGGACGTGTGCCCCAGAAGTTTGCCCTTGGGGCTAAAAACCGGGTTGGAATAGCCGCCATCAGGACGGGCCTGCTTGCCGCCGATATAAAGCTTGGCCGTACGGTCAAGCGGGTCGGCGGGTGTGCCGTCTTCGGTGGTGAAGGCGGTGATTTTCTTGAGCGGTTTGGCCGTGCCGCTGGGTTTGGTGTAGCCAGAAAGCCCTTCCCAGCCGCCTTCACGCCCAAAGCCGCTTTCGCGGACCCCGCCAAACCCTGCGGCGGCATCCATCATATTGGTGCCATTGATCCAAACGATCCCGGCGGCGAGCTTTGGCGCGGTATCAAGGGCGAGGTTGATGTTTTCCGACCAGACGGATGCGGCCAGCCCATAGCGCGTGTTATTGGCGATCTCTACGGCCTCGGACGGGGTGCGGAAAGTGGTGGCGCAAAGCACGGGGCCAAAGATTTCCTCTTGCATCAGGGTTGATGCGGCGGACAGCCCGGTGATCAGGGTCGGGGGATAGAAACAGCCTTCGGGGGCGGTTGTTTGGTAGGTGTCACCTTCGGTGTTGGCGCTGACCATGCGGGTGATCTGCTCCAGCTGGACCGGGTCCACAATGGCCCCCACATCAATGCATTTGTCCAGCGGGTTGCCGATGCGCAGCGTATCCATGCGGGATTTCAGCTTGGCATAGAACCGGTCGGCGATGCCTTCTTGCACCAGCAGCCGCGAGCCTGCGCAGCAGACCTGACCCTGATTGAACCAGATTGCATCGACCAACCCTTCGACCGCGCTGTCGATGTCGGCGTCCTCAAACACGATATAGGGGGATTTACCTCCCAGTTCGAGTGAGAGCGCCTTTCCCGACCCAGCGGTGGCCTCACGGATTTTGCGCCCAACCTCAGTAGAGCCGGTGAAGGCAATTTTATTGACCTCTGCATTGACCAGTGCGGCCCCTGTTTCGCCATCGCCGGTGACGATATTGACGACGCCCGGGGGCACGCCCGCCTGGGTGCAGATATCGGCAAAGACCATCGCGCTGAGCGACGTATATTCGGCGGGTTTCAGCACCACCGTGTTACCCATCGCCAGCGCGGGCGCGATTTTCCAGGCGAGCATCAGCAGCGGAAAATTCCATGGGATGATTTGTCCACAGACGCCAAGGGCCTCGCGGTCGGGCAGTTCGGATTTCATCAGCTGGGCAAAGCCCGCGTGGTGATAGAAATGCCGGATCGCCAGCGGCACGTCGATATCGCGGGATTCCCGGATCGGTTTGCCGTTGTCGAGCGTTTCCATCACCGCCAGCAGCCGTGCATGTTTCTGCATCAGCCGGGCGATGGCATAAAGGACGCGTGCGCGCTTGTGCCCGGATTTGGCCCAAGCGGGCTGGGCCTTGCGCGCGGCGGCGACGGCTTCGGCGATTTCATCTGCCGTGCCTTTGGTCACGCCAGCAAGCTTTTCGCCGGTCGCAGGGTTGTTCGACGCGAAATCATCGCGCAGCGCGCCCCATTTGCCATTGATGTAATGCCCGGCGATGCCGCCGTTATCAGCCAGCCACTGCAAGGCTTCCTTGCTGCTTTCGGGGGCGGGGCCGTAATCCATAGTGTCGAAGATTTCTTTGATGGTCATTCTGCTGCTGCCCATATGCTTAGGGCGGCTTCCGGCCGCGGGTGGGGGTAAAGCCCCCGCCCATGGGGGCGGTCGGGGGCTGCCCGGCGTGCCGCCGGGCGTGACAGAGATGTCGCGCGTATCGTCATCCGATCGCATGCCGCCATGATGCCGAATAGGCACCGGTGACGTGGTGTTCGAGTTGCCGTTCGATGTCGCCCAGCAGGCTGGATGCACCGAAACGAAACAGGTCAGGTTGCAGCCAGCGGTCGCCCAACTCGTCTTTGATCATCGACAGGTAGACCAGCGCATCTTTGGCTTTGCTGATCCCACCAGCGGGCTTGTAGCCGACCTTGATCCCTGTCCTGTCCTGATAATCGCGAATGGCGCGGATCATCGTCAGGGTCACGGGGAGGGTGGCGTTGACGGGTTCTTTACCGGTGGAGGTTTTGATGAAATCGGCCCCGGCCATCATGCAGACCAGCGACGCGCGGGCGACATTGCGTAACGTGCCCAGTTCGCCAGTAGCTAGGATCGCTTTGACGTGGGCATCACCGCAGGCGTCGCGCATTTCGCGCATCTCATCATATAGCGCCTGCCAATTGCCGGTCAGAACATGGCGACGGGAAATGACGATATCAATCTCGGCCGCACCGGCGTTCACACTTTCGCCGATTTCGGCGATGCGCAGATGAAACGGGGAAAGACCCGCAGGAAAGCCGGTCGAGACGGCGGCGACGGGGATATTTGTGCCTTGAAGCGCGTCGACAGCCGTTTCGACCATGTCGTGATACACGCAGACAGCACCAGTGGTCAGCCCGGTCATGCCAAGCTGTTCAAGGATATCAGCGCGCACCGGCTGGCGGGCTTTGGCACAAAGGCGGCGCACGCGGCCCGCGCTATCATCACCGGACAGCGTCGTCAGGTCGATCAGGCTGATCGCTTTGCAAAGCCACGCAGCCTGATAATCTTTCTTCACCGACCGGCGGCCGGGCAGCGTTTTGGCGCGCCGTTCGATAGCAGATGTGTTTGCCTGCACCGCCATGACCCAATCAAGATCAAGCGGCATGCCATCATTGCGCTGTTCGTGAACCTGCGGCAGTTGCGTCGCGGTTGGCGCGGTGGATTGAGTCGTTTGCAAGGTGCCCTCCTGCATTGCCGGGTCAGCGTGGCATGCTGTCAGGGTCTTGGCAAGTTTTGACTATTTGGTCAAATACTATGTCGGCTGAATGACCTGACGTTGATATTTCTGTCGGTATTGTAGCGGGGTAAGCCCATATGCATCCCGAAAGAGTTTGTGGAAATGCGACATATTCGGAATGCCGCAATCGGCTGCGATCTGCGCAATAGACTCGGCGTCGGTGATCAGGACCCGCGCGGCATGGGCCATGCGGATTTGATTGATGTAATCTGACGGGGTTAAGCCCAGATATTTGCGCATGGACCGGCTGACATGGGCATGCGCCTTGCCTGTCAGTGCGACCATGCCAGCGGCACCATAACGGAAGACTTGCGGGTCCTGCGCGCTACTGCATGCATCGGCCAGCCATGCGGGCGTATCGTTGGGTAGGTTATCCTGCGTCAGATCGGCACAAAGCGGCAGCAGAAATGCCTCGGCCTCGAGGGTGTTGCGCGCGCTGCGTTCCAACAAAACCGCCGCGTGATTGAGGGCGGCCAGCTGCCTGATATCCCGCCGGGTGCGTGTATATCGGGTTTGCGACCAGAAAAGATGGCCCTGCAATTGGGGGTGCCGCTGGCCAAGCCCATCAATGATAGCCGGATGGATGCAAAGTGAGACGACGAGCGCATCCGCGCCGCGCCCTTGCAGGGCATGGGCCTGACCCGGTTGCAAGAAGATCAGATCGCCTTCGGTCAGTGTATTGCCACCATCGGGCAGGTGATGCCTGACCTTGCCATTCTGGACCCAGATGAGTTCGTAAAAGTCGTGATCATGCAGCGATTTCGGGCGCGCGTTGGTCAGCGTGGCCCGTGCCAGATGGATTTGACTGCCGTCTGACAAGATATCGCGGTGGAGAAGGGTAAAAGTCATATGTTATGATAACACATAAAACAGCGCATTTTTACAAAAAACTATCAAGATGGGCCGTAAACCCGTGGACCAGCAATGATGGATGGGTGAAACGCTTCCTTGGGTGACATTCGCAAGAATGCGCGCTATTGGCTGCATTATCAATTCAGAAGGTAGCGTTGCCGATGTCCTTTGATCGTTCCATCAAAATTGCCCCCTCTATTCTGGCGGCGGATTTCGCCAATTTCGGTGCGGAATGCGCAGCGATAGAGGCGCAGGGCGCGGATTGGGTCCATGTGGATGTGATGGACGGGCATTTCGTGCCCAACATCACCTTTGGCCCGGCAATGTGTGCCGCCATCCGCCCGCATATCAAAACAGTGATGGACGTGCATCTGATGATCGCGCCGGTTGATCCTTATATTGACGCCTTTGCTGAGGCAGGGGCTGATATCATCACCGCCCATGTCGAGGCTGGCCCACATATTCACCGCACCTTGCAGGCCATCCGCGGGGCGGGGGCCAAGGCGGGTGTGGCGCTGAACCCCGGCACGCCAGCCGCAGCGGTCGAAGACCTGATGGATATGGTCGATCTGATCTGCGTGATGACGGTGAACCCCGGCTTTGGCGGGCAAAAGTTCATCGATATGACCGCCAAAATACGCGCCCTGCGCGCGATGATTGGCGACCGCCCGATCCATATCGAAATCGATGGCGGTGTTGATCCGACAACTGCCCCGCTGGTGGCTGCGGCGGGTGCTGATGTACTGGTCGCAGGCTCTGCCGTGTTCCGGGGCGGGTCGGTCAGTGATCCTGCGCCTTATGGTGCCAATATGCGCGCTATCCGCGACGCGATCTAGCCTGTGCAAAAACTGCACGTCTACGCCGCAGAAAGCTGCACCACTGCCCCGTATCCCTGCCTAAAACCTGATAAGAAAAGGGACAGGAAATGGTGATACGTGGTGTGCCTCAGAAACTCGCAAACGATGCATGGTGGCTGGATGCGCCGGGCCCCGTCTTTAAGTCCGCACGCATTCCTTCTAACGTGACGCCAAAGACAAAGGAGCGTGACGCGTGACGGGCCAGATCCTAATTGCAGATGATGACGGGCAAATCCGGGATGTTGTCCGGCTTGCCCTGACACAAAGCGGGTTTTCCGTGGCCGAGGCTGCAGATGGTCAGGCCGCGCTACAGATGGCACAAAGCCTGCGCCCCGATCTGATTGTTCTGGATATTGGCATGCCCGAAATGGACGGGATGGCAGTGTGCCGCACGTTGCGCAAATCCTCGGACGTGCCAATCCTGTTTCTGACCGCCCAAACTGACGAGGTGGACCGCATCGTCGGGCTGGAACTGGGGGCGGATGATTACGTGTCCAAACCGTTTTCGCCGCGTGAACTGGTCGCACGGATCAAGGCGATCCTCAAACGCAGCACGCCGGTGCAGACGGTGGCCGGGGGGCTGTTGCGGCGCGGTATGTTAAGCGTCGATCCTGACCGCCATCTTTGCCATGTGCATGACGCGCCTGTCACCCTGACGGCGCGCGAGATGGATTTGCTGACCCGGCTGATGAGCCGCCCGGATAATGTCATGTCACGCCCGCAACTGGTCGATGCGATCTATGGCACCAATGTGCATGTCAGCGACCGTACGATGGACAGCCATCTGCGCAATCTACGGGGCAAGCTGGCGGCGGCGGGCTGTGCCGATGCAATTGATACGGTACATGGCGTCGGCGTCCGGATGGGTGCATGTCGCGGCGCGTGATCGCCAAATGGCGGCCCCCGCTCAGCTTTGTTCTGGGGGGCACGCTGATGACGGTGTTTTTGCTACCCCTTATTGGGATCGCCTATTTTCGGGTGGCGGGCGGAGTCCTCGGCTGGGCGGAAACCGCGTGGATGATTGGCTGGATGGCCTTGGTCGCGACATTGGTGCTGGGCTATCTGCTGTGGCGGCTGGTGTTGCAGCCGGTCCGCGCACTGACAGGCTACGCGCATAGCGAAGGGGCCGAAGAGGTGCCCACCCATTTCGGCACGCCAGAGTTTTCGCAGCTGGGGCAAGCCGTCATCGCAATGACGACCACCTTGCAAAGCCGCGAGGCGGTGCTGCGGTCTTATGCGGATCATGTCACGCATGAACTGAAGTCACCGCTAAGCGTGATCCGCGGCGCGGCAGAGCTGTTGGACGGGCCGGGGCTGGCGGATGCGGACCGTGCCTTGATGCTCTCGCGTATCACAGAGGCGGTCGGCCGGATGCAGGCATTGCTTGATAGCCAGCGCGCATTGGCGCAGGCGCAGGAACCGATGCCGCCCGGCGATTGCCGCCTGTCAGAGGTTCTGAGGGGTCATGACGTGATCCTGCCGCGTGATGGCGTGGTGCCCTTGCCTGGCGCGGTGATGGAACTGCTGGCGACCCATCTGATCGGGAACGCGCGCGCCCATGGGGCGCAGGCGGTGACATTTGATTTGCAGAACACGCGGCTGCTGATCAGTGATGACGGGCCGGGCATTTCCGAAGGCAATCGCGACCGCATATTCGACCCCTTCTTTACCACCCGCCGCGATGCGGGGGGCACGGGCATGGGACTGCCCATTGTGCGGCGCATGTTGCAAGGGCAGGGGGCAGAGATTACGTTACTTGATGGGCCGAGTACAATGTTTGAGGTGACGTTCTAACAAGCGGACAGAGGGCAGAGCCAATGAACCATGCGGTAGTGGATCGGATTGTGCTGGTGCTGATCGGTGCCATGCTGACCTATGCAGCGGCTATTTTCATGCAAGCAGCACTCGCCGGGCAGGACATGGGGGCTTGGGTTTGGGAACGGCATCAAAACCAGTTTTCGTGGTATTCGCGCCCGCTGTTCATCCTGCCAGCGGCCTATTACGCCTATCGGCGCAAGCTGTGGCATGTGATTGGCTTTATGGCGTTGATGGGCACCAGCCTGTTCTGGTTTGCGCCACCTGACCAGGTGCCTGCGGCGATCAGCGGCTATCTGGATTGGGAAAAACAGATGTTTTTCGTCAATGAAAACAAGGCACCGCTTGTGGCGCTTGTTGCTGCTGTGGTCGTGTTTCTGGCGTTGTTCTTCTATGCATTTTGGCAGCGCAATCTGTGGTACGGGCTTTTGCTGATTAACCTTGGCACCTTGCTCAAGATCGTGGTCAGCTTGGGATCAGGCGGTACGGCGGGGCAGGCGGCGGTTGTGCCCTCGCTCAGCAGTTTGCTGGTGATCAATCTGGCGGCTTTGGTAGTCTGGCGCTGGTGGCGGGCGCGGATCAGCTCCCGTCCCGATACCATTCAATAAGCGCCGCACGGTCGGCGGCAGAGATATTGGTGATATTGGCGGGGGGCATGGCGTGGCTGACACCGGCCTGCAAATAAATCTGGCGGGCGTGATGCGCGATATCGCTTTCGGTTTCCAGAAAGACCCCCTTGGGCGCCCAATGCATTCCGTTCCAGACAGGTTCGCGGGCGTGACACATGGAACAGCGCCCGATCACAATGTCATGGGCCTCTTGAAACCCGGCAGCGCTGGCAAAACGCTGTTCATAGGGTGTCAGCGCTCGCGCCTCGGCCTCTTCATAGGTGTCATGGCCGGGCACTGTGGACAGCCACGCGATGATGATGAACAGGATCACAGTGACCGCCCAGGTCCAGCTTGGCTTGCCTTTGCGCGCATGCATAGAGTTGAAATAATGCCGGATCGTCACCCCCATCAGAAAGACCAGTGATGCGATGATCCACGCATATTGCGTGCCAAAGGCTAGCGGATAGTGGTTCGACAGCATCAGGAAAATGACCGGCAAGGTCAGATAGTTGTTATGGGTGGACCGCAGCTTGGCGATCTTGCCGTATTTGGGATCAGGCGCACGGCCAGCTTTCAGGTCAGCGACAACGATCCGCTGGTTGGGCATGATGATAAAAAACACATTCGCGGTCATGATCGTGGCAGTGAAGGCCCCCAGATGCAGGAGTGCAGCGCGACCGGTGAAGACTTGGTTATACCCCCATGACATCACCACAAGCAGCACAAACAGCAGCAGCATCAGCACGGTGGGCCGCTCGCCTAGTGGCGATTTACATAGCTGGTCATAGATAACCCAGCCAACGGCAAGCGAGGCAGCAGAAATCAAAATACCCTGCCAGATCGCCAAGTCAGCTTTGCTGGGGTCGATCAGATACAGCTCTGCCCCTGCCCAATAGACGACGGCCAGCATCGCCGCACCGGAAAGCCATGTGGCGTAGCTTTCCCATTTGAACCAGGTCAGATGCTCTGGCATCGCGTCAGGGGCAACCAGATATTTCTGGATGTGATAGAAACCGCCACCATGGACCTGCCATTCTTCGCCATCGGCAGGGCCGTCGATATCGCGGTTCAGCGACAGATCAAGGGCGATAAAATAAAACGACGATCCGATCCAGGCGATTGCTGTAATCACATGCAGCCAGCGCAGGGCGAAGGCGATCCAATCCCATAAAATTGCGATATCATACATGATGGTTTCCCCGACAGATCGTGTTGCGTGCTTTTGATAAAAGCGATCTGCCACCGGAATAACAGCAGATTTTGGCGTCGCTTGATGATTTTTCCGCTCTGTCGGGGCCCGTATGCATGATTGCAGGCAGCGCAAAGCTGTGGCGTGACATTCCCAGGCAAAGGCAGGATGATCCCCCCAAAGCACCCTAAAGACTGGAGAGAAATCTTGCACCGTTATCCCCGCGACATGATCGGCTACGGCCCCACCCCACCGGCAGCACAATGGCCGGGCAATGCCCGGATCGCGGTGCAGATTGTTCTGAATTACGAAGAGGGTGGCGAAAATAACGTGTTGCACGGCGATGCCGCGTCAGAGGCGTTCCTGTCCGAAATCGTCGGCGCTGCGCAATGGCCGGGGCAGCGGCATTGGAACATGGAAAGCATCTATGAGTACGGTGCACGGGCCGGGTTCTGGCGCTTGCACCGGCTGATGCAGGATCTGCCGATCACGGTTTACGGGGTGGCCAGCGCGCTGGCGCGATCCCCTGAACAGGTCGCTGCGATGCAGGATGCAGGCTGGGAAATCGCCAGCCACGGCCTGAAGTGGATCGAATACAAAGATGCGTCAGAGGCGCAAGAGCGTGCAGATATGGCCGAGGCGATCCGGCTGCACACCGAAGTGACCGGCGCACCACCACGCGGCTGGTACACAGGGCGCTGTTCGGAAAACACCGTGCGGCTGGCCGCCGAAAGCGGGCAATTTGCCTATGTCGCCGATACTTATGATGATGACCTGCCCTATTGGGCTGAAGTTGGGGACCGCGACCAGTTGATCGTGCCCTACACGCTGGACGCCAATGACATGCGCTTTGCCACGCCGCAGGGGTTCAATTCCGGCACACAGTTCTTTGACTACCTCAAGGCCAGCTTTGATGCGCTTTACCGCGAAGGCGGGCGGATGATGTCGGTGGGGCTGCATTGTCGGCTGATCGGGCGACCCGGACGGGTCGAGGCGCTGCGCCAGTTCATCGCATACGTGAAATCGCATGAAGATGTCTGGTTCGCGACTCGTGAACGGATCGCCGATCACTGGGCAACAGCCCATCCGCATGAACGCTATGCCCGCCCCTCGCAGATGGATCAGGCGGCATTCGTGGCTGCCTATGGCGGTGTGTTTGAGCATTCAGCATGGGTGGCCGAACGCGCCCATGGTCTTGAACTGGGTCCGGCGCATGATCGCGTGGTGGGGCTGCATAACGCGCTCTGCCGGGCGTTCCGGTCCGCAAGCGAAGAAGAGCGTTTGGGCGTTTTGATCGCGCACCCCGATCTGGCGGGCAAGCTGGCGGCGGCAAAACGGCTGACGGCGGAAAGCACGGCAGAGCAGGCCAGCGCCGGGCTGGACGCGCTGACAGACAATGAACGCGCGGAATTTGCGGCGCAGAATGCGGCATATGTGGAAAAATTCGGCTTTCCCTTCATCATTGCGGTGCGCGACCATGACAAAGCGTCGATTAAAGCTGCATTCGCAACACGGCTGGAAAATGATCGGGCGACAGAGTTCACTACAGCCTGTCGCCAAGTTGAACGCATTGCCTTGCACCGATTGAAGGATATGCTGCCGCGATGAGCCGCGATATTCGCATAGCGCCTTTGACGGTGCAGGATTTTGCGCCCTTTGGCGATGTGATGAACTGCGCCGGTGTGCCCGACAAGATGATCAATGCGGGACTTTGCGGGCGGTTTCACGACCGCGCACAGCTTGATCTGGATGACGACGGGAAGGTTGGGATCAGCCTGTTCCGGTCTGAACTGCGGCAATTGCCCTATACGCTGGACATGGTGGAACGGCACCCGCTAGGCAGTCAGGCCTTTATCCCGATGAGCATGGACCCGTTTCTGGTCATCGTCGCGGCGGATGACCTGATCCCGCGCGCTTTTGTCACCGCACCGGGTGAGGCGATCAATTTCCACCGTGGCACTTGGCACGGGGTGCTGACGCCGCTCTCCGGGCCGGGTCTGTTTGCGGTGGTGGACCGGATCAATGACGGCCCCAATTTGGAAGAGCATTATTTCGAAACGCCTTATCGCGTGATTTCATAAAGATGGACCGGCGCAAAAGACCGGCAAACAACAAGGGACAAAGACAATATGGCAAACAGAAGCATCGGAACGCCGGATCAATTACGGGATCCAAATTATTTCCCCAGCATGGCACGGGCAGTGCCGTTGGGCATTCAGCATGTGCTGGCCATGTTCGTGTCCAATGTGACACCGGCCATCATCATCGCGGGGGCAGCGGGCTTCGGCTTTGGGTCCGATCAGGGCGCGCTGGGCTTTCCCGACATGACCTATCTGATCCAGATGTCGATGTTGTTTGCTGGCATCGCAACCCTGTTCCAGACTATCGGCATGGGGCCTGTGGGGGCACGGCTGCCCATCGTGCAAGGCACCAGCTTTGCTTTCATTCCGATCATGATCCCGCTGGCTGCGGGCAAAGGGCCAGAAGCGATGAGCGTGCTGCTGACCGGCGTTTTTCTGGGGGGGCTGTTCCACGCCTTACTGGGCACAGTGATTGGCAAAATCCGTTTTGCTTTGCCGCCGCTTGTGACCGGGCTGGTGGTCACAATGATCGGTCTGGCGCTGGTCAAGGTCGGCATTGAATATGCCGCCGGTGGGGTCCCCGCGAAAAGCTTTGATAACCCCGAATATGGCAGTTGGATGAACTGGTCTGCGGCCTTGGTTGTGATCGTTGTGACGCTGGCGCTCAAATTCTTTGCGCGCGGAATGCTTGCGGTCTCGGCGGTGCTAATCGGGATCATCGTAGGCTATCTTTATGCGCTGTTTATCACGCCGCTTTTCTGGGAAACGCCGGTGCAGACCACAAGCTTTGTGGCACAGCAGTGGAACAACGCGGCGTGGTTCATGGTGCCGATGCCCTTCAAATACGGGTTCGAATTCTCTTTTGCCGCGTTGGTGGGCTTTTGCCTGATGGCCTTTGTCTCAGCCGTAGAAACCGTGGGTGACGTCTCAGGGATCGCCAAAGGCGGTGCAGGCCGCGAGGCGACAGATAAGGAAATTCAGGGTGCGACCTATGCGGATGGTCTGGGGACCGCCCTGGGCGGCATCTTTGGCGGGCTGCCAAACACGTCCTTCAGCCAGAATGTCGGGCTGATCGCGATGACCGGCGTGATGAGCCGCCACGTGGTGACGATTGGTGCGCTCTTCCTGATCCTATGCGGGCTGATCCCCAAGGTGGGCGGCGTGGTACGTGCCATGCCGATCGAAGTGCTGGGCGGCGGTGTAATCGTCATGTTCGGGATGGTTGTGGCAGCGGGCGTATCAATGCTGTCCGACGTGGTCTGGAACAAGCGGAACATGGTGATCTTCGCGATTGCGCTGTCCATTGGGCTGGGTTTGCAGCTCGAGGTGATGAACCTCGCCCCCGGCGCGCCGAATGCGTTGCAGTTCCTGCCTGACGGGCTGCGCGTGCTGGCGGCCTCTGGCATCTTGCCTGCGGCGTTGATCGCGATTGTGCTGAACCTGCTCCTGCCAGAGGATATCGACGGCCCCGATGAAATCTCGGGCGGTATGGCTGGCCATAAGTGACCAAACGGCCCCCGATGATGTCGGGGGCGACGAAACTCTCGCGCGACATAGGGTGGCGCCCGGACCTAGGGGCGGGCGCACCTTCCTATCCGCATTGCGGAGCCTGTCAACAATCGGCAAAAGTCATGCAGTTTGCGAGGTCCCGGCCCGGGCGCTGCCCGGCGATGCCGGGCGAGGCAAAAAAAGTGTCACTCTTCACTGATCTCGCCAAACCTTATTCTTAATGCAAGGAGGTAATTTGCAAAGGCACTACATGAAATAAGCATGAAACGCGCTTCTTCTTGAGTGACTGTACTTTTTGTCATGAGACTGTGACGAATGCCGGAGTCGTCCGAAGTCCAAGCGTAGATTTTTTCGAAACCATCCCGCAGTGCAGGGTGAATTTGGTATGTGGCTGCAATGTTTTTGAGCGGTCTGCTTATTCCACTGGGCTTGCGGCCTGTTACGAAAGATACTGCTGCCTCGGCGGCTGAAATGGACTCCTTAATGGAATTTCGGTAGTCGGGACTATTTGTGTTGCTATAGTGTTTGGCTGCCAGTTTGATGTGTTCGTTGACTGCCTCAGAGGCCGATTGTGATGCTGCGGCAACTTCCACCAGCTGATTTTCATCAGACAACTTAACCAAAAAATTTCCCGCGAACCTGAAGGCTGACTTTTCTCTGGAAAGTATGAAATTTGCAGACTCAGTGAAGCGCGATTTGCTTTTCCCGTTTACTGGTGTCCGGGCGCTAATAAACTCTACAAATTCGTATACCTCATAGAACTTCCATTCAAAAAAGCGGCCACGAATGAGTTTTACCGCATCCCCACAATACTTCGGTCTCGAGTCGGCGGGTTCTCGAAAGTAGTTGAACCAAATATCATTGGTTAAGTTGCTAAAGTATTTAGAGTAAGTGCCGCCGACAATACTATGTTGAGCGTGAATGTCTGAAAAGTAGAAATTACTAACTACATCCCAAAGACCGGAGCGAAGGCTAGAAGGCATTTCAGTTTCCGCCAGATCGACGGCGACCGGCACATACCCATATCGTGATGCAAAATCGCTCAATGACGAGCCTCCTCCAAACGCAACTCTCCACCTGCGAGTAGTAAATTCTCGGCGCCACGTATCTACCTTTCAGCATGCCTTGCAGTCAGTCAATCGCCCTTGGCGAGAGCGTTGCGTCAGTCGGTTCCACCAGCTAGCTAAACACAGCACCGCAACCAAACCCAGATCAGGAGCCGGTATGGACAAGTTCGTCAATCTGACCGAGGCCGGCATGGGAATGGATGAGGCCGCCTGCACAGGTGGCCGCGTCTGGCATTGGCAAGGGTAAAGAGACCGCGTTAACGACGGGAAGAGCGGATCGCGCTGTCGGCATAATTGGGGTCATCAGTGATTGCGCCACGTGGCGTCTCATCCTGTGTGGCTGGCCGGGGCGTGGGCCGCGTAAGGCGCGCCCAAAGCTTGCGCGCAAAAAACTGCGCGATCACGACAAGCACCATGAAGGCGGCAAAGGCGGTCAGCAAAGACCATGTGCTGATCAGAACGCAGGCCCCGTCCGCGCCGAAAACAATGGCATAAAGAATGCTGACAGTTTCCACACACTCTGCCGCAAACAGGCTTTCCATGACACTCATTCCCTTTCACACTCTTGGCCAGAGTATGATCTGCACGACGGGGGAAAGTCTACGCTGACGTCTGCGGTGTATGCGGGTCGGTTGATTTTTTCAGACCAGATGCGTTGCAAGGGTTGTGTTATTGCTATGCAGATCGCGCACATTGTGGTCAATTGTCGCCATGGGATTTCTTGAGGCAAGCCATCATCCAAGCCTCGTCGCGGCCTCTTTCATTGTGGCCTTGGCGGCGGGATTTACAGGGCTGACGCTGACACGGGATTTGTCCTCTAAAACCTTAGGACAGCGCAAGTTAGCCATTGCAATGGCGGCCATCGCGCTTGGTGGTGGCATCTGGTCGATGCATTTCGTGGCTATGCTGGGGCTGCAATTGCCGATTCTATTCTATTACGATTCGGCGCTTACTCTGGCGTCTGCTTTGCTGGCGGTCCTGATGGTGGGCACGGCATTGATTTTGTTGCATTTCCTGGAACGGACACCGCTGGTGATCACGATTTCCGGGGGCATCGTCGGGCTTGGCGTCTTATCGATGCATTATCTGGGCATGGCAGGGCTGGAACTTTGTCAGGCGGTCTATACGCCGTGGGGGCTTGGTTTTGTGACCATGGTCGCCGTGGTCTTATGCATTGCCGCCTTCTGGGTCGCCTATGGGCAGTTATCGCGGTGGAATATCCTGCTCGGTACGCTCTGCTTTGCGACGGCGGTATTTACTGTGCATTTTACTGCGGTTGGCGGAACAAACTTTGTCACTGTGCCGTCTTTCGACGAGGTCGGCCCGGTCATAAGCAATGAAGTGCTCGCCCTTGCCGTGATCATGTCCAGCTTTGTGATTTTCGGTGCATTCCTATGGGTGGGGATCGCCTTTCTGGTGCCGCAAACGACGCCCGCGCATGATCTGATCGTATCCCCGCGGCCTTTGCGTATTCCCTGCGAAAAAGACGGGCGGACCTTATTCATCGACCCCGCTGATATCGCCTTTCTCAGGGCAGAGGGGCATTACACCCAAGTCTATACCCACCTAGCCCATCACTTCTGCATATGGTCCATGACTGAAGCGACAAAGCGTTTGAAATCACAGGGTTTTCTGAAGGTGCATCGCAGCTATCTGGTCAACCCTGCCCATGTTCAGCAGTTCGAACGATTGAAAGACAACGGCTTGTGCCGTTTCGACATTCCTGATTTGCCACCAGTCCCGGTCAGCCGCGCGAATCTGAAAGTGATCCGCGCCGCGCTTGGCGTATGACCAATCGTATTTCGTGCGCCGCTTGATGCAATTCGTGCAAATTCGCCGAATTTCATTGATTAACGCAAGGTCCCACGCTGGTCCGCAGGCAAGCTAATCCCGTCACAAGACATTTTGCTGATCGGGAGGAAAGCAAATGATACCAGCGGCGTTCGATTATCATCGGCCCACGGACCTTGCAGGGGTCTTTGCCCTGCTGCACGAATATGGGGATGATGCACGGGTGTTGGCCGGAGGCCACAGCCTGATCCCGATGATGAAGCTGCGCATGGCGGATGTGCCGCATCTGATTGACCTTCAGGATGTTGCAGGGTTGTCAGGGATTGAGATAAACGGCGATCAGATCCGGATCGGGGCGATGGTCACGCAAGCCGATCTGATTGCCGATGACGGGTTAGCCGCCGCTGCCCCCATCGTGCGCGCTGCCGCTCTGCAAATTGCAGATCCGCAGGTGCGTGCGATGGGGACATTGGGCGGCAATCTGGCCAATGGCGATCCTGGCAACGATATGCCGGCTGTGATGCAATGTCTGGATGCGCAATTTACGCTTGTCGGGGCTGATGGCGAACGCAGCGTTGCAGCGCGGGATTTCTACGAGTCAGCCTATATGACCGCCCGCGCAGATGATGAGGTGCTGACCGCTATCAGCTTTACGGCCCCATCGGGTGGCCACGCTTATGAAAAGCAAAAACGCAAAATCGGCGATTACGCCACCGCCGCCGCTGCGGTGCAGCTGCGCAAGGATGGTGGGCAATGTGTGGCGGCCTCTATCGCCATGACAAACCTGTCCGATGTGCCGGTCTATTCTGAAGCCGCAGGCGAAGCGCTGATAGGTACCGCCGTCGATGACGCGGCGATCAAACCCGCCGTCGCCGCGATGCTTGGCGATATTGATCCGGCAGAAGACAATCGCGGCCCGGTCGCCTTCAAGCGCCACGTGGCTGGCATCATCCTGACCCGCGCGATCACACGCGCTTGGTCGCACTGCTAAGGGGGAAGCTCATGTCTGACAAAATGCACATCAAAATGACCGTGAACGGCAAAGCCGAAGAATTCCTAGCAGAGCCGCGCGAATTGCTGATCTACACATTGCGTGAACGGCTGAACCTGACCGGCCCACATATCGGTTGCGAAACCTCTCATTGCGGGGCCTGTACGGTGCTGCTGAACGGTAAATCCGTCAAATCCTGCACGATGTTCGTCGCACAGGCCAGCGGGGCCGATGTCACTACAATCGAAGGGGTTGGCAACCCGGACGCGCTGCACCCGCTGCAAGAGGCGTTTCGCGAACACCACGGGCTGCAATGCGGTTTTTGCACCCCGGGCATGATCACCCGCGCGGTCAAGCTACTAGAGGAAAACCCAACCCCGACTGAGGAAGAGGTCCGTTTCGGCATGGCAGGCAATCTGTGCCGCTGCACCGGCTACCAGAACATCGTGAAATCCGTTCTCGCCGCTGCGGCGGTGATGAATGCATCGCAGGAGGCCGCAGAATGAAAGACGACGTGACAACACGCGAAGCGCGTATCGATGGTCTTCAGGGGCTGGGCTGCAAGCGTAAACGGGTGGAAGACGCCCGCTTCACCCAAGGCAAAGGCAACTATGTCGACGATCTCACGCTGGATGGGATGCTGGCCGGGGACTTCGTGCGCTCACCCTACGCGCATGCCCGTGTGACCAGTATCGACACAGAGGCAGCACTTCAGATCCCCGGTGTTCTGGCCGTGCTGACGGCGAAAGATCTGGAACCGCTCGGCCTGCACTGGATGCCCACGCTCGCCGGGGACAAGCAGATGGTGCTGGCCGATGGCAAGGTGCTTTACCAAGGGCAGGAAGTCGCATTTGTCGTGGCAGAGGATCGTTTCGCCGCCGCCGACGGGGTCGAGGCGGTCATGGTCGACTACGAAGAACTGCCCGTGCTGATCGACCCATTCGAAAGCCTGACATCCGATGTTGTCCTGCGTGAAGATCTGGACCCGACCGTTGACGGCGCACATGGGCCGCGCAAACACCCCAACCATATTTTCACATGGGAAGCAGGCGACCAAGCCGCGACAGAGCAGGTTCTGGCAGAGGCGGATGTGGTCGCCGAAGAGATGATCTATTACCATCGGACCCATCCGTGCCCTTTGGAAACCTGCGGCTGCGTGGCGAGCATGGACAAGGTGAATGGCAAGCTGACCCTTTGGGGTACGTTTCAGGCGCCCCATGCGATCCGCACGGTCATCTCCCTGATCTCTGGCATTGAAGAACACAACATCCGGGTGATCAGCCCTGATATCGGCGGCGGTTTCGGCAACAAGGTGGGCGCTTATCCGGGCTATGTCTGCTCTGTCGTCGCTTCCATCGTCATGGGCAAACCGGTCAAATGGATCGAAGACCGGATGGACAATCTGATGACCACCGCCTTCGCCCGCGATTACCACATGCAGGGCAAGATCGCCGCAACGAAAGAAGGCAAGATCACCGGGCTTTGGTGCCACACCACGGCGGATCACGGCGGCTTTGATGCTTGCGCTGATCCGACAAAATTCCCCGCCGGTTTCATGAATATCTGCACCGGGTCCTACGACATTCCGACCGCCTATCTGGCCGTGGATGGGGTCTATACGAACAAGGCCCCCGGCGGGGTCGCCTATCGCTGCTCTTTCCGGGTGACAGAGGCCGCCTATTTCATCGAACGCATGATCGAAGTGCTGGCGATTGAACTGAACATGGACGCGGCAGAGCTGCGGCGGATCAATTTCATCAAGGCCGATCAGTTTCCTTATCAATCGGCGCTGGGCTGGGAATATGACAGCGGCGATTATCACACAGCATGGGACAAGGCGTTAAAGGCGGTCGATTACGACGGCTTGCGCGCCGAACAAACGCAGCGCGTGGCTGACTTCAAAGCCGGGAAAACCCGCAAGCTGTTGGGCATCGGTCTGACCCATTTCACCGAAATCGTCGGGGCCGGTCCGGTCAAGAACTGCGATATCCTTGGGCTTGGCATGTTCGACAGTTGCGAAATCCGCATCCACCCCACCGGCAGCGCCCTCGCGCGGCTGGGAACGATCAGTCAGGGACAAGGGCATGCCACGACCTTTGCCCAGATCCTCGCCACTGAAATCGGGCTGCCTGCGGATAGCATCACAATTGAAGAAGGCGATACCGACACAGCGCCTTATGGGTTGGGCACCTACGGGTCACGCTCCACCCCTGTCGCTGGGGCGGCAACCGCCATGGCTGGGCGCAAAATCCGCGCCAAGGCGCAGATGATCGCGGCCTATCTACTCGAAGTGCATGACAATGACGTGGAATTCGACGTGGATCGGTTCATGGTCAAGGGCGCGCCAGAGCGGTTCAAGACAATGAAAGAAATTGCCTTTGCCGCCTATAACCAAGCCATTCCGGGGCTGGAGCCGGGGTTAGAGGCCGTCAGCTATTACGATCCACCCAATATGACCTACCCGTTCGGGGCCTATATCTGTGTGATGGAACTCGACGTGGACACTGGCGAACACGAAATCCGCCAGTTCTATGCGCTGGATGATTGCGGCACCCGGATCAACCCGATGATCATCGAAGGCCAAGTGCACGGCGGCCTGACAGAGGCGCTGGCCATCGCGATGGGCCAGGAAATTGCTTATGACGATATGGGAAACGTCAAGACCGCGACGCTGATGGATTTCTTCCTGCCCACCGCAGTCGAGACACCACATTACACCACCGATCACACAGTTACCCCCAGCCCGCACCACCCCATCGGTGCAAAGGGGGTCGGCGAAAGCCCGAATGTCGGCGGCGTGCCCGCGTTTTCCAATGCGGTGCATGATGCGTTCCGCGCATTCGGCTTGCGGCAGGCCCATATGCCCCACGATCATTGGCGGGTTTGGAAGATCGCCAAAGATCTGGGCCTGCATGGGTAGCAGTAGGGAGGGCGGGGCGATAGCGCCCCGCCCTTTTGAGGAGGTATTGATGAACTGGACCGAACTGCAATCCGCCATGGCGACCCATGGCTATGTCGCATCTGACGATCTGTCGGTGGCGCTGCATCTTGCGTTATCTCTTGGCCGCCCGATCCTGTTGGAAGGGGCCGCAGGCGTGGGCAAGACAGAGGTCGCCCGTGTGCTCGCCACCGTCCGTGACACGCGGCTGATCCGGCTGCAATGCTATGAAGGCTTGGATGCGCAGCAGGCAATCTACGAATGGAACTACCAGCGCCAGTTGCTCGCCATCCGCGCCGCCGGTGAGGCAGGCGAGACGGCGAACGACGTCGAAGCGCGGATATTCTCAGAAACCTATCTGCTGGAACGCCCGCTGCTCGCCGCGATCCGGCAAGAGACCCGGCCAGTGCTATTGATTGATGAGGTTGACCGCGCTGACGAAGAATTCGAAGCTTACCTGCTGGAAGTGCTCGCCGATTATCAGGTCACAATTCCGGAATTGGGCACGATCACTGCCACAACACATCCTATTGTCGTGCTGACTTCGAATGGGACGCGCGACCTGTCCGACGCGCTGCGCCGACGCTGCCTTTACACCTATCTGGACTATCCCGACCGGGCGACAGAGCTTGCCATTCTGAACGTGCGCTGTCCTGATGTTTCCGCCCGTCTGGCGGGACAAATTGTGGGCTTTGTGCAGTCACTGCGTGAAGAAACGCTGGAAAAAGTGCCCGGCATTGCCGAGACGCTGGATTTCGCTGCGGCACTCATGGGGCTTGGCATCGCCGATCTGACCAGTGACCCTGCGGTGTTGCAGGGTACGCTCACGACGCTGCTGAAAACGCAAAGCGACCGGTCGCACATCACAACCGAGGTGGCCCAGCGGATCGCGGGGCGCGCCGCATGAGCCGGGTCACCCGTTTCGCCGGACGCGACCCCGGCCCGGCAGCACGGGTCAGCGGTTTTCTGGCGCATCTGCGTGAAAATGGCCTGCGATTGGGCGTTGCCGAAACGGGGCTGGCGCTTGATGCTTTGTCTCATGTGTCCGCTGTAAGTCCGATAGAAGTCCGACGCGCATTAAAGGCGGTCTGTACCGGCACCAAGGAAGAGGCCACACGGTTCGACGCGCTGTTCGATGCCTATTGGATGAACGGGGGCAGAGTGCGGCAGAAAGTGGTCCCGAAGCTTAGTGATCGCGGCAGCGATTACGTCCATTCCTCGCGCAATACTCCCGGCGTTTCTGGCGGCGCAGGACAGGCCACAGCACCTGATGGGGCCCAAGGCGAAGCAGAAAGCGACGGTGAAGGCAAACTGGTCGCGACAGAGGTGGAAAATCTGATGCGCAAGGATCTGCGCGACCTAGTGCAGGCCGAAGATATCCTTGCCGCAGAAGAGGTTGCACGCAGGTTGGGCGCAGCATTGCGCGACCGCCGCTCGCGCCGCCGGATCGCCGCACGCAAGGGCGACACACTGCATTTTCGCAAGATCATCCGGCAGAGCCTGGCCAGTGGCGGTGATCCGATCCACCTGCCGAAAAAGCGCCGCCCGGACAGGACACGCAAAATCGCAGCACTTTGCGATGTGTCTGGATCAATGAGCGTCTATGCGCGGATATTTCTGGCGTTTCTGACAGGGCTGATGCGGGTGGATCCACGGACGGATGCATATCTGTTCCATACAAAATTAGTGCGTATTTCCGACGCCTTACGTGAAAAAGACGGGATGCGCGCACTGGCGAAATTGTCACTGATGGCGCATGGGTTCGCGGGTGGTTCAAAGATCGGCGGCAGCCTGGATCACTTTGCCCGCAGCTATGCCCGACAGTTCGTCGATGGGCGCACGGTCGTGCTGATCCTGTCGGATGGGTATGACACGGACCCGCCGGAACTGATTGATGCTGCGCTGACGCGGCTGAAAAAACGGGGCTGCAAGGTGATTTGGCTGAACCCGCTCAAGGGCTGGCGCGATTACACGGCAACGGCGCGGGGCATGGAGGCGGCCCGCCCGCATTTGGACCTGTTCGCCGCCGCGAACATGCTGGCCGATCTGGCGGCATTAGAACCGGAGCTTGCGCGCCTATGATGAGCAAATATGTTTTTGATCCCAGCTTGGCCGAAGCAGTAGAGGCGCTGCGCGCGCAGGACACGCCTTTTGCCATTGCCACGGTCATTCGTACGGCGGGTCTCACGGCGGCCAAGCCGGGGGCGAAGGCGCTGTTGCGCGGCGACGGAACGATCATGCAAGGTTGGCTGGGGGGGGCTGCATCCGTGGCGCGGTGAAAGCTGCGGTGCTGAAGGCACTGGAAAAAGGTGAACCGCAGCTGATCTCGATCGCGCCAGACGATGTACTGTCCGAAAAGGGGCATAAGGTTGGGGAAATCGTCGACGGGGTGGCATTCGCCCGCAATGGCTGCCCATCGCGCGGCACGATTGATATGTTTGTCGAGCCTTACTTGCCACGACCGGAACTTGTGGTCTTTGGGGCATCGCCGGTGGCACAAGCACTCGCCGATCTAGCCCCGCGATTTGACTGGGCCACGCGCTGTCTTGATGCAGGGCAGGTGCCGCAGAACGTGACGAGCCGCCAGCGCGCAATCGTCATCGCGACCCAAGGCCAGGGCGACTTGCAGGCGCTGCAAACAGCGCTTGCCAGCCCGTCCCGCTATGTGGGTTTTGTCGGCAGTCGCCTGAAATTTGCGGCACTTTCGGCCAAGCTCGCCACGGAGAATGTCCCGACAAATCGGATCGCCCGCGTGCAAGCCCCTGCCGGACTGGATATCGGCGCGATCACGCCCGAGGAGATTGCCCTGTCCATCCTTGCCGCGCTGACACAACAGCGGCGGCGTCCAGCGACCGACATCGCCGAATAGTCGCTCAGGGCCTGCCAGAGGTCAGGTTCAGCGCTTGCAGATTGCCGTCCTCAGATTGCACGGTCACCGCCCTTTGGGTGATCTCAACCACGCGCCACGGGCCGACCTGCTCTCCGACGCGGCGGCGCAGTAGTTCGGGACTGTTTGACAGGCGCATCAGTGCGATTTGCACGTCATCGCTGTTCAGAATTCCCATCAGGCTGAGCGTCAGCTCTGCTGGTGCGGCGGGTGCCGCCGTGGCGGCTTGGACTGGCGGCCGGCGTGTGACGTGAAAGAGCGGGCGGGCCAAAAGCGCCTCGGCCCCCATGGCAAGGACTTGCTCGATCTCTGGTCCTTCCTCGGCCACAGCGGGTGTCGCATTTCGGTTCAATAATGCGGTATCATCGCCGGATGGCAGCCAAAGCGCGAGCGCAAGCGCGACGCAGATCACAGTTGTGGCGGTTGGTGCCCAGCGTTGGATATGATCGACATAAGGTGTCATTGCTTGGCAAATCCGATCAGTTTCAGCTGGATCGCAAGCGGCCTTTGGTCATTGCCACGCCCCACAGACCGTGCGCGGCGCAAGCTGATCGCGTCTACGACAATCATTGGGTTATGATCGGCAAGCGCGCGCAGATAGCCGCCCAATTGGGTTTCATTGACGACACCGTTCAGTGTCAGCGTCATACGGACATTGGCGCCCACCCTTTCGATCTGATCGGCGCGGATCACTTCGAGGCTGACCTGATTTTCTTCGGCCAGATCCTGCATGTCGCTTTGCATTTCAGACTGGGCGAGCTGCGAGGTTTCGCTTTCATAAAAGCTGATCCCGTCGCCTAGCGCTGTGGCCTGCGTATCGACCTGTGCGGCGAGCGCGATCCGCGCTTCCAACGTTGCAATCTCTGATTGGCGGTCTGCGGCCATGCCCCAGACCCAAAAGCCAAGCACGATCAACCCCGCGCAACTGCCCAGAACGATGATTTGCGCCATGCGCCACACAGCCGCGGTATCGCGAAAGATAAATCCGGTCATGATAGCGCGCCCGTCAGCGTGGCGTTGATCCGGAAGCGTTCCAGATTTTGCGTGTTGTCACGGGTTACGGGCGAGCCGAATTCAATCTCGGCTAGCCCGTCAAGCGTAGCAAGCAGGCGCGTGACCTCTGCCGCCGAGGGGCCGTAGCCGGTGATCGTCAAACGGTCATCTTCAATCGCGATCTGTTCCAGCCAGACACCATCGGGCAGCAACACCGCCAGATTGCCTAAAAGAGCCAGCTTGGCATTGCCCGCCATGCGCGTGTCTTGCAAGGCACGGGTGGCAGCCTGAGAGGCGGCCAGCCTGCTGATCGTGGCATTGGCGGCGACGGCTCTGTTTTCGGCGTCATTGTAGCGGACGCTCTGCGCCACGACACATACGAGGGTCGAGACTGCCAGAAGCATAAAGCTGATGACCGGAAGCCGCAGAACGCGCGGGATCGTCCGCCAGATATGTGCGGGCTTGCTCAAATCTGTATGCGAGGCTTTGCCGGTGGCCCAATCCGGATGCACGGTCAGACGCGGGGATCCGTCTGCCGCATGGCGCCGGGCGGTTGAGACCTGCTTTTTATGGGCGGAAAACGCGTCGAGCACCCAATCGATTGAGGTGTTCAGCACAATGGCCGCCTGCACCTGCCAGTCGCCATTATCTGTTTCATGGGCCACCCAGAACCAACGGCATTGATCGCGCTGAAACGGGGATCGGAAGGCAAGCTCGCTGTCGATCATCGCCTCAACATCCCGGAACGGGCCATTTGGGACCGTAAAGTTCAGGTCCAGCGCCGATCGACCCGCGAACACAATATCCAAACGACGTTCGGGCAATGCGGCCAATTGTGCGGCCAAGGCAGACCTGTCGCTGAATTGCGTCATCTCATCATCAAGCGCCACGGCAAAGCCGTCATCGTTGATCACGATCTGTGGGGGCGGGGCCTTGGGTTTGAATTGTGCCGCAGCATCAAGCGCGGCAAGTGCCGCCGAAGCAAGATTGCGCAGTTTGGTCAACGTATTGACGGACCGCTGGGTGGCGGATGTTGTGGCTGACGCATCGCTGGATTTGGTCATGCCGGAAGAGATCCTTGGAAAAAAATTGCGCTGAAGGACATGTAGCCCTTCAGCGCATCGGTTTTCAACATGTGAGCGTTGGTCAGGACATTCTGCTGAACAAATTGTGGTTCACGAAGTTGTGGTTTGGGAAGACCGTCGAAATGAGGTTTTCAGACATCCCCATGTGACGCACCATAATTTCTGCAACGATATCACGGTATTCCGTGACTGTCGGCACGTATCGGTTGTTGCGCAGCTGATTGACCGCAAGGGTGGAAATATCCGGGGCGACGCCGCCTGCGGTGGGTCCACCAAAGGAGAACCAGGTAGAGCCATGCCCGTGATCGGTACCTTGCGTGCCGTTTTCGATCACAGTCCGTCCGAACTCTGTCACAACCAGCACAACCACGTTATCAAGCTCAGCGCCCATATCGCGGTAGAAGGTCAGGAAGTCGTTGGCACCCTCGCGCATGCGGCGGTGGTAGCCAAAATTCGGATCACTGAAGGGGTTGTTGCCTCCGGCAATCTGGTTGGCGTGGGTATCCCAGCCAATGTTCCAATCCATAGCCGCCACTTCCAGTGGCACGCCAGCCTTGAGCAGTTGCGCCACGAGTCTCAGACCTCTGCCCAGCGACGAACCTGAATATTCCAGACCGCCAGCTTGTGTGGTGTAGTCCGCACCGGCTGCCTGTACCTCTGCAATCGAGTCGAGCATAATCAGTTGGTTGTCGCGCACTTGCCCTTCGACCGCTGACAGATCGACGTCATGCGAAGAGATTTCCCGCATCAAATCAGTCATCTGGTTATCTTCGCAGCCGTTACCGGCGCATAGGTTGCGGTTGTCGAGCGAGAAACCGTTCCGATCCCTGATCGCGGGTACCACGATTTGACCGCTGGCTTCAGTGCTGATGGAGTTTTTACCGAGCACGGCACCGCGCAGCGGGTGATTAGGGCCATCGACGTTCTGCATATACCGGTTGAGATACCCATCAATCAGGTCGTTGCGGGCCCCGGTGCCGATCCAGCGCTGGTTGTCGAAGTGTGACCGGTTGCCATCGTCCATTGCGGTGGACGGTGCGACCATCATGCGTCCCGCGTCCCAAATTTCCATCAGTGGTGCAAGGTTCGGGTTCATGCCGCGATAGTTATCGCCAATATCAATGGCCCGGTTGCCATCATTGCCCATGGGGGGTTCGATTGCGATGTTCGGGCGGTGTTGATAGTAGATGGGATCGCCTACTGCGGGGAACAGGTGAAGGCCATCAGCCCCGCCCCGCATAAAGACCTTTACGAAAGTTTTGCCGCCTGTCGACTGACCAAAGGCAAACTGCGGGGCGCCTGCGACACCAGCCATACTTGCTGCTGCGGCCATGGCGGATGATTTTAGAAATTCTCTACGCGTTTTCACTGTGGATACCTTTCAGAATTTGGAAGAGCTGACATTACTGCAGTTCGAAGCTTGGCATGACGACGAGCATGCCCGTCGCACGGTTGAAGGCGCTTGTTTCGTTCGTCATGTTGGGCTCAAAGATGCCGTCTTCACCCTTCAGGACACCTACAAGCGTTTCGTACTCTTCGCGGGTAAAGCGATCGGCGGTTGCAATGGTCAGCAGATAAGCGGCCACCTCTTCAGCCGTTTCCAGACCAGCATCTTCAATCTGAGCACCGATATCGATGTTATATTCGTCCTGACGTTCCACGATGTCTGTCAGCTTGCGATAGCGTGCGATCTGAGAGGCAGAGCTGACCCACGCGTCGGCTGTTTCAGGCAAACCAGTCGGCAAGTCGAATTCCAGCGGGTCGTAACCACCGTCTGTGCTGACCTCGACGAAACGCTGGTAGAAGTTACCGTCGGCATCATTAGCCGCAGGGCGGGCACCAAGGGCGCGGATTGCTGATGCAGCATGTTCATAGGGTGTCTTGGTCTTGTTGCGCTGATATTCAGCGTTCTCGATATAGGCTGGTGCCGTCAGGATAGCGCGCAGCATTTCGCGGCTGCTGCCATCGCTGGCTTCCCATGCTGCGACACACAGATCGATGAACTCTTGCGGTGGGACATCTGCCACAAACCGCTGCACGATCTTGCCGCAAACAAAGTTCTGCGTCCGCGGATCAGCGGCGAGCAGGGCGATCAGTTCTTCGCCTTCCTGCACCCCTGCGTCACCAGCGCGTCCAGCGATGGTCGTGTCCAGAAACGCGATGGTTTTGTCGTCAGCGTCGTGTCGGTCCGGCTGGAATTCAAATTCGTAGATGCTGGCCACATCGCCCGAATTTGTCCGGCGGTAGCGCCAACCGGTAAAGACGCGCGCCACTGCGATCACATCTTCCGCACTATAGCCGCCATTGACGCCGACCGTATGCAGTTCCAAGATTTCTCGCGCGTAGTTTTCGTTGATGTTTCCGCGGCGGCTCAGATCGTTGTCAAGGAATTGCGACATGAGCGGACTGCGAGCGGAATACAGCAGCAGGTCTTCGAACCGGCCCATCGCATTGTCGCGGTAGAAATCGCGATCATCGAAATTCTGACGCCGGATATCTGTCCCCTTGGTCGAGGCGAAGAAGTGGTTGTTCCAGAATTCGCCCATCACCTCGTTCAGCTGTTTGTCCGAAAAGGCCGCATAAGCAAGATTGTGGCGCATGATGCTACGGTTCATCACACCTACATTGCGTGTTGTCAGCTCTAGCATGCCATCCGGATCGGTGTTTTCGAAGGATGAGTCGTTGATGCTGCCCGGATTGAGCTGTTCGTTAACATACGCCGTGAAGCCAATCATACGCACACGGTTGTAAAGATCCGCTTCGGGTCCAAAAGAAATACGTGACAGCGCTTGCGATAGCCCGTCATTCACGGTCGCGGCTTGGAACGTGTAGCTGACTGGCATCGTCATGACTTCGTCATTGCTGCTGGAGGTGCCGGTCAGTGTCAGGCTGGCTTGACCGCTTGTCAGGTCCTCGGGGAAGAGACGCACCGCGAATTGACCTGTCGTTGGTCCGACATCAACATCGAACGATCTTTCGGACTCTGCAATCGTCACCGTAACGGTGTCATAGGTTTCAGGGTCCATGACCCCACCAAACAAAGTCTGACCGTTTGAAGCGACCATGCCTTCGTCCGTCGGTCCGGCCACAATTTCAACAGCTTGAGTCAGATCGACTGAGACCGGAGGGCTGAGCGGGCTGGAGATCGCCGCACCAGCAGGAATGTCGACCGGAACATCGGGCGCGCTTCCACCGCCGCCGCCACCGCCGCCGCTTGATTGTGCTTCGCGCGCAGCAAGAATTGCCCCAACTGCACCGCTGATCGCTGACCGGGCAACGCCACCGGAGCTGCTCCGTTGTTGATTGTTGCTACCGGTGTTCGGCTCGCTGCTCTCACGGTTGGTAAGCGTTGCCGATGCGGCAATGGTTGATAGGGTTTGCGACAGACTCGCCTTGCTGGTGGTGCTGAGCGCGCTGGAAGAGTTCAGGACCGAGGCCACGCTGCTTTGTGGGCTAGGAAAGATCTGTGCGTTGTTTTGTTTCTCTTCATTCGCGACACTAAGAAGTGTGGCAAAACTGGTCGGCGCCATGCCGACCTGATTGATTTGAACGGTTGCCAGTTTGGCGTTAGTGATCGCCGTCCCGCTCACTTCAATTACATGATCGCCGGCGGACAAGCTGACCAATGCGGTGACCGCTTCGCTGCTGTTGCTTGGCGCAGACAGGTCAAGCACGATGTCACCATCGACGCGCAGTTGCAGGGCCGCATTTGCCGGTGCGCTGAAAGAATAGGTGCTTGCGACAGGTGCGTTCAGGTTGAGCGAGGCTTTTGTTTCAGCCTCTTGCTGCAACGCGCTGCTATTGAACCGCGCGTTGATCGCCGCGATTGATGTTTCTTGTGCAAACGCTGTCCCGGTCACAGTGGCCAAGATCAGCGGCGTTAAAGTGAGAAGTCTTCTACCAGTGTCATTCATTATCAGGCTCTCTCAATTTAGGTTGTGTGGACGGATGTCCGCTGTCGAAATTGATTTGCGCGAAGTTCTTGTTTCCACACAACAAACGCCTGACCCTGCGTCAGAATCGGCGTAAATGTGCTTAACTTGGTTGCAGGGTTGGGAACATTCTTGCGGAACTTTGGACATATGTTCTGTTAGGGGCGTCAATGCCTTGAATTCGCCATAATATCGGATGGGCCCATGACTAGGGTTACGTGGATGGTGCTGCTATTTCTGGGGTAGAGAATCGACGCGCTGGGGGCGGCGCAAAACCTGAAAGCGATGACACGTGTTAATAGATGTAGAAAAGCGCAACCAACTGCCCACGATTTTCTTGGAAAACGGAACCCTGTCCGACGCTAACCTGACACAGGTCATGGATGCGGCGGCGAATACAGGTCAGTCGGTACGCGTCGTGCTGGATCGCCTTGGTCTTGTGCCGCAAAAAGAATGGGCCCGCGCCAGCGCCAGCCATCTTGGTCTGCAACTGGTTGGTTTGGACGATATGCCCGAACGGCTGCCGCAGGATCCCCGCCTGTCAGCCGATTATCTGGAGCGTAACGCCATCGCCCCGCTGCATATCGCGGAAGACCGCGCCTATTTCGCGGTGGCGGACCCATATGATGACAGCGCCATCGCAGCGCTTGAGATGATTTTCGGCACGGCGCTTGAACTGGCGGTGGCGACTGACCGTGACATTACATTGGCGATGGCCCGCAGCGCAGAGGCGCTTGCCGGTGAGGATATCGCTGGCGCACGTGTCAGCCCGCGGGACATGGCCGGGCTTGATCTTGATACGGACAAGCTGACCGAACTTGCCAACAATGCACCCACTGTGCGTTATCTTGATACGCTCTTTGATACGGCCGTCGAACTGCGCGCCACGGATATCCATCTGGAGCCCAGCGCGAACTCGGCGCGCGTGCGGATGCGGGTTGATGGCGATCTGGTCGAGGCGCAACCGCCAGAGCGCGGACTATATGAAGGTGTCGTCTCGCGTTTGAAAATCCTCGCGGGGATGGATATCAGCGAACGCCGTCTGCCGCAGGACGGACGGTTGCGTGAGAAGCTTGCAGGCCGCGAAATTGACATGCGTGTCGCCAGCGCGCCGATGATCCACGGTGAAACGATGGTGCTGCGTCTGCTCGACAATCATGAAGGCCTGTCAAAGCTCGCCGATCTGAAACTGCCCGCGCATGTGGCCAAAAGGCTGGGTTCGGCGATCAAACAACCCAATGGCCTGATCCTTGTCACCGGTCCCACCGGGAGCGGGAAGACGACGACGCTTCATGCTGCGATGAACGAGTTGAACGATACCCGACGCAAGATCGTCACCATCGAGAACCCGGTCGAAATCCAAACTCCGGGGTTGCAGCAGATTGAGGTGAACCCAGAGCTAGGCTGGACCTTTGCCGCCGCGCTACGCACTATTCTACGCCATGATCCTGACGTGATCATGGTAGGCGAAATTCGGGATAGCGAGACTGCAGAGCTCGCCGTGCGGGCTGCCATGACCGGCCACCTTGTCTTTTCTACCCTGCACACCAACCGCGCGACAGAGGCCGGGACACGGCTGATTGATCTGGGTGTGCCAGAATATCTGATGAAATCCGTCACCCGGTTGGTGGCTGCGCAACGTCTGGTGCGGCGCGTCTGCCCGGCCTGCGCCAAGCCGGTTGACCTGTCATCTAATACCAGACTGCGCGAGACCTTCACCAAGTTGGACCAGCGTACCGGGTCGCAAACTGACCCCAAGACGTGGACGCTTGTGAAATCAGTCGGATGTGATGCCTGCAATCACACAGGCTTTCGCGGTCGTGCCGCGCTGTTTGAGGCAATGACCCCGGATCAGCTGTTTTTGCCAGAGGGCAGTGCCCAAGCCCGTGCGCTTCAGACGATGGGCTCGGAAGGTATTCGGCTGATCGCGGCGGGGCAGACCACGGTGGAAGAAATTTTGCGCGTCCTCGGCGCCAACCATTTTTGAATGTAGGTAAAGGTGGAACAAGCACAGCTTACATTCAGCTATACGGCGCGGGATAGCAGCGGCGCACGCCGTTCGGGTCAGATCGCAGGGGCGGACCTGCGCGAGGCGACCAGCGCCTTGCGGGCGCAGGGCCTTTTTCCGATTACGCTGGAACAGGCAAGTGCCGCCGCCCCCATTCAGGTGCGCAGCCGCAAGACACGCGGCGGCGATCAGTTGAGCGCGAAAGAGCTGAGCGATTTCCTTGCCCGTCTGGCCAAGCTTTCGGGGCGTCAGATCCAGTCTGAACGTGCGCTGGCGATTATGGGCGACGGGGGCGATGGCCCGATCGCACGGGCCGCGTTGCGGGTGCGTGACAGCCTGCGCGAGGGCGCGCCGCTGTCCAAGGCTTTGCACGACAAGGCAGGGATTGACGATGCTGTGACGCTTTCCCTGATCAGCGGGGCCGAGGTTTCTGGCGAAATGAGCAGCGCACTCGCCACCTCTGCGGAAATATTGCAGAACAAGCTGGCCGTGCGGCGTCGGATCATGACCGGGTTGATGTATCCTTCCATCCTGCTTTTCGTGGCACTGATGTCGGTTGGGCTGATCATGATTGCCATTATCCCGCAGTTCCGCCCGCTGGTCGAAGACCGGATGGAAATGGTCCCCGCCATGGGGCGTGCGGTCTTTGCCTTTTCGGCGATGTTGACCTCGCTCTGGCCGCTATTGCTCACGGGGTTACTGGCGGCCGGCGGTGCAACATATATCGCCGCGAAACGCGGTGTGTTGATGAGCGGGCTATTAACCATCGGCAACCGCATTCCTTTCGTGCGCCGCCTGTTGCTGCGCAATCAGGTGATGCTAATCCTGCATGTGCTGGGCGCGTTGTTAAGTCGCGAGATCACGTTAAGCGGTGCCCTGCGCGTCGTCTCAAAATCGGCGCCTGCGGGTACCCTACGCGCCGCCATGCTGGAAGCAACGCAGCAGGTTGAAAACGGCGCTGCCTTGTCTTCTGCGCTAAGTGCGCAGGATTTGCTGCCGCGCGAAGCTATCGAAATGATCCGCATCGGTGAAGAAGCCGGCGATCTTGGCGGCATGATAAGCCGCACTTCTCTTGATATGCGCGAGGCCGCAGATCGCGACCTTGAGCGTTTCCTTCTTTTGTTCCAGCCGGCCCTGATTGTAGGTGTCGGCCTCATGATCGGAGTCAGCCTCTATGCCCTCTTTTCCGCTATCGTTTCTGTCAATTCCATCTCGTTCTAGGCGTCGGCCCACGCGGCGACGCGGCAGCGCGAAGGGTTTCTCGCTGGTCGAGATGCTGGTTGCAGTCGCCATCGTTGGCCTGCTGGTGGCGCTTGTCGGTCCTTCGGCGATCCGCCAATTACAAGGTTCCCGTGTGACGGCGGCCGAGGCCCAGATCATCCAGCTGCGTAGCGCGCTGGATATTTTCCTGATCGACACTGGCCGCTACCCGAACGAGGATGAGGGGCTGGTGGTCCTTGCAAACGGCGGCGCGATCCCCGGCTGGAACGGCCCTTATCTGCGGGATGGGCAAATCCCGAACGACCCGTGGGGCGGTACCTATCTCTATTCACTGAATGACGGGCAGGTACGTATCTCTTCGTTGGGTGCGGACGGACGGCCCGGCGGGACAGGTAATGATGCCGACGTGGAAGGCTAAACGCTGCCCGCGCAGGCGGTCCGACGCTGGCTTCGCAACGGTCGAGGTGCTGGTCACGGTGGCAATCGTCGTCATCGTCAGCACGATCTCGATCACTGCGCTGGGCCGGTCGGACCGCGCCAGATTACAGACTGAGGTGGCCGATATCGCCTTGGTCCTGCAACAGGCCCGTTTGTTGGCGGCAGAACGGGGCAGGCCGGTCGCGATCAGCTATGCCAGCCGCACGCAGACGCTGACCACACCTTATCAAAGCCACACGCTTGGCAGCAGGGTCAGCAGCCCCAATGACGATGCAGAGCTGACGATCCGCCCGTCCGGCGAAAATGACGGGCTGGTGCTGGTGCTCGTCTCGGGTGATCTGTCGCGCGAGGTGGAATTGGACTGGCTCACCGGCCAAGTAAGGCTGGTACAATGAGACGCAGGGGCGGACAGCGCGGGTTTACCCTGATCGAGACACTGGTCTCGCTTTCCATCGCGGCGCTGGCCATCACCGGATTCTATTCATCATTGTCGCTGGGGCTCACAATGGAGCGGCGCGCGAATGATCAGGCAGAGCAGATGTTGATCGCAACGCAAATCATGGACCGGGTCGGCGTGGATATTGTGCCACGATCCGGCGTGCAGGATAGCGGCAGCCTGCGCGGCTTAGACTGGTCGCTGACCATATCGGAACGGGGCACCGACGATATGCGGCTGGGTCCGCTGCAAGCGGGTGAACTGGTCTATGTTTACGTGACAGTGGCAAGGGCGGGCAGCACGGCAGACCCACTGGTCCTGCGCGGCATACGCTATAGCGAGACGCCGCTTTGATCCGGCGTCGGTACAGACGGGGCCACAAGGCCCGCGGATTTGCCTTGGCAGAGGCGCTGGTGGCGCTTTCGATTGCGGCGGTCACCCTAGCACTGCTGGCCAGCGCGACTTGGGGTCTGCGGCAGACTGCGATGCGGCCTGATGCGTTGCAGCAAGAGGCGACAGATTGGCTGACAGCGCGCCGGGTTCTGCAGGCATGGGCAGCCTCGGCCACCGCTGCGGGCTACAAGCAAAGCGAAGGCAGGTTTCTGGGCGGACCGGCGCGGGTCCGTCTGATTTTAGATGATGGAACGACAAGTACCGCGCGACCGATGATGGTCGGGCTTGATATCGTCGAAGAGGCGGGCCTTTATCACCTGTCCGCCTCGCGGGTATTCGATGTGCGCGACATTCGTCTTGCCGCCGACGACCCAAGGCAAAGCCGCCTGATCGTCTCTGACGCGCCCTTGCGGTTCCGCTATCTGGTGGCGCGGGCCGATGACATTCCGGGGCAAACATGGACGTACGAGCCGGGGCCAGAGCATGGGCTACCCTTTGCGATTGCCATAGAGCAAGGTAGCGACAGGATGATTGTTGCCCAGCTTTCTGCGACGTTGAGCGCTTTATGCGTCTCGCGGCTGGGCGAGGCAGGGTTGAGGGATCGCGAATGCACATTGCAATAGCGCGCCTATCACGACGCAGGCAGCGCGGCTTTGTCCTGCTTACGGTTCTTTGGATGGGGCTGGGTCTACTGCTTGCGGCCTCCAGCTATCTGGTGACCCAGCGGCAGGTCGTTTTGTCGACACGGGCAGAGCTGGAAACAAGCCGGGCGGTTGAACTGGCACGCAGTGCGGTCAATGTCGCCCTTGCCGATCTTGGGCGCTCCGATGAAAACGCCCCCCGCACCCTGCGCGACGGGACACCGATGACGCTGACGATGGCGGAAGGCCGAGCAACATATCGGATCTGGGACGAGGGCGGCAAGCTGGACATTAACCACGCGCCCACCCAGCTATTGGTGCCGATGCTGCGGCATTTGGGAGAAAACAGCGGGATTGATGCATTTGATGCGGCCACGATTGCGCAGGCCATTGTCTCACAGCGGGGCGACGGACAGGTAGCGGAAAACATGCAACCCTTGCCGCAACTACTGACCTCGCTCGGATTGCCACAGGATGCCAGCCGACGCGCGCGGCAGTCGCTGACCACCTATAGCGGCACAGCGCAGATCAACCTTGCCACCGCGTCGGCGTCGGTCCTTGCGGCTGTGCCCGGTATCGGACCAGGCGATGTGCGCATGATACTCGACCGACGGCGCAACGGGATGTCATTGCCGCAGCTTGGTACGGCGACGGTCTGGCTGGGCGGGGCCGAGGCACCAGTCTTCACCATCGAAGCGCAGGGAATTCTCGCAAGTGGCGTGACCGCTGACATCGTGGCAACTGTGGCCCCGATGGGGCTGAGCTTTCGCGGGAGCAAGACACATTATGAAATCCTTGGCGTTGAAATTCTGCGATGATGACGTGGGGCGTCGGGATGCTTACGGGTGTTGTACCTGTCATCGTCGTCGGCTTGGCACTGATCATGGGGCCAACGCAGATGGTGGCGCGCACGGTGCTGCGCGGCTTGGCAGGGCCGGTCACGGCGCGGCGATGGTATCGGGCGGCTACATGCGGCGTGATTATCGGGGTCATCGCGGCGCTTGCCGTTTGTTTCGTCATGGCGCGCGCGCAGGTCATAGATATTGCCTTGCTGTCTTTACTAGTTTTGCTGGGGGCGATTGACTGGCGCTGGCGCTGGCTGCCACTGGAATGGACGGTTGCGGTCATTGCATTGGCGCTGATGGGGGGTATGCAAACTGGTACGATTGGCGAAGTCGCGATCGGCATGATTATCCCCGGTTTGTCGCTGCTGATCATGCGGCAGTTGCTGTTCTGGCGATCCGGGCAAGAGCCGCTGGGGCTCGGCGATGTCTGGCTTGTCACTGGTCTGGGCGGTTTTTTGACGCCTTTCGCCAGTTTCGCAATGATCGGCTTTGCCGCGCTGTCGGGGTTGATCGAAGTGGTGCTGCGCCGCGTTTTCGGCTCAAAACACGGGCAGCGTTTCGGCGTGTCATACGGGACACACCTTTGTGCTGTTTTTGCGATATCCCACTATTTATGGCGTTTTGTATGAGGATTGGCTGCTAAAGTATTCCTAATCATAAAAAAATGCGCACCCGGGCAAAAGATCAGGGGCGCAGGTAACGAGGCAGAGCATGAAGAAACTACTGGCACTCGCGGCATGCGTCGCGGTTCTGGGGGCGTGTGAGGATACGCCTCAGGTGGACCGTTCAGGTGAACCTGTTGAACTGCGTGGCTGGCAGCTTGCAAATATCTTTGGGCGAAACAGCGATGGCGGCGGGCAGAACCGGCGGCAAGGCCGGGTGACCAGCGGTCAGCAGGTGCAAGCCGGACAGGGCACAATCTTTCCGGGTCGCCAGCCGCTTTTGATCGACAGTGATTTCGTCAATGCAGGCGGCGAGCGTACAGTCTCGCTTAATCTGGTGAACGTAGATGTGGAATCCGCCGCCGCTGCCATTCTGGGTGAATTACTGCAAGTCAATTATGTGATTGATCCTGGCGTGCAGGGCACCGTCAACATCCGATCATCCCAGCCGGTCAGCCGAACCACTGCCATTGAGGTCTTTGAACTTGCGCTGAAACAAAACAACGCGGTGTTGATCCGTCGCGGTGATATCTTTGCGATTGTGCCATTCTCTGCCGACCTGTCGATTGCGCCAACGACATCCCGCGATGTGCTGCCGGGCTACACGCTGCGTGTTATCCCGCTGCGCAACATCGGGGCCGAAGAGATGGCGGCGATTCTGCAACCTTTTGCAGGCGAAGGCATTGTCGGTATCGACGCGCAGCGCAACATTCTGGTGCTGGCCGGGACATCGGTCGATCAGCAATCTTGGGATAAGACAATCCAAAGCTTTGACGTGGATTGGCTGTCCAACAAATCAGTTGGCATCTTTCCAATCAACGGGCGCTCTGCGCAGTCCATTGTGACGGGTCTCGAACGGCTGGTCGAAACGGATGAAAGCTATCAGCCGCTTGTTGTGTTTGAGGTGATCCCCGAAAACAACTCTATCCTTGCTGTGGCCAAGACCCCCCGTGCGCTGGAAAGCGTATCAGTCTGGATCAACCGGCTGACCCGCGAAGGGAGCAATGACGCGCAGGTCTATTCCTATGATATGAAATACGCCCGCGCCGACACGATTGCGCCGACCTTGTCGCAAATCCTTGGTGTGGCCGTCGAAACATCGGATCAGGCCCCGCAAGCGATTGAGGCCGGTGACATATTTATGGGCAGCCAAGGCACGCTGAACGCGACCCGCGTTGTGGCAAGCGCGCCGACCAATACCCTGCTGATCCACGCAACGCCGGATGAATACCAGCGTGTGCTTGGCATTTTGCATCGCTTGGACGTGCCCCAGCGGCAGGTGCTGGTCGAAGCCACAATTGTCGAGGTCTCTTTGAACGAAGACCTGCGCTACGGTGTGCAGTATTTCCTTGAAAATGGCGGCGGTCGTTTGGGGCTGTCGCGTGGCGATGCCGTGAATATCGCCCCGAACCTGCCCGGCTTTAGCGTGTCGCTCGGGGGCAGCCCGGCCAACGCAGTGATCGACGCACTTGAATCCGTGACATCAATCAATGTGGTCTCGTCTCCGAACCTGATGATCCTGAACAATGAATCTGCGCGTTTGGTCGTCGGTGATCAGGTCCCCACATCCGTGCGCACCGCGCAGGATGCGGGCAGTTCCGATGATCAGGTCTTTGTGTCGACAGTGGAATACCGCGATACCGGCGTGATCTTTGAGGTGACACCGCGCATCAATTCCTCGGGTTCAGTGATCTTGAACATCGGGCAAGAGGTCAGCCTTGTCGGCGAAACGGACGAGGCGACAGGCAACCCGATCATCTCGCAACGTTTGATCAACAGCTCTGTTTCGGCCGATAGCGGCGAAACCATTGTGCTGGGCGGTCTGTTTTCAGATCGGCGGACCAGTGGCGGTGGCGGGATTCCGGTGCTCAAGGATTTGCCGGTGGCCGGTGGCCTGTTCGGCAATACCAGCCGGGGCCGTGCCCAGACAGAGCTTTTGGTGCTGATTACGCCGCGGATCGTGAATGATACAATGGATGCACGGCGTGTGACCCAGCAATTGCGCGAAAGGGTTGAAAGCCTGCGGACTTATGATGCCTCGCTCAGCACGCAGATTAACGTACCATCAACGCGGACACGCAATTCCGATATCATCTCGAACGCGGGCACCGTAAACCGGGCCGTGGCGCAGGCTGCTGCGGTTCCCGCTGGCAATCACGTTGCGGTACTGGGGTCCTTCAGCACGCAGGAAAATGCACAGACCCACTGGTCCAACATATCTGGTCAATACGCCGCGACCCTTGGCAACATGCGGCCCGTCTATCGGCAGGCCAGTGGGCTGACGATGGTCACGGTCGGCCCGATGTCGCGCGAAGCTGCAAGTCAGGTTTGTGTCAATGTGCGGATCGAATGCTTTACGGCCACCACACAATAGACACCGCAGATTGCATTTTGGTGCAGAATAGGGGCCTGACAGCGGCCCCTATTTCTGTTTAACAGCCTGTCAAAGCTGTCAGCGTTCACGAAAGCAAGCGACCCCATGCGTACTGTCCTGATCACAGGAACCGCCGGTTTCATCGGCTACCACCTTGCCCAGCTTCTGCTGGACGAAGGGTTCCGGGTGGTCGGTTATGACGGGATGACCGATTATTACGATGTGATGCTGAAACAGCGGCGGCACCAGTTGCTGCTGCAGAATGCCAATTTCACCTGTACCGAAGGCATGCTGGAAGATTTCGATCTGCTGCACGGTCTGGTGACGCGCGAAAAGCCGGACGTGATCGTGCACCTGGCTGGGCAGGCAGGGGTCCGCTATTCTCTGGAAGAGCCGCGATCCTACATCAATGCCAATATCGTCGGCACATTCAATGTGATGGAATGCGCGCGCGAATGCGGGGTGGATCACCTGCTGATGGCGTCTACCTCTTCTGTCTATGGCGCGAATACTGAGATGCCTTTTGTCGAGACGAGCAAGGCCGACACGCCGCTGACGATTTATGCCGCGACAAAGAAAGCGAATGAGATGATGGGCCATAGCTACGCCCATTTGTGGAAAATTCCGACCACGATGTTTCGGTTCTTTACCGTCTATGGTCCGTGGGGTCGCCCCGATCTGGCGCTGTTTAAGTTTGTGAAGGCAGGGCTGAACGGAGAGGCGATCGACGTCTATAACCATGGCGATATGGCACGAGATTTCACCTATATCTCTGACCTTGTGCGGGCGATCCGTTTGTTGATTGATACCCCACCGGAACAACCGGCGGACCCAGGCGATATTGGCGAAAATGACAGCCTCAGCCCTGCCGCCCCGTTTCGCGTGGTGAATATCGGCAACAGCACAAAGGTGCAGCTGATGGAGTTCATCCGCGAGATCGAAAAATGCCTTGGTCTTGAGATCAGGAAGAATTTCATGGATATGCAAAAGGGCGATGTGCCTGCAACATGGGCCGATGCCACTCTGCTTGAGGATTTGACCGGCTACAGACCGCAGACCAGCACCGCAGAGGGCATCGCAGCATTCGTCAGCTGGTATCGCAGCTACTACGACGTTTAACCGGACACCGGCCGGGTCTTTGACCGGCGCCAGACAACGCAGATAACAGTGAAGAGATTACCATGAAAATTGCAATGATCGGTACGGGTTACGTTGGGCTTGTCTCAGGGGTTTGTCTTTCAGATTTCGGGCATGAAGTTGTCTGCGTCGACAAGGACGAAAGCAAGCTTGCACTGCTGCGCGACGGCAAGACGCCGATTTTTGAGCCGGGGCTTGATGTGCTGATGGCTAAAAACATGGGTGCGGGCCGCCTGTCTTTCACAAATAACCTGAAAGATGCGATTGCCGGGGCCGATGCGATTTTCATTGCGGTGGGTACGCCCAGCCGGCGCGGTGACGGTCATGCCGATCTGAGCTTTGTGTTTGGGGCGGTCGAAGAGGTCGCGACCAATATGTCCGATTACGCGGTGATCGTGACTAAATCCACAGTGCCCGTCGGGACCAATCGTAAGGTTGCAGAACTAGTCGAAAAAACCCGCCCGGGGCTCAAATTCGACGTTGTGTCCAACCCGGAGTTCCTGCGCGAAGGCGCCGCAATTGAGGATTTCATGCGGCCCGACCGTGTTGTCGTTGGCGTCCAGTCTGATCGCGCGGCAGAGGTTATGGCGGACATCTACCGTCCCCTGTCGCTGCGCGATTTTCCGATTGTCACCACCGATCTGGAAACCGCGGAAATGATCAAATACGCGGCTAACGCATTCTTGGCGACCAAAGTGACATTCATCAATGAAATTGCCGCCCTTTGCGAACGGACGGGTGCCGATGTGAAATCTGTCGCCGAAGGCATGGGGCTCGACAATCGGATTGGGCGCAAGTTTCTGCACGCAGGGCCGGGCTATGGCGGGTCTTGCTTTCCAAAAGACACCAAGGCGCTGGCCCGTATCGGGCAGGATCACGCAGCACCACTCCAAATCGTAGAGGCGGTGATCAAGATCAATGAAGAGGTCAAACGCACGATGATCGACAAGATCATCGATCTGTGTGACGGCACCGTGCGGGACAAGAAAATTGCGGTGCTTGGCCTGACCTTCAAACCCGAAACCGATGATATGCGCGATGCGCCGTCGTTGACCATCGTGCCCGCATTGATCGGGCAGGGGGCCAAGGTCCACGTCGTGGACCCCGAAGCCTACCGCGAGGCCAGCACGATGCTGCCCGGTGTCACATGGTGTGATGACGCTTATGCGGCGACCGCAGGCGCGGATGCGGTGGTGTTGCTGACAGAATGGAACCAGTTCCGCGCGCTCGACCTGACGGCAATGGCCAAATCCATGGCAACCCCGCGCATGGCCGACTTGCGTAACATCTATTCCGCCGCACACGCGCAAGATGCCGGGTTTGAGGCTTATATCGCCGTGGGCCGTCCCAGCTTCCCGCGGTCCGAATAGGCCTTGTCGCGCGGGTGGGGGCTGGCTCAGGCGCGTTGCGCGAGCCGTTCTTCCAATACGTCAAAAGGCACGCCGGGTTCATCTTTCGCGCCGCGAATGACCAGCGATGTCTTGACCGAGGCGACGTTCTCGGCGCTGGTCAGCTCTTCGGTCAGAAAGCGTTGAAAGGTGCGCAAGTCCGGGGCTACGCATTTCAGGATGAAATCTACCTCGCCATTCAGCATGTGGCATTCGCGAACCAAGGGCCAACCTTTGCAGCGGTTTTCGAATGCGCTCAGGTCCGTTTCAGCCTGACTGGCTAGCCCTACCATTGCAAAGACCTGTACTTCGAAACCCAGCTCGCGGGCATCGACATCGGCGTGATATCCTTGGATGAAACCCTGTTCTTCCAGCGTGCGCACGCGGCGCAGGCAGGGCGGGGCTGAAATGCCAACCCGCTTGGCCAATTCCACATTTGTCATTCTGCCGTCTGCTTGCAATTCAGCAAGGATCATACGGTCAATTTCGTCAAGTTTTGTTCCAGGCATGCGCCACTCCGGTGATTATTCCGAATACTACGCCATGACTTGCTTGTGCGCAATAATATTTCGCAATTCAGCAACAAAAGAACGCAGCATCTGATCTTTTAACTGTTGCGCAGCAACGCTATATCAAGCGGGCATCAGTGAATGAGGCCTGAAAATGACTGTCACCCGCCACACCAAAGTTCTGATCATTGGCTCCGGCCCTGCCGGTTATACGGCGGGCGTCTATGCATCGCGTGCTATGCTGGAACCGATCCTTGTGCAAGGCCTTGAACCCGGCGGCCAATTGACCACCACAACCGAGGTGGAAAACTGGCCCGGTGACACCGAAGTACAAGGCCCCGACCTGATGGTCCGGATGGAAGCACATGCGCGCGCAATGGGGTGTGACATCGTGGGCGATATCATCACATCGCTGGACCTGCAAAACCGCCCTTTTACAGCGCAGTCTGACAGCGGCACGGTTTATACCGCTGATGCCGTGATCCTGTGCACCGGTGCCCGCGCCAAATGGTTGGGCCTGCCGACCGAGGACAAGTTCAAAGGCTTTGGCGTCAGCGCCTGCGCGACCTGTGACGGGTTCTTTTACCGCGGGCAGGAAATCGTTGTTGTGGGCGGCGGCAACACCGCCGTGGAAGAGGCGCTGTTTCTGACCAACTTCGCCAGCAAGGTGACGCTGATCCACCGCCGTGATGAGTTGCGGGCTGAAAAGATCCTGCAGGATCGCCTGATGAAAAACCCCAAAATCGAAACGCTCTGGTTCCATCAGGTGGAAGAGGTATTCGGCGGTGAAAGCCCGCTGGGCGTCGAAGGCGTGCGTGTGAAGCACACCAAAACCGGCGAGATCACGGAAATCCCCGCCAAGGGCGTCTTTATCGCCATCGGCCACGCGCCGGCATCAGAACTGGTCAAGGATCAGCTGGAAACCCATTCGGGCGGCTATGTGAAGGTGGAAGCAGGCACCACACGGACAGCCATTCCCGGCGTTTTCGCGGCAGGTGACCTTACCGACCACGTGTACCGTCAGGCAGTCACCAGCGCAGGGATGGGCTGCATGGCCGCGCTGGACGCGGAGCGTTTCATCGCAGAGCTTGAAGATACGGCGGTGACGGTCGACGCTGCCGAATAATCGACAGATGGCGCGGGATGGATAGGCGACGGCATTCGCCCACCTAGGATATCGCTGACAGGGTGCGGGCGTTGGGACTGCACGGAATGCTTTATGCCTCGCGCACGGATCCGCAGATCACCCATCTGACGCTTTTGCGCTGGAATACAGCGGATACCACCGCCCGTGTAACAGGGGCTGATGACCCGTTGCCTTGTTCATAAGAAGCACTGCCGCATCTGGACTGAAAGCGGTCAAACCGGCGGTTCATAGCAATGCCGATCAAGATTTCTATCGCTGCGCTGTGCTGACCTGGTGTTTGGAATTTGCATCAAATCTCGCTGTCAGACGGAACCTTGTGCTGCTTCCGCCGCAGCATGGCATCTGTCTGTTCGCGTGATCTTATGCAAAGAGTTGTGACATTCCGGTGCTGACCGCACGCGGCGAATATCCATCTTTTCTTCAACCCCAGCTAGACAATGGCCCGAACAGGGGGCTATGCCCCCTTTGTACAAATGCCGATGATAGAGATTGCAAAATGCCCCAGGACCTCGCCCCGATCCCCGAACTCTACGTCTCTTACGAGAGCGCGCAGAAAATGAAGCTTGAGGCGGCGGAACTGGTCAGCCACGATCTTAGCCCGCGCCAAGTCTGCGATCTGGAACTGCTGATGAATGGCGGTTTCAATCCGCTGAAGGGTTTCCTGTCGCAAGCCGATTATGAATGCGTCGTGGACGATATGCGCCTGGCGGACGGCAGACTTTGGCCAATGCCCGTTACGCTCGACGTGAAGGCGGATTTTGCAGAAAACATCGCGCTGGGTCAGGATATCGCGCTGCGTGATCAGGAAGGCGTGATCCTTGCTACAATGACGGTGACAGACAAATGGTCCCCGGACAAAGCGCATGAGGCGGAAAAGGTTTTTGGCGCCAATGATCTTGCGCATCCGGCGGTGAACTACCTGCATCACACGGCGGGTGATGTGTATCTGGGCGGGCCGATCACCGGTATTCAGCAGCCGGTGCATTACGATTTCCGGGCGCGCCGCGATACACCAAACGAGCTGCGGGCCTATTTCCGCAAGCTAGGCTGGCGCAAAGTTGTCGCCTTTCAAACGCGCAACCCGTTGCACCGCGCGCATCAGGAACTGACGTTCCGCGCCGCGAAAGAAGCGCAGGCCAACCTGTTGATCCACCCTGTTGTCGGCATGACCAAACCGGGCGATATCGACCATTTCACCCGCGTGCGCTGCTACGAGGCGGTGCTGGATCAATACCCGTCTTCAACCACAACCATGAGCCTGCTGAACCTCGCTATGCGCATGGCTGGCCCGCGCGAGGCGGTCTGGCATGGGCTGATCCGCAAGAATCACGGCTGCACCCATTTCATCGTTGGCCGCGATCACGCTGGCCCCGGCAAAAATAGCCAAGGCGAGGATTTCTATGGTCCCTATGATGCGCAGGACCTGTTCCGCGCACATCAGGACGAAATGGGCATCGAAATGGTCGATTTCAAACATATGGTCTATGTGCAGGACCGCGCCCAATACGAACCGGCGGATGAGATCACGGATAAGGACGATGTCACGATCCTGAATATCTCGGGCACGGAATTGCGCCGCCGCTTGTCCGAAGGATTGGAAATCCCGGAATGGTTCAGCTTTCCCGCCGTCGTGGAAGAGCTGCGTAAGACGCGCCCACCCCGCGCCGCGCAGGGTTTCACCGTGTTCTTCACTGGTTTTTCAGGGTCCGGTAAATCCACCATTGCCAATGCACTGATGGTCAAACTGATGGAGATGGGCGGGCGTCCGGTGACGCTGCTGGATGGCGATATCGTGCGCAAGAACCTGTCATCTGAACTTGGTTTCAGCAAGGAACATCGCGATCTGAACATCCGCCGGATTGGCTATGTCGCATCAGAGATCACCAAGAACGGCGGCATTGCCATCTGCGCGCCGATTGCACCCTATGCAACGACGCGGCGGGCTGTGCGCGAAGAGATCGAGCAATTCGGTGCCTTTATCGAGGTCCATGTCGCGACCAGCATCGAAGAATGCGAACGGCGCGACCGCAAGGGGCTTTATAAGCTGGCGCGGGAAGGCAAGATCAAAGAATTCACGGGGATTTCAGACCCGTATGATGTGCCGGAAAATCCAGAACTGCGTATTGAGACCGAAAGCGTCCCGGTCGATAACTGCGCCCACCAAGTGCTGTTGAAGCTTGAAAGCCTTGGCTTGATCAAGGGCTGAATTCCAAAATGATTGCGGGTGGCGTCCATCACGGTGCCACCGCATTTATCCGCCGGAAACCAGTTTCGCCTCGATCTGATCGGAAAAACGATATTGGTCTCTTCCAAGCGTTTTCGCTAGGTAGAGCGCATCATCTGCTGCATTCATTACTTCGGCGATCGTTTGTGTGGTGCTGCCGTCCTGCGCAGAAATACCAATGCTGATAGTGACATATGGTTTGCCATCTGACCGACCGGGGTGGGTGATATTGAGGGTGCGCACCGACTGGATCAGTTGCTTTGCAATCCGGACCACCTCAAGCGGCGGTTTGTCGATCACCAATATGGTGAACTCTTCGCCGCCATATCGCGCGCAATAGACACCCGGTTGATGGGTGCATGCATTTAGTGTCTCTGCTAGGCGTATCAAGCAGCTATCGCCTGCCGGATGACCACACGTGTCATTGAACATTTTAAAGTGGTCGACGTCTATCATCATCACGGCCAAGCTTTGATCACTGGCATGAGCCTGATCCAACAATTCATCCAACCCTCGGCGATTGAGCAAGCCTGTGAGCGGATCTGTTTTGGTCAGCACTTCTAACGCATATGACGCTGTTTGTGCATTTTCCGCATTAATCTTGGCGTGTAGTGTTGTCAGAAAATCTTCGCAACGTCGTCGCTCGATCAGATAGTTGCCAGCGAGCGTAAAGCAGCCCGCCGTAATCATCTGGATGCACAGGGCAAACATAAGCCCATCCGGAAGCCCCGCTTTTGTCGCTGCGAAAAGACAGGCTGTTGCCACAGAAACAATCGAGAACATGACCGCATGGCGAAACCGCAGCGCGAGCAGCATGTTTCCATAGGTCAAGGTCAAGGCTTGTTCGCTAAATGCATAGGCCCCCAGCGGGGCAGTCGTATACCAGAACGCTATCAGCGGCAGGGTGAACGCATTGATCATCCCGACCGTCACCAACCATTCCCTCATGCGCGGAGAGGCGTGCAGAACAAGATAAGCCAAAATACAGGACCCTGGGGTGACAAGAGCGACACGCATAGCAATCGTCAGCCAAACGATATCAGGCATTAGAAAAAATGATGTGAGGTTATAGACGTTGTAAAAAATCAAACCGAATAAGATCGTGTACTGCAAATGCTTGCGGCGCGCGTTGCCACGTGCGTGTTCGTAATGCTTTTCCGTGATTGAATCGAAGCGAAGCCACCTGTCCATAGATGGCACGTGATCCGTCAAAACTTTTTCCGCGGCCACTCGAAGGTTCACTTTCAATTCAGGTGCTTTCGCCCCTATGAAAGTCGGAAATCGCAGGAAAAAGTTAACAGCTTCTAAAGAATTCAGAGACGACGCCTGACATCGGCGCCGTCAAAGCTTGCATTTTAGTGAACCGTCACCGGGGTCATGTCGTTTTCGCGGGCGAGGTGAAACGCGAGCTTTTGATTGGCGACCAATGCCAGCTGTTCGCCTTCGGCGTTATGCACCGCAAACAGCGTATCCAGATCGCCAGCCTGCAATTTCACGTCCTCGGGCAGGTCAGCTACGGAAACGGGTTTCACATAGACGATGCCTTGGTCCACGGTATCGAAATCAAACTTGGTATTCATCATTTACCCTTTCCGAATATTGATAGTCTGCACGATGCGATCCGGGACCGAACGGGTCAGATCAACATGCAGCAAACCATTTTCCATCACTGCCTCACCGACATCGACGCCATCTGCCAAAACAAAGGACCGCTGAAACTGTCGTGCGGCAATACCGCGGTGCAGGAAAATACGCCCGTCGGTCTCATCGCTTTGGCGACCGCGAATGACCAAGGAACTATCCTCAACCGTAATCGCCAGATCTTCATCCGCGAAACCTGCCACGGCGAGCGTGATCCGATAGGAATTGTCAGAGGTTTGTTCGATATTATACGGTGGGTAGCCGTCATTCCCGTGTTTTGCAGTCCGTTCAACCAGCCGTTCAAGCTGCTCAAACCCCAGAAGGAACGGGTGCGTTCCCAAAGCCAGTTTCGTCATAAGACATGTCCTTCACGTAAGCGACTGTCGATTTTGCCCCGATTTCGGCGGCAGTTATGAAAAATATGGGGTAGTGATGGGGTATGATCAAGAGGAAGGTGTAGGAAGTTTCCTGTTAACGTCCTATGTTTATGAACATGAATAGTGAAATTTGGACCTACTCTCGATGAATACTTCTGCCAAGATGGAACAACTTGAAGTGCTGCGCGTCGAGCTTGAAGTGCTCAAGCGCGAACATCGGGATCTGGACGAGGCGATTGCCGCGCTGCATGGGCACGGATCTGCCGATATGCTCACCCTTAAACGCCTCAAGAAGCAAAAGCTTTCGCTCAAAGACAAGATCGTCACGCTCGAAGACCGTATTTTCCCGGATATTATTGCCTGATCGCCCGTTGCAGCCGCTTTTGGCTCGGCTATAGTGCCGCTTCACTTTTGACGCGGGAAAGACAGCATGACCCAACCCTTGATCGGCATCATCATGGGCAGTCAGTCGGACTGGCCCACTATGCGCGAAGCGGCAGACGTACTGGCAGAGCTGGGCGTTGACTACGAGACAAAGATCGTTTCGGCCCACCGCACACCGGATCGTCTGTGGACCTACGGCAAGACTGCGGTGGACAGGGGCTTGCAAGTGATCATCGCCGGGGCAGGGGGTGCTGCCCATTTGCCCGGCATGATGGCGTCCAAAACCCGCGTACCAGTCATCGGTGTGCCAGTGCAGACCAAGGCGCTGTCCGGCGTCGATAGCCTTTATTCCATCCTGCAAATGCCGCGCGGCTATCCCGTTGCGACCATGGCCATCGGGGCGGCAGGCGCCAAAAATGCCGGTCTCATGGCGGCAGGTATTCTTGCGCTGCAGGACCCTGCATTGGCCGCCCGGCTTGACCAGTGGCGTGCCGACCTATCCGCCTCAATCCCGGAAGAGCCGACAGATGACTAAACCTCTGCCGGTCGGGGCGACAATCGGGATCCTTGGTGGCGGGCAACTGGGGCGGATGCTTTCGGTTGCTGCGTCACGGCTGGGGCTGAAAACCCATATTTTTGAACCAGAAGCGAACGCACCTGCGGGTGATGTCGCGCATAAGGTGACGACGGCGGATTATGAAGATGCCGTGGCACTGCGCGCCTTTGGCCAATCGGTCGATGTGATCACCTATGAATTTGAAAACATCCCGACCAGCGCGCTTGATCTGCTCGAAAGCCTGGCCCCGATCCACCCCGGCCGGGCGGCGCTGGCAACCAGCCAAGACCGGCTGACCGAAAAGACATTCCTGCGCGATCTGGGGCTTCAGACGGCCCCGTTTGCCGATGTCACCGATATGGACAGCCTGAACGCAGCCATTGCAGAGATCGGCACACCCGCCATCCTGAAAACCCGCCGGATGGGATATGACGGCAAAGGGCAGGCGCGGATCATGGCACCGGATGACGCAGCGCAGGCACCGGCCGATATGCAAGGCGCACCTGCGATCCTCGAAGGCTTTGTGGATTTCAGCCACGAGGTGTCGGTAATCGGCGCGCGCGGGGCGGATGGTGCGGTCGCCTGCTACGATCCGGGTGAGAATGTGCATGAGGCGGGCATTCTGCGCACCACCACCGTGCCCGCGCGTATGACCGCCGCGCAGCGAACCGACGCCGTGCTGATCGCCGCCAGAATACTGAATGCGCTGGATTATGTTGGTGTGATGGGGGTGGAGCTGTTTGTGACCCCCGGCGGGCTGATCGTGAATGAATTCGCGCCACGTGTGCATAATTCTGGTCATTGGACACAAAATGGCTGCACCATCTGTCAGTTTGAGCAGCATATCAGGGCTGTCGCAGGCTGGCCGCTTGGCGATGGGTCACGGCATAGCGACGTGGTGATGGAGAACCTGATCGGCGAGGACATGGACCGGCTGCCTGATTTGGCCAAGACCGATGCGGCGATCCATCTTTATGGCAAGGCAGAGGCCAAACCGGGCCGCAAGATGGGGCATGTGAACCGGGTGGTGAAAGCCTAATCCGTTCCTAGGATCACGTCTGTCAAGCTGATGGAATGGTCGAATTCCCCATCGCGGAGAAAGCGCAGTACCTCTTCGATCACCAGTGGATTATTCATCATGAATGTGTGGGTGACGGGCAGCACGATGTGGTCGCGCATCCCTTCCAGCCGGGTTGAGGCGACTGAAACTTTGCCATCATCCGCCCCGTCAATCAGGGCCGAATAGATGGGGTTCAGGGTTCGGTTACCGGCAATCACCCCAACCTCATAGGGCACCGCTTCCAATGTATTCGGAATGCTGTCGGGATTGGTGCTGAGCTGCAGTCCGGCGGGGCCGTTGACCCATTGAAATGGTTCGTAATCACCGAAGATATCGACAAGCTCCGAACCGTTATTCGGTGGCCCGAGCATCACAACGCGGCCCATCTGATCGGGCCTGTGATTGGTCAGCCACGCCCGCACAAGAATACCGCCCATGGAATGGGTGACAAAATGTACCCGCGTATCGCCGCAAGCCGCGACATCTTCGGCCAGATGTTCATCAACCAATGTTTGTATGGTGGCAGAGGTCGAGGGGTAACCGCGATTGACGACCTTGTACCCTGCGTCCTCCAACACGAATTGCAGCGGGGTCAATGAAATCTCGGTCCGTGCCAGCCCGTGCAGCAAGACAACGCAATCCTGCGCAGTGGCGATCGTGCTGCAAAGCATCAAGGCGATGGTCGAAAACAACTGTCTCATCTGCGGATACCTAGCATCAAATACCCCCTACGAAAGATCATATATTTGAAAACCTAACGTCGTTTGAGCACGGAAACGCCGATGCCCCCCAAGACGAGCGTGCCTGACAGCAACATGCGGGTGCTGATCGGCTCGGCCAGCAATGCGGCGCCAGCAACGACGGCAATGACCGGCACGCTTAGCTGCGCGATCCCGGCAATTGTGGTCGGCAGCGATGGCAGGACGCGGTACCACAGCGCATAGCCAAGGCCAGAGGTGATCGCCCCGGCGATCAGCGCGGTGATGACCCCCGGCAGGCTCATCATGCCCGGCCCGGTGATTAGCATCGCCAGCCCGGTGATCGGCACGCACAGCAGGAAATTGCTGGCGGTTGCACCCAATGCATCCGCCTCGGCCCGGCCCAGCAGCGTGTATGCGGCCCAGCCGATTGCGGCGAGTGTCATGGCAAGCGTGCCACCCACCGGCAGCCTTGCCGCACCTGTGGGCCATAGCAGGATGAACAGCCCAACCAAGGCAATGGCCGCGCCGACCCAACGCAGCGGCGGAATGGGCTGCCGCTCGACCACCGCCCAGCCGAAAACGATCACCTGTAGCACCCCAAACAGGATCAACGCGCCGGGGCCTGCCCCAAGGCTGATGTAGGCCCAGGAAAAACCAAACATATAAAGCGCCAGTGCCGCAGCCCCTGCGATACGTTTTGCCGTCCATAAAGCGGGGCGGGGCGCCCGACGGGGCAGAACCAGCGCCCAGAGCATCACCGCGCCCGCAACGACGCGGAGCGCTGCAAAATCCATTGGATCCATGCCATAATCCGCCACGGCGATGCGATTCAGCACAGAGTTCGCGGCAAAGGCTGTCATCGTCAGCGCGGTGATCAGGAACAACTGCATTGCTCAGGCGGCCGCGAAAGCGGTCGGATAGACCAGCGTTTCTGCGGGCTGCCCGCCCGCGCAGCTTGCGAGCAGTATATATTCAGGCGGGTAAGGGCTGCGTAGGCGGCTTGCCTGCTCTTTGGAAAACCCCGCCTTTTCGTAAAACGCGGGCTGGCCCAGAACGACGACAGGTGTACGAGTCAGCCGCGCCCATTCGGTTAGCATTCCGATCATGCGCCTGCCATGCCCGGCCCCTTGCATATCGGGGTCTATCGCCACTGGCGCAAGCACGAGCCAGCCTTTGGGGCTGACCAGCCGAGACAGCGCATAATAGCCAACAATACGGTCGCCCATAGGCAGCACCGTTTCGCCTGCGATGGCGCGGCTTTTGCGCAATTTGCGCACAAGCGCCACCTCGTCTTCGCCGCCGACAAAAGCCGCGCGCAGCAATGCGTCAACTGCGGGTTCTTCGCCGGGGCGCATGTCGCGACTAAAGTCAGGGGATTGTAAGGTCATCATCGGCGGACGGTATCCGGGCCTTGGCGCGGCGTCCAGCGGGTAAGGGTGTCAAAATCTCGCAGAGATTTCGCATGCAGAATTTCGTGGAAATTCTGATCGCATATGTCAGAGGCGGATATGGAAAGGGCGCCCCATGTGGGACGCCCTTCTTTGGTTTTAGACGGAGCAGGTTCTCGGCATTTCCTGTGAAAACGCCTGCCACCTGACCGGTCAAATCCTGACGGATTTGACCTTACATCATGCCGCCCATGCCGCCCATGTCGGGCATGCCGCCGCCAGCGCCGCCAGCACCTTCTTTGGAAGGTTTGTCAGCAACCATCGCTTCGGTGGTGATCAGCAGGCCAGCCACAGATGCGGCGTCTTGCAGTGCTGTGCGCACAACTTTGGCAGGGTCGATCACGCCGAATTTGAACATGTCGCCATATTCTTCGGTCTGCGCGTTAAAGCCGAATGCCTTGTCGTCGCTTTCGCGGATTTTGCCAGCCACAACAGAGCCGTCAACACCGGAGTTTTCAGCGATCTGGCGCAGGGGCGCTTCGATTGCTTTGCGGACGATCGCGATACCAACGTCCTGATCAGAGTTCGCACCCTTCAGACCGTCAAGTGCCTTGCCGCCCTGGATCAGGGCAACACCACCACCAACGACAACGCCCTCTTGCACAGCAGCGCGTGTTGCGTTCAGTGCATCGTCAACGCGGTCTTTGCGCTCTTTCACTTCGACTTCGGACATGCCGCCAACGCGGATCACAGCAACACCGCCAGCCAGTTTGGCTACGCGTTCCTGCAGTTTTTCACGGTCGTAATCGGAAGTGGTTTCTTCGATCTGGCCGCGGATCTGTGCAACACGAGCTTCGATTTCGGCTTTCTCACCAGCACCGTCGACGATGGTTGTTTCGTCTTTGGTGATTGCGACGCGCTTGGCAGAGCCCAGCATGTCCATGGTGACGTTTTCCAGCTTCATGCCGAGATCTTCAGAGATCACCTGGCCGCCTGTCAGGATCGCGATGTCTTGCAGCATGGCTTTGCGGCGATCGCCGAAACCAGGTGCTTTGACAGCTGCGATTTTCAGGCCGCCGCGCAGTTTGTTGACAACCAGTGTTGCCAGCGCTTCGCCTTCGACATCTTCTGCGATGATCAGCAAAGGCTTGCCGGACTGGATCACAGATTCCAGCAGGGGCACCATTGGCTGCAGTGAAGACAGTTTCTTTTCATGCAGCAGGATGATCGCATCTTCCAGCTCTGTCGTCATTTTCTCTGTGTTGGTCACAAAGTAAGGGGACAGGTAACCGCGGTCGAACTGCATGCCTTCGACAACATCGGTTTCTGTTTCCAGACCTTTGTTTTCTTCAACAGTGATCACGCCTTCGTTGCCGACTTTCTGCATCGCGTCCGCAATCTGACGGCCGATTTCAGTTTCGCCGTTGGCAGAGATCGTACCAACCTGTGCAACTTCGTCGCTGTCGGAGACGGGGCGTGCAGCAGCTTTGATCGCTTCAACAACTTTTGCAGTTGCCAGATCAATGCCGCGCTTGAGATCCATTGGGTTCATGCCAGCAGCCACAGATTTCATGCCTTCGCGCACGATGGCCTGAGCCAGAACTGTTGCTGTTGTTGTCCCGTCACCGGCTTCGTCATTGGTCCGGGAAGCAACTTCCTTGACCATCTGCGCGCCCATGTTTTCGAACTTGTCTTCCAGTTCGATTTCCTTGGCAACCGATACACCGTCCTTGGTGATGCGGGGCGCACCAAAGGATTTATCCAGTACCACGTTGCGGCCTTTGGGGCCGAGTGTCACTTTTACCGCGTCGGCAAGAGTGTTGACACCTTTGAGCATGCGTGTGCGCGCATCGGTGTTAAATTTGACGTCCTTAGCAGCCATTTTCATGTGCTCCTTGCATTAGATAAGTGAATGAGTGCGAAACTTCGGCTTACATGATGCCGAGGATGTCGCTTTCCTTCATGATCAGCAGTTCTTCACCGTCGATCTTGACCTCGGTGCCGGACCATTTGCCGAACAGGACCTTGTCGCCCGCCTTAACGGCCATCGCGATCAGTTCGCCGCTGTCTTTGCGTGCGCCTTCGCCAACACTGACGACTTCGCCTTCAGCTGGTTTTTCTTTTGCACTGTCTGGAATGATCAGGCCGCCAGATGTTTTTTCGTCGCTTTCAATGCGACGAACGAGTACGCGGTCGTGAAGTGGTTTAAATGCCATCTCAAAACGTCTCCAGTTTGAGTTTCATTGATTTTAGCACTCACTCCCTTCGAGTGCTAACATGGCTTAGATAGAAACGCCCCGAACACGTGTCAACAGCACTTAGGTCCTAGGTTTCGAATATTTTTAGAAATCGATTTACCGGGCGGATGTTTGCTGCATGCGGGGCGATCTGGCACAGATCATTATAGCTGGCACGCCCGCTTTTCGTTGGGACCCGCAGCTTGGCTGCGATGTCGTCCAGAACCTTTCGGCTTCTATTGCAGCGAGGGGACGCAACGCGCGGTGGGGGGTATGATGGTCGTTTGGTCGAATCGCACGCGGAACCCCGAAAATAAGGTTAATCGGTGGTTTTCGCGGGCCGATATGCCGTCGGACAAACGTCGGACTTTCATCGGACCTTTGCGCGCGCTGGGGCGGATGAATGCGCCGCACGGTCAGAGTGTGAAGGTCGCGTTAACCTTTGCCCTGTCGGCAATTTTCGATGTTGACAGGGGCGGGCGGGCACGCAGCCCTGACAATATCGCCTGATCTGTACTATACACCAGATCGGCCGTTTTGCGTCGTTATTCACTCGCCAAGGTGACGGAATGGGCGTAATTGCGTGCCTATGAAAATCATCCGCCTTGAAGATGCCCGCCACTTGCCCTTGTGGCGTAGGCCGACGTCGCTGCTATTTGTCATGGCGATGGCAATGCCCGTGGCCTTTGCCACGTGGTCAGCACTTTTGAATAACTTTGTGATTGAAGTGGCGGATTTCGACGGGTCGGATATCGGCTGGCTGCATACGGTGCGCGAGATCCCCGGCTTTTTTGCCATCGGTGTAATCGCGCTGATCATGTTTATCCGCGAACAGGTGTTGGGGCTGGTGGCGCTGGCGATGCTGGGCGTGGCGACGGCGGTGACGGCGCAGTTTCCGACGATGGGTGGTATTCTGACGGTGACGATGCTGTCGTCCATCGGGTTTCATTATTACGAGACGGTCAATCAGTCGCTTCAGTTGCAGTGGATTGAAAAGAAACACGCCCCCCAGACGCTGGGTTGGATTTTGTCGGCTGGCTCTGCCGCGACGCTGATTGTCTATGTGCTGATCGTGCTGACGTGGGAAGGCCTTGGGCTGAGCTATAGCATTGTCTATTGGCTGTCGGGTGGCTTTACGGCCCTTGTCGCTGTGTTCTGTCTGCTGGCCTATCCGCAGTTTGAGGCCCCCCATCCGCAAACCAAAAAGATGGTCCTGCGCAAGCGTTACTGGCTTTATTATGCGTTGCAGTTCATGTCCGGTGCCCGCCGTCAGGTCTTTGTCGTCTTTGCCGGGTTCATGATGGTGGAACAGTTCGGCTTTGCCGTGCATGAGATCACCCAGCTTTTTCTTCTGACCCTTGTCATCAATATGGTCGCCGCCCCGTTTCTGGGCCGTGTCGTTGCTGTGTTCGGGGAGCGCCGCGCCCTAGTCTTTGAATACGCAGGTCTGTGTATTGTGTTCTTTGCCTATGGCGGGATCTATTATTTCGGCTGGGGTGTGATGCTGGCGATGGCGCTTTATGTGGTGAACCACATTTTCTTTAGCCTTGCGCTGGCGATCAAAACCTATTTTCAGAAGATCGCCGATCCGCAGGATATCGCCCCGACGGCTGCTGTGGCCTTTACCATCAACCATATCGCCGCAGTGTTCCTGCCTGTGTTGCTGGGGCTGCTTTGGCTGCAATCGCCGGGGATGGTGTTTTTGCTGGCCGCCGGTATGGCGGTTGTGTCGCTGTTGTTGTCCCTGCTGATCCCCCGTCATCCCGCCCCCGGTCACGAGACCGTGTTTGAGCGCCGTTTGCTAGCCGCCGCAGAGTAGAAATCGCCGCGCCCCGCCTTATATTGCGGGTACGCCCTGACAGGAGACCCGTGATGCTTTTCATGAACCGTGATAAATCCAAAATGGTGGCCGAGGCCGAGGCTCTGCCGGGTCGTGCCGCCCCGATCCCCACTGCCCCTACCCATTTCGTTTATGGCACCCCCCTGACGGGCAAGGTTCCCGAGGGCCTGCAAGAGGCCATGTTTGGCATGGGCTGTTTCTGGGGTGTGGAGCGTATGTTCTGGTCCCTTGATGGTGTGCAGTCGACCATGGTCGGTTATGCCGGTGGCTATACCCCCAACCCGACTTATGAAGAGGTCTGCACCGGAAAGACCGGCCATAATGAGGTCGTCCGCGTGATCTATGATCCGTCGATCATTTCCTATGACCAATTGTTGCAGGTTTTCTGGGAGGGCCATGATCCGACCCAAGGCATGCGTCAGGGCAATGATGCGGGCACACAGTATCGGTCTGGCATTTATACCTATACGTCCGACCAGAAAGCTGCGGCTGAAGCCGCAAAAGCCGCTTTTGCCCCACGCCTGAGTACGGCGGGCTATGGCGCGATCACGACCGAGATTATTGCTGCGCCGCCCTTCTACTTTGCCGAGGATTATCATCAGCAATATCTGGCAAAGAACCCGCAGGGCTACTGTGGGATCGGGGGCACTGGTGTGACCTGTCCGATTGGTGTCGGCGTCTAGTGGTTTGCTGAACTGCGGGGCCTTCTGGTGATCGCTAATGTGTTGTCGCACACCTTGCTGCTGCCAGTTCTGCTGCTGCAGGCCGCATATGTCCGGCGGCATGTTTTGCATTTGCCAGAGCCTGAGGGTGCCCGCAGTGGCGTGATGGGCGATGGCCCGGTTCTGCGATTGCTGATCATTGGCGATTCATCTGCCGCCGGTGTGGGGGTGCGAACACAAAATGAGGCGTTGCTGGGTTTGGTGTCACAGCGTTTGGCTGGGGTGGCCCGCGTTGAGTTTGATCTGGTCGCCCGCACCGGGGCCAAGACGGCAGAGGCGCTGGGCTGGCTGGGTGATCTGCCCCGCGACCGTTATGATGTTGTCGTGACATCACTGGGTGTGAATGACGTGACCAAGGCCACCCCGCTGTTCCGCTGGCGTGCCTTGCAGGGTCAGTTGCTGGACCGTCTGCGCGCGGAACATGGCGCGCGGCGCATTATCGTGTCTCGTCTGCCACCAATGGGTCAGTTTCCCCTGCTTCCGCAGCCGTTGCGCTGGGCGATGGGGTGCCGTGCGCGGCTTTTTGACCGCCATCTGCTGCGTCTGGTCGCCCGCCGACCTGCCTGTACCCCGGTGACCCTGACGATGGGGCTGAATGCGACCAATATGTCTGCCGATGGCTTTCATCCCGGTCCTGCCGTGTATGCCGCCTGGGCCGATGCGATCTGCGCTGCTGTGCTGGCGGACACGCCATTGCTTGACCAGATCGGGGTGAGCGCCTAACGGAGAGCCAACCTTAGAAAGGCTTTTCCGATGATGACATATACTGCACTGACCACGATTACCGGAGAGGACGCCGCCTATCGTCTGGCTGACGATCTGGAAGGTATCGTGCCTGAGCCGACGGGCGTTGGCGTGTTCGAGATCGAGGATGGATCGGGTCTGTGGGAGGTTGGTGTCTATTTCACCGAAACCCCGGATGCCGGCGCGCTGGCGGTTCTTTCGGCGCTGCATGGGGCTGAACCTTTCAACATCTCTGACGTCCCAGAGCAGGATTGGGTGTCCAAGGTGCAGCGCGAGCTGGCCCCCGTGGTTGCGGGCCGATTTTTTGTTTATGGTGCACATGATGCCGATAAGGTGCCCGCCGATGCGGTCCCGCTGCTGATCGAGGCGGCGATGGCGTTTGGCACTGGCCACCACGGCACCACGCTGGGCTGTCTGCAGGCCTTTGATCAGCTGCTGGAGTCTGGCGCGACACTGGACCGCATCGCTGATATCGGCTGCGGCACGGCTGTGCTGGCGATGGCGGCGGGCAAGGTTTTGCCGGGTCAGGTGCTGGCCAGTGATATTGATCCGGTCGCAATTGAAGTCGCGGCGGCCAATGTGGCGGCGAACGGTCTGACCGGGCGGGTGGAGTGCGCTGTGGGTGCCGGGTTTGACGCGCCTGTGCTGCAGGACAATGCGCCGTTTGATCTGGTTTTCGCCAATATTCTAAAGCCGCCGCTGATCGCGCTGGCACCGGAGATGGCGAAACATGTTGCGCCGGGCGGCCATGTGATTCTTTCGGGTATTTTAAATGAGCAGGCTTATGAGGTGGTAACCGTTTATCAACGAAATGGGTTCAATCTGGCCTCAAGGGGTATGATTGTTGAGTGGACAACCTTGGTGATGAGCAAGAATTCTCTCATTTAGTGCGGTTTGGCACAGGTGGCAGGGAAATGCCTTGTTATTGTCCGGGTTGAACGTGATCGTAGCGTTAACATTTACATTTCTGCCAATGTACCAGGAGGGTGATATGGCGCAGGCGCATGTCCCATTTGAAAAAAGAATGAAGCGTATTGTGCGTCGCCATGACCGGATGCAACACGGCTACGTGAAAGCCGTCAACTCTGACGGTTTGATTGTCGCCCGCCCCCGCGTCTACCGCCCACGCTTTCCGCTAAAAGGCCTGGTCACGCTGCTTGTCATCGGCTTCCTGTTCAAAGGCTTCCTTTTCGCCTCGCTCGGTGAAGCGGCCTATGCTGACCGCGTTGCATCGTTGCAGCAAGGGTCCATCATGGAGCAGGCGGGCGCATGGGTGATGCATGCTGATCCTGCGACAGTGCTGATCGCGGATATGGTGAAGAATATCCTGCCCTGATTTATCTATTAGAGTTCCATACGTCTCTACCCGGCGTATATACGACGAAAAGGCCGCTTCGAATGAAGCGGCCTTTTTGCTGCCGTGAGTGGACTGTTTGTTATTGTGTCGCCGCAAGGACGAGGCCAGCGATCAATTGTCTGGGCTTTACCTAAAGCTTTATGCGAAAAACCTGTATCCGCTAACGCGGCCTGAAATCATAGATTTCAACGCGTTAGCGGATACGTCACGCCTCAGGCTTTTTGTCAGACGCTATAAGTAATTTAGCGGGTGCTGCGTGCTGCGATGGCTGCGATGTCGGAATAGGACAGGCCGATATCGTCTAATTCGCGTGCGGATAGTTTGGAGAGTGCTTTGCGCGTGACGCGGGCATCATTCCAAGTTGCGACGGCGTTGAAAACGCGTGCGAAAACTGCGGAGATTCCACCGTTGGAGAGGCCAGCAGCGGGGCGGAGGGTGTCAAGATTGGCCATGGCCTTTTCCTTATTCATGCTGCAATGCAGCGTTATTCTCATGCCGCGCATTTAGGGAGTATTTTTTACGTTGACTAGACGCGTTTTTGCATAACGCGTATGCGTTTTCAGAATGCCTAATTTTTAGGCGGATGCCCGCTTATATTCCTATTTTAAAAGGCTTTCAGCCGCCGCGTTTTAACCATGATTGTATAGCCAATCTTGTGACCGATGATGTGCTGGTTATTGGTGCATCGCGAAACGCTCTTGGTCTTTGTTCGCGTTTTGTGCTAGCCCTGATCCGAGAATAAGAAAACGGGGCAGTGATGCGTGTATTGGGGATTGATCCGGGCCTGCGTAATATGGGCTGGGGCGTGGTCGACACGTCTGGATCGCGGTTGGCCCATGTGGCCAATGGTGTCTGCCATTCCGAAGGTGCGGATCTCGCGATGCGGCTGCTTTCCTTGCATGATCAGCTTTCTGCCATTGTGGCCGAACTGGCCCCTGATGCGGCTGCGGTGGAGCAGACATTTGTGAACAAGGATGGTGCAGGTACGCTGAAGCTGGGGCAGGCGCGGGGGATCGCGATGTTGGTGCCGGCGCAGGCCGGTCTGCCGGTGGGGGAATATGCCCCCAATGCGGTGAAGAAAGCGGTCGTCGGGGTTGGTCATGCGGATAAGCGCCAGATCGAACATATGGTGAAGCTACAACTGCCCGGCGTACAGATTGCCGGAGCCGATGCGGCGGATGCGCTGGCGATTGCGATCTGTCACGCCCATCATTTGCAATCTGCGGGCACATTGACGCAAGCCTTGGCGAGGGCAGGCGCGTGATTGGCCGGATTGCAGGCACGCTGATCTATCGCGCAGCGGACCACGTGCTGATTGATGTGCGCGGCGTGGGCTATGTGGTTTATGTCTCAGAACGGGTGATGGCCGGTTTGCCGGGGAATGGTGAGGCTGTTGCGCTTTATACTGATTTACTGGTCCGCGAGGATAATTTGCAGCTGTTCGGTTTCACCACGCTGGTGGAAAAGGAATGGCATCGCCTGCTGATGAGTGTGCAGGGTATTGGGGCGAAAGCGTCGCTGGCGATCTTGGGGACTTTGGGTGCGGATGGTGTCAGCCGTGCGCTGGCGCTGGGTGATTGGAGCGCGGTGGCCAAGGCCAAAGGTGTTGGCCCGAAGACGGCGCAGAAGGTGATTTTGGAACTGAAGGACAAGGCCCCCGGCGTGATGGCCATGGGCGGCAGTGTACCCGATGCGTTGGGCGATACGGTGATCGAGGTGGAGACGCCGGGTCAGGCCCGGCGTGCCGCCCCGCCCAAGACGAACCCCGCGCAATCCGAGGCGCTGTCGGCACTGGCCAATTTGGGTTATGCCCCAAGCGATGCCGCAGGGGCCGTGGCACAGGCGATGGGGGATGACCCTGATCTGGAGACCTCTGCCCTGATCCGCGCCGCCTTGAAACTGCTGGCCCCAAAGGGGTAGGGGCGGTCGATGTCAGAGCCTGATCCCACACTTCGCCCGGCACCGCAGCCAGAGGATGCGGACCGTGCTTTGCGCCCGCAGACCCTTGATGAGTTCATCGGTCAACGTGCCGCGCGTGCGAACCTGAAAGTGTTCATCGAAAGTGCCCGCCGCCGCGGCGAGGCGATGGACCACACCTTGTTTCACGGCCCCCCCGGATTGGGCAAGACCACGCTGGCGCAGATCATGGCCCGCGAATTGGGGGTGAATTTTCGGATGACATCCGGTCCGGTGCTGGCGAAAGCGGGCGATCTGGCCGCGATCCTAACCAATCTGGAAGCCCGCGATGTGTTGTTCATTGACGAAATTCATCGTTTGAACCCGGCGGTGGAAGAGGTGCTTTATCCGGCGCTGGAAGATTTTGAACTGGATCTGGTGATCGGCGAAGGCCCCGCCGCCCGCACTGTGCGGATCGAATTGCAGCCCTTTACGCTGGTGGGGGCCACGACCCGGATGGGGTTGTTGACCACCCCGCTGCGTGATCGCTTTGGCATCCCGACCCGGCTGGAATTTTATGATGAGACAGAGCTGCATCAGATCGTGACCCGCGGTGCGCGGTTGATGGGGGCCCCTGCCTCTGACGGGGGCGCGCGCGAGATTGCCCGCCGTGCGCGCGGCACGCCACGGATTGCGGGCCGTCTGCTCCGCCGTGTGGTGGATTTCGCGATTGTGGAGGGTGACGGGACTGTGAAGCAAGAGATCGCGGATCGCGCTCTGACCCGCTTGGGTGTCGATAATCTGGGTCTTGATACCGCCGACCGTCGCTATCTGCGCCTGATCGCTGAAAGCTATGCTGGCGGCCCGGTGGGGATTGAGACCATGTCCGCTGCGCTGTCCGAAAGCCGCGACAGTCTGGAGGATGTGATCGAGCCTTATCTGTTACAGAAGGGCTTGATTCAGCGCACGCCGCGTGGCCGGATGCTGGCGCAGGCTGCCTGGGCGCATCTGGGCTTGGCACCACCGAAATCACAAACGGATTTGTTTGAGTGATGGATATCGCCGCCGCGACCATTCTTTCGAAACGTGTGTCTGATATCTATGCGGCGCGGTGCAACATCACCCGCGATGATTTTTGGTATCTGGCCAAGATGCAGGAAGAGCTGGGGGAATTGACCAGCGCATATTTGTCTGAAACCGGGCGCGGGCGCGATAGGGGCGGGGATACACGCTGTGCGGTTGCCGATGAGGTGGCGGATCTTTTTGCGCAGATCTTGCTCTTTGCGGATCATCAGGGGATTGATCTGCCGGAGGCGCTTCGCGTGAAGTGGGGCCGATATTTGCCGGATCTCTGACCGGCACAGGGCATGACCGTCGGGAGGGATGCATGGAAGACACAACTCAGGATATTGCGGCGCTGTTTACCCGTGCCGATGGTGATTACCTGTGCGCCCGCTGGGGCCGCCCGATTGTTCCGGTTGTTTTTGGCGTCGATGACGCGACGCTGGCGGTGTTCAAAGGCGCGATTGAGGCTGTGGTCACATTGGCCGGGCATCAGATGGCCGAGACGGATCCGGAGCTGGGTGCCAATCTGATGGTGTTTTTCTGCCGCGACTGGTCGGAACTGCCGGAGGTGCCCCATCTGGATGATCTGGTCCCCGATCTGATCCCGCTGGTGGCGCGTCTGACGCAGGCGGATGCCAATCAATACCGCATTTTCCGCTTTGATGAAGTGGGGGCTATTCGCGCTGTTTTTGTGTTCTTGCGGCTGGATGATCATCTGGCAGAGGTGTCAGCAGATACTTTGGCGCTGAGCCAAGCGGTGCAGACGATCTTGCTGTGGTCGGACAAGGCGTTTGATGACACGCCGCCGCTGGCCATGGTGGATGGCAATGCGGTTCTGCGCCCTGAGATTGCGCATGTGGTCCGTGCCGCCTACGATCCTGTCATGCCGGTGATGGATCGCGATGCCAGCCATGCGTTGCGCCTGGCGGCAAGGATATCGAGGGTGTCATGATACACAGATTTCCCATTCGCGTTTATTATGAAGACACTGATCTGGCCGGGATTGTATACTATGCCAATTACCTGAAATTCATCGAACGCGCCCGGTCGGAATGGGTGCGTGAGTTGGGCGTTGATCAGGTGGAGATGAAAGCCGAGGGTTATGTCTTTGCCGTGCGCCGGGTTGAGGCGGATTATCTGGTTCCCGCCCGGTTTGACGATAAACTGGTGGTCGAGACCATGATGATCGAGAATTCCGGCGTGCGTCTGATGGTCCGCCAAGAGGTCAAGCGCGCGGATGTGCTGATTTTTGGGGCGACGATCACGATTATCTGCATGAACCAAAGCGGCGCTGTGGCGCGCCTTCCGAGCGCGATTCGCCGGTCGGTGCATTGAAAAGTATCGGTTTCCTGCCGGGTTACGTCGGATTGATTGGATTTCCGTTTCAGCTTGCGCTATGTCTGATTGCAATCAGAGCCCAAAATCGGGCCTAGAGGCAGAGCAGGCATATGGAAGCAGCAACCGACTACACGATGTGGGCGCTTTTTGCGCGCGCCACAATCACCGTAAAAATCGTCATGATCATGCTGATCGCCGCATCCGTGTGGTGCTGGGCCGTGATCGTCGACAAGATCATGCAGTACCGCCGCGCGCGGGCTGAGGCGGATGTCTTTGACAGGTCATTCTGGTCGGGTGAACCGCTGGATGCCTTGTTTGACAAGATCGGGACAGAGCCGAATGGCCCGTCTGAAAAGATCTTTGTCGCGGGGATGCTGGAATGGCGCAGGTCACATAAGCAGGATGGTGGTCTGATCGCCAACGCCACCTCGCGCATTGACCGGTCGATGGATGTCGCCATCGTGAAAGAGGCGAACCGCCTGCAAAAGGGGTTGCCGGTACTGGCGACTGTCGGTTCGACCGCCCCGTTTGTCGGTCTGTTCGGGACCGTCTGGGGCATTATGAATGCCTTTATCGAAATTGCAGAGGCCCAGAATACCAATCTGGCCGTTGTCGCGCCGGGCATCGCCGAGGCTTTGCTGGCCACGGGACTTGGTCTGCTGGCGGCTATTCCTGCCGTGATATTCTATAACAAGCTGTCGGCTGATAGTGATCGCATCGTTGCAGGTTATGAGGCGTTTGCGGATGAGTTTGCGACGATCCTTAGCAGACAGTTGGATAGCTGAACGTGGGCGCAGGTGTCATGAAATCAGGCGGGGGGAGCGGGCGGCGTGGTCGCCGCAGGTCCCGCCGCGCGCAGCCGATGTCCGAGATCAACGTCACCCCATTCGTGGACGTGATGCTGGTGTTGCTGATCATCTTTATGGTCGCGGCCCCCTTGTCGGTCGTGGGCGTGCCAGTAGAGCTACCCAAGACAACGGCCGACGCTTTGCCCGGCGACGAAGAAGAGCCATTGACGGTGACAATCACCGCTGATGGTGTCGTCATGATCCAGGAGACCGAGGTTGACGAGGCTGATCTGGTGGACCGTCTGCGCGGGATCGCGGCGGAGCGTAGCAGCGACCGGATTTTCCTGCGTGCTGATGGGGCAAATAACTGGAACCGTGTGGCCGAGATCATGGGTGATCTGAACGCTGGCGGGTTTTCCAATATCGGGCTGGTCACGGATATGGCCGCTGCGGATGGATCTGACGGGTAACGCATGGCGACGCCGGGCACCTACATTTCTGCTGTTGGCCATGTCGGGCTGATTGGCTGGCTGATCCTTGGTTGGGGGTTCAGCGCAGAGCCGTTGCAATTTGATACGATGGATGTGTCTGTCGTAACCGGCGAAGAGTTTGAGGCATTGCAGCGGCGGGCAACGACGCCCGACCCCGGACAAGCCGAGCCGGATGCCCCTGTGCCACCTGAAATCGATCCGACGCCGCCGTCGCAACCGGTCGAGGTGCAACCGACCGAGCAGGCGTCCCCACCTGATCAGGTACAACCCCCTGTGGACGAAAACCCGCCACCACCGCCACCACCAGCGCCCCCGGCGACGGACGTGGCGGATGCTCCGCCGATTGAACCGGCCCCGCCCGCCGCCCCGCCGGCGACGCCAGATGTGAACCTGTCCCAGCGTCCGACCCCGCGGCAGGCGGACCGTGTGACATCAGAGATCGTCGCACCGCCGCCACCGGATGCGCAGGTGGATGACAGTGTGCGCGAAGAAGTTGTACCTGATCCGATTGCAGAGCCTGAGATTGTCGCAGAGGAGCAGCAACCGACTGCGCCCGAGGAATCTACAACAGAGATCGTGATTGAAGATGAAGCGCCTTCTGGTGCTGTTCAGACGTCAATCCGTCCGAGTGCGCGACCCAGCCGGCCTGTGCCCCCTGCGCCTGAGCCTGAATCCGAAGAGCCGCAAGTGGCCGCGACAGAGCCGGAGCCCGAGGTGGAAACCCCGCCGACGCCCCCTGCGGATACGTCTGTAGATGATGCTGTTGCTGCGGCTCTTGCCGCTGCGCAGAACCAGCCAGCCCCGGCCCCTGCTGCTGCGGTTGGTCCGCCGCTGACCGGTTTGGAAGAATCCAGTTTCCGACTGGCTGTCAGCAAATGCTGGATCGTTGATAATGGCTCTCCCTCTGCGAATGTGACTGTCGAGGTGGGCTTTGCTTTGGATCGTCAGGGCAAGGTGGTGAACGGCGAGGTGCGGTTGATTTCGTCCTCGGGGGGGGATCCCCGTGCGACGGATGTGGCTTTTGCGTCGGCGCGCCGTGCGATTTTGCGATGCGCTGTGGAAGGCGGTGGATTTCCGTTGCCGCCAGAGAAATATGATCGGTGGAGAGAGGTCGTGCTGACTTTTGACCCCAGCACGATGCGGCTGCGGTGATCGGTATGATTTCGCCAAATACACGCGCAGGTGAGGTGAAATGCTGTCACAGCCCTGCTATGACGGAACGGTAGCGAAGTTTCGGGGTTGAACCCGGACGTGCGGAGCGAGGCGATAAGAATGAAACGACTTCTGACTATTTTGTTGGCCCTGATCCTTTCGGGGCCGGTGCTGGCCCAAAGCAGCCCGTTGCGGCTGACAATTACGGATGGTGTGATTGAGCCCATCACCTTTGCTGTGCCCAGTTTTGAGGCCGAAAGCCCACAGGCGCAGCAGGTGGCGTCGGATTTGTCCCGCCTTGTGGTGCAGGATCTTGCCGGAACTGGTCTGTTCCGTGAAGTGCCCGCGACCGCCTTTATTTCGCAGGTGTCGTCCTTTGCCCAGCCCATTGCCTTTGCTGATTGGCGCGCGATCAATGCGCAGGCGCTGATTACCGGGGCCGTGACGGTCAGCGGCAATCAACTGGTTGTGAAATTTCGCCTGTATGATGTGTTCTCTGGCCAAGAGCTGGGCAGCGGTTTGCAGTTTGCGGGCACAACAGCCGGATGGCGCCGGATGAGCCATAAAGTCGCTGATGCTGTTTACAGCCGTATCACCGGCGAGGGTGGTTATTTCGATAGCCGCGTCGTTTTTGTGGCTGAGACTGGTCCAAAGGATAATCGTCAAAAGCGTCTGGCCGTCATGGATTTTGACGGGGCGAATTTGCAATATCTGACGGATAGCAGCTCCATCGTGCTGGCCCCGCGCTTTTCGCCCAACGGAGACCGTGTGCTTTATACCAGTTATGAAACTGGATTTCCCCGCATCAACGTTTTGAATGTGGCCACTGTGGGCCGTCAGCAGTTGACCACCGCGCCGGGTGAGATGGCGTTCAGCCCGCGTTTTTCCCGTGATGGCCAGTCGGTCATCTATTCGTTGTCGACCGGCGGCAATACCGATATTTACCGCACTGATCTGTCCACCGGTCAGCATGTGCGTCTGACCTCTGCCCCATCGATCGAGACAGCACCCAGCCTGTCCCCCGATGGCACGCAGATTGTGTTTGAAAGCGACCGGTCGGGTACTCAGCAGATCTACATCATGTCCGTGAATGGCGGAGAGCCCCGCCGCATATCCTTTGGCGAGGGGCGCTATGGCACCCCCGTCTGGTCGCCGCGCGGTGATCTTGTGTCCTTTACCAAGCAGAATGCAGGCCGCTTTCATATCGGTGTCATGCGCACGGACGGATCGGAAGAGCGTTTGCTGACCTCATCCTTTCTGGATGAAGGCCCCACATGGTCCCCCAATGGTCGTGTGATCATGTTCAGCCGTGAAACCCAAGGTGCGGGCGGGACGTCTTCGCTGTATTCCGTGGATATTTCGGGCCGCAATCTAAAGGCCGTGCCTATTCAAGGCGGTGCCTCTGACCCGTCATGGGGTCCGCTGCAACCGTAAACAAGCATGATTCCCACGGCAACAAAGCCATGCTATGCTGTCCAAAAGAGCAGATAACAACAGGAACACATCCGATGAAAATGATAACACGCGCGACGGTGATACTTTTGGCGCTGGCCACGGCGGCCTGCACCAACCCTGACCGGTTTGGTGGCGGGGCAGGTGGCGCAGGCGGGGCAGGTGGTGCCGGCGCTGCGGGTGGCTTGGCCGGATCAGCCAGTGATCCTGCGAGCCCGGTCTATTTCAACCAGACAATTGGCGACCGTGTGCTGTTTACCGTAGATACATCGACCATTACCCCCACGGGTGCCCAAATTCTGGATGGTCAGGCCCAATGGCTGCTGACCAATGCCGATTATCGCGCCGTGATCGAAGGCCATGCGGATGAGCAGGGCACACGTGAATACAACCTTGCCCTTGGTAGCCGCCGCGCCAATGCTGTCCGCGAATATCTGGTGTCGCGCGGTGTTCCTGCGGGTCGTCTTGAGGTCGTGAGCTACGGCAAAGAACGCCCGATTGAGGTCTGTTCAGAAGAATCCTGCTATGCGAAGAACCGTCGGGCCGTTACCGTGTTGTCATTCTCGGCAATGACAAGCTGATACTGACCTAAGGAAGACCCATGATGCACCGTATCGCCGCCCTTTGCGCCCTTTTGCTGGCCCCGCTGCCTGCTATGGCGCAAGAGGAAACGCTGGCTGACATTCGTCAGCAGTTGACTGTCCTTTATTCGGACGTGCAGCGTTTGAAACGTGAATTGTCCACCACAGGTGGTGTCAGTTCAGGGGTGATCGGAAATACGCCGTTGGACCGGTTGAATGCGATTGAATCCGAGCTTCAGCGCCTCACCTCAAAAACTGAGGAGCTGGAGTTTCGGGTGAACCGCATCACGGTTGATGGCACCAACCGGATCGGTGATCTGGAATTCCGACTGTGCGAGCTGGAAACGACCTGCGATATTGGTCAGCTGGGTGACACACCGTCGTTGGGCGGCGTTGATAATGGTGCGGGTGTGCCCACGGCCATTCCCGCCCCGGCGACCGGCGGTCCTGCTGTTGCCATTGGCGAACAGACTGACATTGAGCGGGCGCAGGAGGCGCTCGCATCCGGTGACTTTCGTGGGGCTGCGGACCAGCTTGCGACCTTTGCCGAGACCTATCCGGGAAGCCCGTTAGAAACCGATGCGAATTACCTGCGCGGCGAGGCTCTGGAAGGGCTGGGCCAGATGACTGAGGCTGCGCGTGCGTATCTTGCGGCATTCTCGGGCAATCCGACCGGACCGAAAGCGCCGGATGCATTGTTCAAGCTGGGTGCGTCGCTTGGTGAAATTGGCCAGACGCAGGATGCTTGTCTGACACTGGCCGAGGTCGATGTGCGCTTTCCCGGTGATCCGGCTGTGGCAGATGCGCAGTTTGCGATGCAAAATCTGGGATGCCAGTAAGTCAGCGTAACGCTGCCCATTTTCGCCGATTTCAGCAGGCCTTGCGGGCTGCCGGGTGCCGCAAGTCGGACCGGGTCGGGCTGGCGGTGTCTGGCGGCGGTGATTCCATTGCGATGATGCATATGGCGGCCCGGATCATCGACCCGGCCAATTTGTATGTTCTGACGGTCGATCACGGGTTACGCCCGGAGGCGGCGGACGAAATCGCGCTTGTCGCTGACCAAGCCAAGGCGCTGGGCCTTTCACATGATGTTGCCCGCTGGAGCTGGGACATGAAGGGCAACTTGCAGGCTGCGGCCCGTGCGGGGCGCTGGGATGCGATCCTCGACTGGGCGGCACCGCGTGAGTTGAACATGATTTTCATGGGCCATACCGAGGATGATCAGATCGAAACCGTTCTGCTGCGCCTTGCGCGCGGATCCGGGATTGATGGTCTGGCCGCAATGGCGCGCGCAGATTATCGCGACGGGTTGCGCGTGGTTCGCCCCTTGCTGGATGTGCCGCGAGCGGGTCTGCGCGACTGGCTGCGGGGGGAGCGGATCAGCTGGTGCGATGATCCCAGCAATGATGATCCCCGCTTTGACCGTGTCCGTGCGCGTCAGATGTATAGCCAGCTTGAAAAGCTTGGTCTGACCCGCAAGCGTTTGTTGCAAACGGTCGAACATGTGCAGGCGGCGCATCGGTCGCTTCAACGTGCTGCGCTGGATTTTGCCCGGATCCATGTGCGGCAGGATAGCGGCGATCTGGTTTTTGCACCTGTTGCGCTGAAGCTGGACAAGGAAGACGCCCCGCGCCGGGTGATGGCGGCGGCGTTCGGCTGGGTCAGCGGGAATATGTATCGCCCCCGCTTTGACCGCATGCTGGACGTGGTCGCGCAGGCTGCGAAAGGGCATACGGTCACGCTGGGCGGCTGTGTTTTGTTGCCACATCGCGGCGCGGTGCGCCTGACCCGCGAGACGTCGGCGACCACGCCGCTGTTTCGCGATGCCAGTGCTGTGCGTGATGTAAATGGAATCATGTGGGATCGGCGCTGGTATTTGGCAGGACCGCTGACGCCGGGGCTTGAAGTGCGCGCGCTGGCGGATGCGATCCGCCATTGTCCGGACTGGCGGGAAAGCGGTTTGCCCCGGAAATCGCTACTGGCGTCACCGTCCGTTTGGAACGGAGAGACCTTGCTGGCCGCGCCATTGGCCGGGTTACGCAACGGATGGACAGCACAGATCGTCGCAGATTTCCATTCAACTGCGTTTGCGCATTGAAGATTAAGCTTTTGCCTCTATTTTAGATGAAACGCTTACGGGCCGACTCTGTCGTCTCGTTCCCCGATTTCAAAGGAGATCCCCTTGGGCAACGCGCGCAACGTCGTATTCTGGGTCGTCCTGTTCCTGATGGTCCTGGCGCTTTTTAATCTGTTCAGCAGCCCGCCCGGTACCGCCGGCAGCGACGCGCGTAGTTATTCGGAATTTGTAGAAGCTGTTGACGCTGGTAGCGTCACTGATGTGATCATTGACGGCGAAACCGTCCGCTATACGCAGGGCGGTCGCACCTTCACGACGATCAAACCTGAAGATGCAGAAATCACCGATCTGCTGATTGATGCAAACGTCCCGGTCGAGGCCCGCAGCCAAGAGCAATCTGCGTTTCAGGCCTTTATCATGGCGATCCTGCCATTCGTGCTGCTGATCGGTGTCTGGATTTATTTCATGAACCGCATGCAGGGTGGCGGCAAAGGCGGCGCGATGGGCTTTGGCAAATCGCGCGCGAAGCTGCTGACTGAAAAACACGGCCGTGTGACGTTTGATGATGTTGCGGGCATTGATGAGGCCAAGGAAGAGCTGGAAGAGATCGTTGAGTTCCTGCGCAACCCGCAGAAATTCTCGCGTCTTGGCGGTAAGATCCCAAAGGGTGCGCTGTTGGTGGGCCCTCCGGGGACGGGTAAGACATTGCTGGCCCGTGCCATTGCGGGCGAGGCGGGCGTGCCGTTCTTTACGATTTCCGGTTCTGACTTTGTCGAGATGTTCGTGGGTGTTGGTGCATCCCGTGTCCGAGACATGTTCGAGCAGGCTAAGAAAAATGCCCCATGTATCGTGTTTATTGATGAGATCGACGCGGTTGGTCGGTCCCGTGGGGCCGGGTATGGCGGCGGCAATGATGAGCGTGAACAGACATTGAACCAACTTCTGGTTGAGATGGATGGTTTTGAGGCCAATGAAGGTGTGATTATCGTTGCGGCCACCAACCGCCGTGATGTGCTGGACCCCGCGCTTTTGCGCCCCGGTCGCTTTGACCGTCAGGTCACGGTTCCAAATCCCGATATCAAAGGCCGCGAAAAGATTTTGGGCGTGCATGCCCGCAAGATTCCACTGGGTCCTGATGTCGATTTGCGCATCATTGCCCGTGGATCGCCCGGATTCTCTGGCGCTGATCTGGCGAACCTTGTGAATGAGGCCGCGTTGATGGCAGCGCGCGTGGGTCGCCGTTTTGTCACCATGATCGATTTCGAATCGGCCAAGGACAAGGTGATGATGGGCGCGGAGCGCCGGTCGATGGTGATGACCGCCGAGCAAAAGGAAATGACCGCCTATCACGAAGCGGGCCATGCGATTGTGGGTATCACGCTGCCGAAATGCGATCCGGTCTATAAGGCGACAATCATTCCGCGCGGTGGTGCGCTGGGTATGGTGATGAGCCTGCCCGAAATGGACCGCTTGAACATGTTCAAGGATGAATGCCATCAGCGTCTGGCGATGACGATGGCGGGCAAGGCAGCTGAGATCATCAAATACGGGCCTGAACAGGTGTCGAACGGCCCTGCGGGTGATATCCAGCAGGCCAGCCAATTGGCCCGCGCGATGGTGCTGCGATGGGGTATGTCCGACAAGATCGGCAATATCGACTATGCCGAAGCGCATGAAGGCTATCAGGGCAACACTGCTGGCCTGTCCGTGTCGGCCCATACGAAAGAGATGATTGAGGAAGAGGTCCGCGGTTTCATTCAGGCTGGCTATGAACGCGCGCGAGAGATCATCTTGGAGCGGAATGAAGAGTTCGAGCGTCTGGCGCAGGGTTTGTTAGAATATGAGACGTTAACTGGTGATGAAATCAAACGCGTGATTGCGGGTGAGTCGCCACATGTGGATGACGATGCGGATGACACTCCGCCCTCTGGCGGGACGCCGTCGATCACGGCGATCCCAAAAACCAAGCCGAAGAAGCCGCGCGCTTCTGATGGCGGGATGGAGCCGGAACCGTCGGCCTGAATGACAAAATACGCCGTCCCTTTGGGGCGGCGTTTTACTTTGCTGGTTTGATTGAAATCTTATCACACAAATCCTGATTGGAACCCGTTGCGCGGATGGGCTAGCCCTGTGCCGGAATAGCAGGAGTATGTGTGATGCCAGCCTTGAAACCGACCGATATCGTAGGCGAGGTTATTTGGCTTGGGCGTGTGGCGGACAGGGATGTCACGTTGCGGTCGGCTCCGCTGGATGCGGTTGCACTGACCTACGCCGGCATTTCGGGCGAAGCGCATGGCGGCTTGACCCGCCCATCCTGTTCGCGCGTGACAAGCCAACATCCCAAGGGAACAGAGATCCGCAATGTGCGTCAGCTAAGCATCGTATCGCAGGAAGAACTGGACGAGATTGCCAGCGCCTGCGGGCTGGAGGCGCTTGATCCTGCGCTGGTTGGGGCGTCGATGGTTATTAAGGGCATCCCGGATTTCACCCATCTTTCGCCATCGTCGCGGTTACAAATGCCGGATGGCGCAACGCTTGTGGTGGATATGGAAAACCGCCCCTGTCACCTGCCTGCCAAACCGATCAACACGGATCACCCCGGGGCCGGTGCCCGGTTCAAGGCGGCTGCCAAGGGCCGGCGCGGCATCACGGCTTGGGTTGAGCGTGAAGGGCAGTGCCGCCTTGGCGATCCGGTCCAGCTGCATGTGCCCGATCAGCGTGCATGGCGGTCTTAGGTTTCTGATCCGAAACCACTGCCGCTTTGCCCGCCGATTCTGCGGGCGAAAATGTCGCAATCACTCTGCGCATTCCGGTATTGCCGCGTTAGAACCGGTTTGAACAAGAGTGGCTTTGCCTGACACAGGGATATTTTTCATGGACTATAAGTCGGATATCGAGATTGCGCGCGCTGCGTCAAAGCGCCCGATCCAAGAGATTGGGGCAAAGCTGGGCATCACAAGCGACGATCTGCTGCCCTATGGCCATGACAAGGCGAAGGTCAGCCAGCGCCTGATCGACAGCGTGCAGGACCGCGCGGACGGCAAGTTGATCCTTGTGACCGCGATCAATCCGACCCCGGCGGGTGAAGGCAAGACCACAACCACTGTGGGGCTGGGTGACGGGCTGAACGCGATTGGCAAAAAGGCGGCTGTTTGTATCCGCGAGGCGTCGCTGGGTCCCTGTTTCGGCATGAAGGGCGGTGCCGCAGGTGGCGGCTATGCCCAAGTGGTGCCGATGGAGGATATGAACCTGCATTTCACGGGTGATTTCCACGCCATCACCTCGGCCCATAATCTGCTGTCGGCGATGATCGACAATCATATTTACTGGGGTAACGAGCTGGATATCGACATCCGCCGCGTCGTTTGGCGCCGGGTGCTGGATATGAATGACCGGGCGCTGCGTCAGATCACGACGAGCCTTGGTGGCGTGGCCAATGGTTTTCCCCGTGAAGCCGGGTTTGATATTACGGTCGCGTCCGAGGTCATGGCGATCCTGTGTCTGGCCCGAAATCTGTCCGATTTGCAAAAACGTCTGGGCGATATCATCGTGGCCTATCGTCGTGATCGGTCGCCGGTCTATTGCCGCGATCTGAAGGCTGATGGCGCGATGACTGTGTTGCTGAAGGATGCGATGCAGCCGAACCTTGTGCAGACGCTGGAAAATAACCCGGCCTTTGTACATGGCGGTCCGTTTGCCAATATCGCCCATGGCTGTAATTCGGTCACAGCGACGACTACGGCGCTGAAGCTGGCGGATTACGTTGTGACCGAAGCTGGATTCGGGGCGGATCTGGGCGCCGAGAAATTCATGAATATCAAATGCCGCAAGGCGGGGTTAGCCCCGTCCTGCGTGGTGGTTGTGGCGACTGTTCGTGCGATGAAGATGAATGGCGGCGTGGCCAAAGCTGATCTGGGGGAAGAGAATGTGGCCGCGGTGGAAGCGGGCTGCGCGAACCTTGGCCGTCATATCGCGAACGTCAAAAGCTTTGGCGTGCCGGTGGTCGTGGCGATCAATCATTTCGTCACGGATACGGATGCAGAAGTGGATGCGGTACGGGCCTATGTGGCAACCCAAGAGTCCGAAGCGATCCTGTGCAAGCATTGGGCATTGGGGTCAGAGGGCACGCGGGATCTGGCCACCCGCGTGGCCGAGATCGCCGATGCGGATGAGGCCACGTTCGCGCCGATTTATCCGGATGAGATGGGATTGTTCGACAAGATCGACACGATTGCGAAACGTATCTATCACGCTGATGAGGTGATCGCCGATAGCAAGATCCGCAATCAGTTGAAACAGTGGGAAGAGCAGGGCTATGGCCATCTGCCAGTCTGTATGGCAAAGACCCAATATAGTTTTACGACCGACCCCAGTGTGCGGGGCGCCCCCACCGGGCATAGTGTGCCCCTGCGTGAGGTGCGACTGAGCGCAGGCGCTGGGTTCATCGTGGCGATCTGTGGTGAGATCATGACGATGCCGGGTTTGCCGCGTGTGCCCTCTGCCGAGGCGATCATGCTGAATGCGGATGGGCAAATCGAAGGGTTGTTCTAAGATCGGGCGGGGCGACGCTCGTCCCTTATGCGGGACATCGCCCCGCCCTCCCTCTCGCATAATGAAAGAGACGACATGACTGCGACAGTAATTGATGGAAAAGCCTTTGCCGCCAAGGTCCGCGAGAAGGTCGCGGGCCATGTGGATCGCCTGAAGCAGGATCATGGGATCACTCCCGGCCTTGCGGTGGTGCTGGTGGGCGAGGATCCGGCCAGTCAGGTCTATGTGCGGTCCAAGGGGAAGATGACGGTTGAGGTCGGTATGGCCTCTTTCGAGCATCGCCTTGATGCGAATACGTCCGAGGCGGATCTGCTGGCCCTGATTGATCAGTTGAACAGTGATGCCAGCGTGCATGGCATTCTGGTGCAGCTTCCGCTGCCGGATCATCTGGATAGCGATCTTGTCATCAACAGCATTGATCCGGCCAAGGATGTGGATGGGTTTCATATTTCGAATGTGGGTTTGCTGGGCACGGGCCAGAAGAGCATGGTGCCCTGCACGCCGCTGGGATGCCTGATGATGCTGCGTGGTCATCACGGATCACTGTCGGGGATGAATGCGGTGGTGATCGGCCGGTCGAATATCGTGGGCAAGCCGATGGCGCAGTTGTTGCTGGGTGAAAGCTGCACGGTAACCATGGCCCATAGCCGCACCAAGGACCTGCCGGGTGTGGTCCGTCAGGCGGATATTGTCGTGGCGGCCGTGGGCCGCCCGCAGATGGTGCCGGGCGACTGGATCAAGCCGGGCGCGACGGTGATTGATGTGGGCATTAATCGGATCGACAAGCCGGAGGGCGGCACCCGGTTGGTGGGTGATGTGGATTATGACAGCTGTGCGGCTGTAGCCGCGGCGATTACACCTGTGCCGGGCGGGGTGGGCCCGATGACAATTGCCTGCCTGTTGGCCAATACGGTGACTGCTTGTTGCCGTGCAAACGGGCTGGCGGAGCCGGATGGTTTGACCGTCTGACACACGTCAGCGCGGCTGCGATTTGCGGTGCTGCCGTGTCTTGACCGCGAAGCGAAAAGCGTTGTCCATATTTGTTTCTGTGTCAGTTGTTCAAACTGGCGGGGTTCGCTAACTAAAGTGTCATGCTGACCTTTTTAATCAAATCCGTCGAAACATTCTTTTCGCATTCTGCGTGGATTTTCCTATTGGGAATATCTGTGTTTCTCGCGCTGATTGGACCCTTTGGATCGTATCAGGAGCTGGGCCTGCTGATGCGGTTCGCCTATTGGATGCCGATTGTGTTTTCAGCATATTTCATTGTGCAGCTGGCACATTCTGCTGTGGATAAATTTTGGCCTAGTGCGACACCGCTACAATGGCAATTTGCGGCGATTACTGTCTTTTCAACGGTATTTTCGCCGACGGTCTGGGGCTATAGTAAACTGTTTTCGGATCGCTTTGACGGGCTGCACACGCTTGTCCTGATGACGGTTCAAGTCTCTGGTGTTACGATGGTTGTGGGGCTGATTTCTTATTTCGTGACGCATCATGGTGGCAAGCAGGACGCGGACGCAGCAGAGGCGCTGCCGCGCTTGTATGCGCGCCTGCCTGATGGCTGTGATGCGGCTATCGTGCGCCTGACCGTTGATGATCATTATGTCGAAGTGTTTCTGGATGACGCGAGCAAACATCGTATCCTGATGCGCTTTGCCGATGCGGTCAGTGAAATGGATGACACGCCCGGGTTTTACACCCATCGGTCGCATTGGGTGGCCAGTGCCTATGTGCGCGAAGCGGTGCGCGAAAGCCGGCGCGATTTTTTGCTGCTGGAAACCGGGGCGAAGGTGCCGGTTACCAAGACCTACCGGGAAAGCGTGCGGCGCGCCGGGTTTCTGTAAGCGGCACGGGAATGGCTTTTCGTCCGGTGAGGATTGCCACCGGGTTGGTGCCCAAAAGCCCCCGCAGATCGGGGGCGCCGCTGGTAAGCCCGCCGGTGTAGGCCCCGTAGGCGGGCAGGATCATGCGCGTACTGTCATAGAGAAAGGCGGGCCGACTGCGTCCGGCGAGCCGGTGTTTGGGGTGGTAGTGGCCCGAAACCTCTGCCGGGGCGTCTGTGGCAATATGCCGGAAGGTCAGCGTGCCGGTTTGGAATTGCGCCAGATGGTCGCCGACCAGATCGACCGGGCCGGGATCGTGGTTGCCTTCGATCCAGATCCAGCGCCGTCCAGCCTGTAGCCGGGTGAGCCAGAGCCGTGCGTCTTCGTCCAGGCTTTCGGCGGCGGCCAGGTCGTCGAAACTATCGCCGAGACAGATCAGCGTTTCGGGCCGGGTGGCTGCGATATCGTTTTCCAGCTTTTCCAGCGTCGCCTGCACATCGTATGGCGGCAGCATGACGCCGCTGCGCCGGGCGATCCGGTCGGATTTGCCCAGATGCAGGTCTGAGACGCAGAGTATTCGTTGATCCGGAAGATAGAGCGCACCGGTCGGGAGGGCCTGACAGGCGGTGCCGCAGAATGTGAAATTATATGCGTTCATGCTCTGTTCTTTGGGGCCTATGCTGCGTGGATGCAAGGGTCAAAGATCGCCAACGCCCGCAGTGTCCATCAGATGCAGTGCGGCCTCTTCCAGTAGTCTGTCCTGCGCAGCCCCGGCGACGGCGATCTTGCCGACCTCAAGAAAAAGTGGCGCGGCGAGGGGAGTGACCCGGTCAAGGATCACGTGATCCACCCGCCCATCGGTGCGTGCGAGCATTTCCTCAATCCGCCCGAAGTCCACAAGCCCGCGCATTGCTTCTTCCCGCGTGATCCGCAGCATCAGGTGGTCGGGGTCATATTTGGACAGCGTATCGTAGAGGATGTCGGAGGAGAACGTGGCTTGCCGCCCGCTTTTGCGGGTTTGGGGCAGGTTGCGTTCGATCAGGCCTGCGATGGTCGCAGCACCCCGGAAAGTGCGTTTCATGACGGCGTTGCCGGACAGCCATGTCTCAAACCCCGCCCGCAGGTCAGGCGGGCGAAAGAGCGGGGCGGGGTCGCTGACCGGGTCCAGCCCCCAGACCAGTGTGGCGTAGTCGGTGGCAACAAAACCGAGCGGGTGCAGGTCCAGTTCTTCCATCCGTTGGGTCAGCAACATGCCGAGCGTCTGCATCGCGTTGCGCCCTGCGAAACCGTAGACGCAAATATGCTGCCGCCCGTCATGGGGGAAGCTTTCGACAAGCAGCCGGTCGGCTTCGGGCAGCTGTGACACCTGCCGTTGCAGGGCGAGCCATTCGGCGGTGTGGCGCGGTAATTCCGGCCAGCTGTCTTGGCGGAACATCCGCAGAATGCGCTGCGACAACTGTGTCGAATTGGCAAATTTCGTGCCCATGAACGTGGCGATTTTGGGTGTTTTGTCAGCGCGGCGGCTGACCTCTACCGTCATTTCGCGCAGGCCTTCGTAGCGCACAACCTGCCCCCCGATCAGGAAAGTGTCACCGGGGGTGAGCGTCGCGGCGAAGTTTTCTTCGACCTCGCCCAGCGGTTTGAAGCTGCCTTTCATCCGGACCTTGAGCGTGTCGGTGTCTTGGATCGTGCCGATATTCATCCGGATCCGCTGGGCGGCGCGCGGGTCGCGGAGTTGCCATTGTCCGTCCGCATTTTGTAGCAGCCGTTTCCATTTGTCATAGGCCCGCAGCGCGTACCCGCCGGTGGCGCAGAAGTCGAGGCAGTCATCGAAGCCCGCCTGGCTGAGCGTGTGGTAGGCACCGACGGTCTTGATTTCGCGGTAGAGTGTATCGGCGTCGAATGGCCCGGCGCAGGCGGTGATCAGGATATGCTGGCAAAGCACATCGCGTGGACCGGGGCCTTTGGGGTCGCCGTCGAGGTCATGTTCTTTCACGGCCTCAAGTGCGGCGACGCATTCCACGACCTCGAACCGGTTGGCGGGCACGAGCAGTGCCTTGGAAGGGGCGTTGTAACGGTGGTTGGCGCGCCCGATCCGCTGGACCAGTCGCTTGACGTTTTTCGGCGCGCCGATCTGGATCACAAGATCCACATCGCCCCAGTCGATGCCCAGATCAAGGCTGCCGGTGCAGACGATGGCGCGCAGTGCGCCTGCGACCATCGCCGCCTCTACCCGTTCGCGCTGTTCGCGGGCGAGGCTGCCATGGTGGATCCCGATGGGCAGGTCATCGGTATTGGCCAGCCAGAGGTTGTGAAAGAACAGCTCTGCCTGCGCGCGGGTGTTGTGGAAGATCAGTGTGGTTTTGTGTTGCCGCACCTGTTCCAGCACAGCAGGGATCGCATAGGCCGCGCCGCCGCCGGACCAGGGCGGCTTTTCTTCGGTGGTGAGCATGGCGATATCGGGGGCGGGGCCGGGGACGGCATGGATGATCTCGCAGGGGTCGGGGTGGCGGGCGAGGGTTTCGGCGATGGCGGCAGGGTCTTCCACCGTGGCAGAGAGGCCAACGCGGCGCAGGCCGGGCGCGAGGCTTTGCAAGCGGCTGAGGGCGAGCATCAACTGATCGCCACGTTTGCTTTCGGCGAGGGCGTGAATTTCATCAATCACGATGCGCTGTAACCCTTTGAAGATGCGCGGGGCGTCTTCGTAGCTGATCAGCAGTGCGAGCGATTCAGGTGTGGTCAGCAAAATATGAGGTGGGTCAGCCCGTTGCCTGCGCTTTTGTGTGTAGGAGGTATCGCCGGTCCGGTCCTCAATCCGGATGGGTAGGCCCATTTCCGTGACTGGGGTGCGCAGGTTGCGTTTGATATCCGCCGCCAGCGCTTTGAGCGGGGAGACATAGAGCGTGTGCAACCCTTGGTGCTGCCCATCGGCCAGTTCGGCAAGGGTGGGCAGGAAACCGGCCAGTGTCTTGCCGCCGCCTGTGGGGGCGATCAGCATCAGCGCGGGCGCATCAGCCCGGTCCAGCATGGCCTGCTGATGCGGGTGGATCTGCCAGTCGCGGCTGTCGAACCAAGTCTGGAAAGGGGCGGGCAGGGTGGTCATAGATCTGACCTACCCCGCAGGGGCGGTGGGTCAAGACCCACCTTACGGTTTGTAAGGTTGTGGGAGGGGCGAACAGTGGCGATTGGGGCTAGCGCATTTCGCTTTAAACGAAAAAGACTTCCCCGATGTTTTGGGGAAGCCAGTTGCTTGGGAATGTCTCGAAGGGATCAGTGAATAATCTCTTCTTCCTTGACGAACATGTTCGCCCAGGCCCGATCGATCAGCTCGGGAGACATTTGGTACGGGATACCCTCGAACTCGCAAATGGAAATCATCTGGTCGATCAAAAAGATCGGCTGGTAGTTCGCATAAACATTGTCGATTTCAGGATAGCGCACGTTCAGCAAATGTACGAGCGTATCTTCATCCAGTGGCATCTTGCGCTTGCGGGCCACCATGGCGAAGATTTTCAGGTAGTCTTCCTGATGTGGGCCGTCGATCTTGATCTTGAAGAAAATACGGCGCAGCGCCGCTTTATCGAAGATCGCGTTGGGGTGGAAGTTGGTTGAGAAGATGACCAGCGTGTCAAACGGGACCTCAAACTTTTCGCCCGATTGCAGGGCAAGAATATCCTTGCTTTCTTCCAGCGGAACGATCCAGCGGTTGACCAGTGTCTGCGGCGGTTCGGCCTGACGGCCAAGGTCGTCCACGATGAAGATGCCGCCGGTGGATTTCAGCTGTAGCGGGGCCTGATAGGTCCGCGCTGTGGGGTTGTAGACGAGGTCCAGCATAGAGAGCGACAATTCACCACCGGTGATCACTGTAGGCCGTTCACAGCGCACATAGCGCGTGTCGAAACGGCCGGATGTACGTCGCAGGCTATTTGGATCGTCGACGTCATCCTCTGCCGCGCTATGCACGATCGGGTCGTAGACGGTAATCACCTGACCAGAATATTCGATGGCGCGCGGCACATAGATCTTGTCACCCAGCGCGTCCCGAATGCCGTTTGAGATCGACGATTTCCCGTTGCCTGGCGGGCCATACATCAGGATGGAGCGGCCGGCGCTGACAGCTGGGCCGAGGTTGCTGAGCAGATCGTCGGGCAGCACAAGGTGGCCCATGGCGGTGGTCAGCTGATCGCGCGTGATCTGGATGTTCCGGATCGACTGGCGCTGGATCTGTTCGCGGTAGATATCCAGCGGCACCGGCATCGCACCGTAATATTCCGACTGCGCCAATGCGTCGAGCGCGCGCGCGCGCCCTGCTTCGGTCAGTTGGTAGCCCATTTCATTGCCGCTGTTGGCGTTTAGCGTACCGGTTGCCTCTAGCAGGCGCTGTCCGCGTGCCATGTCGACCAGTTCTTGGGTCACCGGAATGGGCAGGCAGATGGCGCGGCTGAGGCCGGACACCATATCAAGGTTCATGCGGAACATGGTCTTGATCAGAATGTCGCGCATCATGGCCATCGGCAGCAGCATCGCCTCAAGGCTACGCGGTGCCGGAGGGGCCAATACGCCAGAGCTTTGCATGTTCATCGTTGTCCCACCTGTCGCAAAAGAAAAAGATCGCTTTGAAGCGATGTTACCATATAGGATTACAGCCCATTATGGCGAAATAGTGAACAAAGATGTTCCTGTCCAAGGCATCTGAGGCGCGGGTCAGCGGTATATCGCCACGATCAGGAGATAGAACAGCAACGACATGCTGAGCGGGAAGCCCATCGGGAATTTCTTGCCGGTTTCCCAGCTTTCCCAATCCGGCACCATCCGGCGTAGCGGGCTGATCCGGGCCAGTCGATGTGTCGCATAGGCGGCCAGAAGACAGGCACACAGCAATACGATGATCAGGCGCAGATCCTCATAGGCGACCATGGGGGCCGCGGCGGCCATGAACTTCGCGTCGCCAGCCCCAATAAGCCTTACGGCGTTCATCAGGATGCCTGCGGCCAGCACCACGATAAAATGACTCCAATGCCAGAGGTAGTCGACGAAGGGGAGGGCGATGAGCCCGATGATTGCATAGTAGATCAGCAGCGCATCATTCGCGATATTAGGGATTTTCATCCGCCGCATATCGCTGAATGATACGAAGATCGCGATGGGTATGACTGCCGGCAAAAACCAATATGCAGCCCATGCCGTCAGTCCCATATCGTCAGTTCGCCACGTTGTTTTCCAGCGCTTCGAGCGCGCGTACGGCGGCTTCGAAATACTGTGGATGCGTTTCGATAGCGTCCGCAAGCAGCGATTTACCCATCGTGACGTCGTTTTGTTTGATGGCCGCAAGCGCCATGGTGTGCAGCAGTTGCGCCCGTTCAATCTGGGACATTTTAATCACAGGCAGCGTGTAGTTGCGTTGTGCACCACGGGCCAGAACAAGGTTGTTCTTGGCGGTGAACATATCGTCATCATAGCGTAGCGCATCAGAGAACATGCGTTCTGCGTCGGCATAGTCGCCGCGGGTCAGCTTTGAATATCCCCAGTTGTTGTAGACCGATCCGGGTGTTGTGGTCAGCGAGACCGCAGTGTCATAAAAACTGTCGGCTTTTTCCCATTGCTGACGGCTGTCTGCGACCATCGCCTCAAGCCGGTAACGCTTGAAGGTTTCGTAGGTTGGCGGGATCGTGTTCAGCATATTCGCCGCATCATCCCAACGGTTATTGCGGACATAAGCACCGGCCAGTTCGACCCGATCCATGTTTTCCACGTCGTCATGCGCCACGACGGTTTCCCAGATGGTGACTGCCTCGGCCGCGCGTCTGGCGCGGATCAGCGATTTACCCAGCCCGCGTTGCAGGTCGATCCGCCCCGGATCATTGGCATTGGCGCGGGCGAAATATTCAACCGCCTCATTGGGGTCACCCACGGTAAGCATCACGTCATTGAGATTGCTTTCGTCGACGACGTTAAGATCCTTGAGTGCACGTTCTACGTCGGCCTCGGGGTCTTTTGCACATGCGGACAGGGTAATGACCGCCGCACAAAGCGTCAAAGAGATATGGTGGCGCATGTTTCTGCGTCCTTTTGCTGCTCTACCTTACAAGTCCGACTGAAGGGCAAAATCGCCTGCGCCCCGCCGGATCAGATTATAGTTCTGATTTTCTTCTACCGTATTATTATCGAAGTTTGCCAAATTTGCGAGCGCTAAGCGCAAGTTATCGCGAATTTCGTCGGAATTTCCGTTATCTGCGGCATATGCGCGTCGGAAAACCTCGACCGCTTCGCCCATTTGACCCCGTTCCATGAGTACAACGCCCAGATTGTTCCAGGCCGGGGGAAAAGTTGGGTCTTCATCGACGGCTTGGCGTAGCCAGCGTTCGGCCTGGTTCAGGCGTCCCAAATTGAGGTTCGCAGAGCCGATGGCCGACAATGTGTCGACATTCATGCCTTGCTGGACCGCTGCGCGCTGATAGGCCTTGAGAGCCAGTTCGTATTCGCCAGCATCCATCAGCCGGTGCCCGACGACCAACCCGTCGACCTGGCTCGGCCCGGAGGCGGGTGGGGCGAAAACACCGTCCGGCGAACGATCAAGGCCGCCTGTAGAACAGGCGGCCAATGTTACTGAAAGAAGGCCTGCGCTAAGTGCCCGTCTCTGTCGCATTACGTGCCGAGGTTTTTCACGATGGCATAGATCGACGGGCCAATCAAAATGGCCATCAGCGGCGGCACCGTCAACAACATTGTCGCAAGTGTCATCTTTGTCGGGAGCTTGTTGGCGGCCTCTTCGGCGCGCATCACGCGTTTGTCGCGCATTTCGGACGAATAAACCCGAAGCGCGTCAGCAATCGACGTCCCGAATTGCTGGGATTGGATCAGAACGGTTACAAAGCTGGTGATATCTTGCACGCCGCAACGTTCAGACATGTCCTTAAGAACCGTGGTCTTATCCTTACCGGCTTTTACCTCTTGGCTGACAATATCATATTCCTCTGCGATTTCAGGAAAGCCTGATTTCAGCTCTTTCGAGACCCGCACGATGGATTGGTCGAGCGATTGCCCGGCTTCCACACAGACGAGCATCAGGTCGAGACTGTCGGGGAACCCATTGGTGATGGCTTGCTGACGCGCTTGCTGACGCCGTGCGACCCAGTATTTGGGAAGCATATAGCCAATACCACCTGGTACGAGGATGGTCATCATCAGTTCCTGCGATCCAACGTCGCCTTGGGACATCTTGACCATGGCATAGATGCCGCCGAGAAAAAGCCCGAAGATACCCAGCGCGAATTGCAGAAAGTGGTAGATACGGACAGTGTTCTTGCCACGATAGCCAGCCTGCATCAGCTTTTGCTTGATCGCGGAATACTCTTCTTCGTTCTGCGGTTCGAGGAAGTTCGAATATTTTTCGAGCTTGTCCTTGCTTGTCGCACTCCGCAGCCGGTCGCCCTTGCCGCCCTTTTTGTCGTTCTGGCGTGCACTGGCCTTAAGCTTGTCGAGCGGATCGACTTCGCGCTTCAGCAATACTGGCAGCGTGAGCAGAATAAGCAGAAAGCCTAGAAGACCAACGATAATGAAGGCGCCAAACGGTCCCAGCATATCGGTGACCATGGTTTGCAGATTTTCCATGCGAATCTCCTCAGACTTTGATGTTAACGAGCGCGCGCATGACGATCAGGTTTAGCACGAGGAAGATCGAGATGACGAAACAGGCTGGAATGAAGTACGAACTTTCCATGACCTCATCGAAATAGTCCGGCTTGACAAGCGTGATCAAGATCAGTGCAAGGATCGGGAAAGCCGATAGCAACTTGCCTGACCATTTCGCTTCTGCCGTGATCGCGGCCACCCGGCGGAAAAGCCGGAAGCGCGCCCGGATCACCTTGGCCAGACCGTCAAGAATTTCCGCGAGGTTACCACCAGATGTCTGCTGAATGGTCACAGCGACCGCTAGGAAACGCATATCTTGGCTGTCGAGACGTTCGGCCATGGCTTTCAGTGTCTCGCCCATATCGCGGCCATATGCGGCCTCATCCGAGATCATCCCCATTTCAGTGCCGAGCGGATCGGCTACCTCTTTGGCGACGATTGAAACCGCATTGGAGAAAGGGTGACCGACACGCAGCGAGCGCACCATTAGTTCCACTGCTTCGGGCAGCTGTTCGTCCAGCATCGCCATCCGTTTGGTCGCTTTGTTGTTGATCCAGACATAGACGCCACCCACACCCATCAGGATTGCAACCAGCAGACGAACCGCAAAGCCGACTTGGGTCAGCATCGTCAGCATGATGAATGCTGCAAAGCTGACGACAGCCATCACGAGTATGATTTGCGGCGGCGTGAAAGCGATATTTGCCTTCTGCGCCTTCGTCGCAAGGATCGAATAGATCGGGATGCTTTGCGACTTCATGTGCTGCGTCATTTCCTTGCGCAGCTGGTCGAGCACTTGTTCGCGGTTGCCGCCCTTGTCGAGCATATCAAGGCGGCGGTTGACCTTGCCGTCCATGCTGATCGACTTGCCGAAAATGACGAGATACGCCCCTTGGACAAGCGCCAGAACGGCAATAAAGATCAAAATGTAGATGATTGGTTCTGCAGAAATCATGCGTGTTACTCCGCGACCATCGGTTCAAAGATTGCAGGCGGCAGATCGTAGCCCCACAGCTTGAAGCGTTCAGAGAAGTGGCTGCGCACGCCCGTTGCGGTGAAGTGCCCGATAATTTTGTTGTCTGGCGTCAGGCCAACACGCTGGTAGCGAAAGATTTCCTGCATGGAAATAACGTCACCTTCCATCCCGGTAATCTCGGTGATCGAGACCATTCGACGCGAACCATCTTGCAAGCGCGAAGCTTGCACGATCAAGTTAACAGCCGATGAAATCTGGCTGCGCATCGCTTTGATGGGCATTTCGATCCCGGCCATGGCGATCATGTTTTCCAGACGCGATACACCATCACGGGCCGAGTTGGCGTGGATCGTGGTCATTGATCCATCGTGACCCGTGTTCATGGCCTGCAACATGTCGATAACTTCTTCGCCCCTGGTTTCCCCCACAATGATCCGGTCAGGACGCATCCGCAGGGCGTTTTTCAGACAATCGCGCTGGCTGACGCCACCCTTGCCTTCAACGTTTGGTGGGCGGCTTTCCATCCGGCCCACATGGGTCTGTTGCAGCTGAAGTTCCGCCGTATCCTCGATCGTTAGAATACGTTCGGCATCGTCGATAAAGCCTGACAATGCGTTCAGTGTGGTCGTTTTACCAGAACCCGTACCGCCTGACACGATCACGTTCAGACGGGTCGAGACGGCGGCCTGAAGGTAGGCGGCCATTTCTTCGGTGAAGGCGCCAAATTTAACCAGCTCTTCGATGCCGAGCTTGTCCTTTTTGAACTTACGAATGGAGACGAGCGACCCATCCACCGCGATGGGCGGAACCATTGCGTTGAAACGTGAACCGTCAGCAAGACGGGCGTCAACATAGGGGTTGCTTTCGTCGACCCGTCGGCCGACCGCGGACACGATCTTATCGATGATCCGCAGCAGGTGCCGTTCATCCTTGAAGGTGATGTCGGTCAGTTGCAGCTTACCGTCACGTTCTACGAAAATCTGTTGTGGGCCGTTTACCAAGATATCGTTGACGGTTTCGTCTTTCAGCAAGGTCTCTAGCGGACCAAGGCCCGTCACCTCGAAGAACAGATCCTGGCTGAGCGTCTGACGTTCATCGCGGTTCAGCACGATTCCCATTTCTTCGAGGGATTCGTTGGCAATCGCGTTGATTTCCTGACGCAGTTCCTGTTCCGTCGCGGTTTCAAGCGCGGCAAGGTTCAGATTGTCGAGAAGCGATTTGTGCAGTTCCAGTTTGATTTCGCCCAGACGCTGCTTGCGCCGCTTTTCCTTGTCTCCGGAACCGGCCTCTGCCGCGCGTTTGGGCGGCATCGCTTTCATCAGTTGTTGGCGCGACGGGTCAGGCTTGGCCGCAGCAACTGGCGCAACATTTATCTTGCCTGCCGCAGGCTTGGAAGCCCCGCTTCCCGGCGCGTCTTTTGGCGCGTTGGGTTTCTTGTATTTCGAAAACATCTGATTGCCTCTTAAGCTCTGCGGTCTACTACGTCGGCCTGGTTGACTTCATGCACTGACGTCGCAAGTTTCAAAATTTCCTTACGCAACGGGTTCTTAGGAATCCCCTCCGCCATGGGGGAACCATGGTCTGCACTTTGCATCACAGGCTTGCCGCCATCAGGCAAAAGAACCTCAATCGCGATCCCAAGGCTTTCCGAGAGGCGTTTGACCCGGCTTTTCCCATTGAGATCGGTAAAGCCGGGCGCACGGTTCAGCACGAAGCGGATTTTTTCGAAGGGCAGATCCTCTGACTGCAGCGCGCGTTTGATCCGCAGCGTGTTCTGAGCAGAGCGCATGTCCAGTTCGATCATTGCGAAATAGACGTGGGCCATCTCGAGAACCGTCTGGGACCACTCCACCATTGTGGACGGCATATCGACAATCACATAATCGAAATTGACGCGGGCCATTTCAATCACGCGTTCGATATCTTCGGGCGTGATCATGTCTAGCGGGATCATATCCGTGGGCGAGGTCAGTACGAAAAGCTTTTCGCCAAACGTCAGCAGGGCCTGCATGAAGGCCTCGCTGTCCATGTTTTCGGTGTCGGTCAGCATTTCAAGCACGGCTTCACGGCGCGGCAGATCGAGATAGGTTGATGCGGTTCCGAACTGGAAATCGAGATCAAGTAGACAGACTTTGGGAGCGTCGTCCTTTTGGATATTCGCCAGTTCCCAGGCCAGATTGACTGCCATCATTGTAGCGCCTGTGCCGCCTGCCAGTCCATGGACCGGGATCACGACGCCGGAGCGGTCGCCCGTTGGTTTGAATTTCTTCGTTCCATCGGTCGCGACTGTCGGCTCTTCGGCGGTCAGTACCCGCTCAATCGCGCGGGCGAGTTCATTTTCCGGAAGAGGGTAGGGGACGAATTCATCGCCGCCTTCGCGCAGCAACTGGTGCAATACTGTTGGGCTGACATCCTCTGCGATCAGGATGACTTTAATTTTCGCAGCTTTGGCTGTGCTGATGATTTCAGAGACTTTGGTAAGGTCATCTTCATCATTCGCGTCCATCGCGATAGTAACAAATTGCAGGCTGCGTGCCTCTGGCTGGCTCAGAAACGCAGCTGCGTCGTCAAAGCTCAGGTCACCCCATGAATCACCGAGCGCGGCCTCCATATCCTCGATCAGTAGATCAAAAATCTGAACATCGCGGCTGATTGTGCAAGCGACAATCGGTGGTGGGTCGTGTTGAACGACCGGGCTGGTGCTCATGGTCAATCGTCCTCATCAGTTTGTGGCATGTTCATTTATGATCCGTTTGACGGTGAGGGCCAAGGGATCAAATGAGCACGCCAGCCGCCCGAAGGCGGCAGATCGAATATTAGGTCAACTATCGGGGGTAATAATGTCCAGATTTGGACAAAAAGATCGTAATTGTGCGGTTTAATGCGACGATCTTGGGAATCTCGTAAGAGTGTTGACGCCGCACTGTATGTGCGGCGTCAACAATAGGCAGAATTTAGCCGCCTGCGCCGGTGGCGATTGCCGTTTCTTGCACACCTTGCGGCGGAATGGCGCTTGCCACGTAGTCACGGAAGATAATTTGCGCGTATTTTCCGTTCAAAAGCATCGGATCGCTTTCAACGAATCCGGAGACTTCTGTGACTGTCCGCCGGTTACGGCGTTCAGGGTTTGGTGTTTCCACGACGGGGCGTGTTTCACCAAAGGAAGCGACTGCTTCCAGACGGCTACGGTCGATTCCCTGAGATGTCAGGAATGCCACGACGGTCTGTGCACGGCGCAGACCCAGCGACCGGTTGTAGGCATTGCCGCCTACAAGGTCAGTGTGCCCATAGACCCGGAAGTGGACCTCTGGAAACTGACGGATCCAGTCCGCCTGGCGTAGCAGGATAGCCCGGGCATCCGCATCCAACTGCGTCGAGTTGAAAGCAAAGTTCACGGTGGAGTTCACGTCTGACGCAAAACGACGCGCCAGATTGATCGTATAGTCCTGCTGCCCAGTCTGAACCAACAAGTTGTTCATGGTGGCGTTGCCAAAGTCACCACTGTCGAGCTGTGCACCCGCTTCGTTATAGAAGTTCGAATTCGGGTCCGTATTGGCGCACCCTGCGAGTGCGATTGCGGCAACTGCCGTTGTCATCAGGTATTTCATTGACATGCACTCCAATCATTCATCCAGGACATAGCCGTAGGACCCGCTAAAGTCCTGGCGTGCCACTTCGCCTGCACCACCACGTGTGGGTGCATCATTCCTAGCCACACGGCCAAAGAGGAACAGGTCCTGCTCGGTCGGGGGGCGTACTCGGTCAGTCGGCAGCGCATAGGCCTGCCCACGTGTCGGGCTTACCAGATGCGGTGTGATGATGATGACCAGTTCGGTTTGGTTCCGACGATATTCCGAGCTGCGGAACAGGGCACCCAAGATAGGCACGTCGCCGATCCATGGCACCTGACCATTCAGGTCAGTGAAATCATCCTGTAGCAGGCCGGCAATGGCGAAGCTTTCACCATCGCGCATTTCCACCGTAGTCGATGTTTCCCGACGGCTGAAGGCATCAATGGCAAACCCACCAAGCTGAACACCATTGGATGGGTCGATGGATGAGACCGCAGCCACAAGCTCCAGATTGATGACGTCACCGTCGACAACACGGGGAATGAAGTTCAGCTCAATACCGAATGGTTTATATTCGACGCTGACTGCACCGTCATCCTGACTGACCGGAACGGGGTATTCTCCGCCGGCAAGGAAGGTTGCTTGCTGACCGCTGAGTGCTGTCAGATTGGGTTCTGCCAACGAGCGCACAACGCCTTTTGACTCAAGAGCCTCAATCAGGACTTCGACGCCCAAATTGCCTGCGCCAAACCCAAAGCTGAATGCCCCGGTGCTATCATTGCTTGACGTAAGCAAATTCGGCACAGCACGGAAGCCATCGGATTCATTCTCACCCGCAGGAAGAGAGCCAACACCACCAGAGCCTGTGCCGCCGATGATATTGGTCGCATTTGTGCGGCCATTCAGGGCTATCGAAGACGAAAGCGCCTTGCTGACTGTGCGTTGCATCTCTGCAAAACGTACTTTCAGCATGACTTGCTGTGTGCCGCCAACTGTCATCAGGTTGGACACCCGATCAGGTGCATAGCGGTTCGCCAGATCAAGCGCCCGGTCAAGCCTTGCGATCGAGCTGACTGTGCCCGACAGCACAATGCCATCATTCGCAGTGCGGACTTCGATGTTTTCGCCGGGCAGAATTTGCGTTAGACGCTCTTTGAATTCTGCCATATCCGGGGAAACATGTACGTCGACATTGGTGATCAGACGGCCATCTGTCCCCAGAAGGGTCAGCGTGGTCCGGCCTGGTTCTTTCCCAAGCACGTAAATTGTCCGGTCAGACAAGGAAGAAATGTCTGCGATGCCGGGATTGGCAATGGATAGTTCAGTAAAAGGAACATCGCTTTCCACAACAACGGCCCGATTCATCGGGACGTTAAGAGCACTGGATGCCGCGCCGCGCAGAACGCGCAACGTTTCGGCCGGTGCCATGGTTGGTGCTGCCGCAGAAAGCGACAGCGTCAAGCCGGTAAGTGCGGCTTTGATAAATCTATCATACTTCATAAGTGACCTGCCTCTCCGATCACGCCTCGTTTACGGGTCTTAAGTGCCCATGATTTTCTGACCATGCGGTAGTTCCGCATTTATTGCAATAATCAATAGGTTGGCAGGTGAAACGAATGTGGATAACGCGCAACACTTTACTTCCAGCGTAACAATGAAAAAGGCGCCCTGAAGATCGGGGCGCCTCTTAAGTCTACTCCAAATGTAGCTTTTTCAGTAGTCGGTGCATGCGGTCTCGATCTGCACGCGCTCGGTTCCACGCCGCTCTGTGCGGTAGCAGACCTGCGCTTCGGGCTCTGGCTCAGGTGCCTGCTCTACGACAACGTCCTCCTCGCCTGTAATGGCGGATGTGTCGACTGTAATCGCCTCTGCGGTGCTGACATCTCCACTGCCGACGAGGGACAGCGTAAGGCTACCGCTGTTATCCGCTTGCGTGAGAAGAGCGACTTCTTCCGGCGTGACCTGCACCACGACATTCTGAGCGTTGCCACGGGCGTCGTCGCCTGTAACGGCAATAATTTCCAGACCAGATTTCAACAGGTTTGTAACCTCGCGACCGTTGCGCAGGCGTCCGGTCCAATAGATGTCGATTCGATCATTCGGCCGTAGCGCACCGAAACCCGACGCAACCCGCCCCGAAATTGGAAAGGCGCGCATCCCTGGGTCTACCAGAGCGGTCAACCCACGGCTTGCGCCGGGTTCGGTCACTTTCGACATCAGGATAGGCTCGTTGATCTGCATGGGAAGGGTCACAACACGGGGAATCTCTGGACCAGCCGAAAATAACTGTTCTTCGGTCTGGAATGTTCCTTCTGGAAGATATTCTCGCGCATATTGTATGATCTTGACATCCTCAGGTGTCAGCACGTCACCATATGTGAGTACGCGGTTTGGCGCATATACATCGACAGTGACGATCGCGCTCGCGGATCTCTGACGCTCTCTCTCAAGAGCCACTGACTGACTGTCAAAATATCCTTTCACCATATACACGGCGAAACCGGCCAGACCCATCCCTACCAAGAGCACCAATCCAAAAACTGCGCGCATTATTTTACCTCGTTTTGTCCGTTTCGTGAGAATGGGTCACGTTCTTCGGCGTGACACGACCCACAGCAAAAATCTAGTCCTGCTCAGCCTGTATTGACTTGCTCGTAGCGGGCAAGACGACAGTGAGTATCTCGGCCTCGTTTGTGGCTGTTCACTTGTAAACCATAGACCAGAAGTACCAATGGTCTATTACCTTCGTTAGGTATGCGTCTATCACTTTAGACACGATTTCAGTTGTGTGGGGCTAACTTCGGCGATTTGATGCTCAACCATACACCAGATGATGGCGGAACGGCACTCGTCGCCTGATTTTCGTTGTTTTAACAACGCTAAATTGCCACGCAGCAAGCGAGGCATCTGGTGCGCTATCGCAAAGTTCGAAGCATTTTCGGCGATGTCTACTGTACTTTTTGATCATCAATCGCCTTGGCGATTTCATCAGATTTAGCCACGGTTTCGTCGTTGAAAGTGCCAACAACGGCAAAGCCCATCAAAACTGTGGCAGCGACCAAGACAGCGAAGTCCGTCGTAACTGCACCGCTTTCAGATGTGCGAAATCTGCGCAGATATTGGTGTGTATAGTGTAGCACTGTAGGCTTCCTTTTGTCGTAAACACTTAGACGTCAGCAGATTAACAAATGTTAAATTCCAACGCTGTTAGGCTTAAAAAAAGCGCGGCACTGTTGTGCCGCGCTTTTTATATTTACGACACTGCACGGTTTGCAGTGATGTGCAGTATGTGCTTAGTTTGTTGGTGGTGCAACGTTCTGAGCGTTGACGTTGTCAGCGATGGCACCACCCAGGTTTTGTGCGGCACCGCTGATAGCAGTACCAACAGCCAGACCCATCAGAACGATGGCAGCAGTCAGAACCACGAAGTCAACAGTCACGGCACCGTCTTCGTCGTTGCGGAAGTTTTTGATAAAGTTAAGCATGTTAGTCCCTCCTCAGGGTATTGCTAGGGTTCATTCTCTTCCTCGCCGGGCTTTGCGATGATCGCTTCCCGTCTTGGATGAGCTTATATAGCCTTGGGAATGGGGCGGGAGTTTGACGCGTTTGGCGTTTTTTCTGACGGCCCCAAATTTTTTACCAAAAAATCGTTAAGATATTGTTTTGTAGGTTATTTTTTACCATAATTTCCTTAATGCCACCGGTTGAGCGTTGCTTAAAAGTCCGCAATCGGTGCAAATAATCGCAATTGTTCGCCCTAAACTGGCGTTTTGGCGGGAATATGCCATGCTGAGTCTAACAAAAAGTCGAGCGGGACAGAAAAATGAGTCGTCAGATCATAGGGTTGGCCCTAATCACCATGATTGCCGTCACAACGCCGGTGATGGCAGAGGTTGAACGGTTGCAGCCGGACTTCACTTTCAGGCGCGTTGGCCTGCCTTCGACGACCTCTGGTCGTATCAATGTACAGGTTGATCCGAACGCCCCACGGCTGGGTCCGGTTTACGCCGACCCCGAGAAGGCTATTCCCGCTGCGGCGCAGGTCCCATCGCTGCCGGTAAACCCCGAAATTGACTGGTTCTGGGAAAAAGTATCTGCCAGCCTTTTTGACGCGAGCCCGGCCCGGCTGGAACTGGCGATGAACCAGATTAATAACCCACCAGGGGGCAGGGGTGTTAGTGCGCCGCGGTTGCAGCGCTTGCAGGACCTCGCGGCCTTGCACGGCGCACAGATCCTGCGCGAGACGGTTGGAACGAATGTATCCCCCGCGCTGGTCCTTGCCGTGATTTCAGTTGAAAGCGCGGGGCATGCCGACGCTGTCAGCTCTGCGGGTGCGACCGGGCTGATGCAGCTTATGCCCGCGACGGCAGCCCGTTTCGGCGTCGTGGACAGGACGGACCCGGCTGACAACATCAAGGGCGGTGTTGCCTATCTTTCGTGGCTGCTTGGACATTTTGGCAATGATCCAGTCCTTGTTTTGGCCGGATATAATGCGGGCGAGGGAAATGTGGCCCGCCACGAAGGGGTGCCGCCATTCGCGGAAACACGTGCCTATGTGCCCAAGGTACTTGCTGCATGGCAGGTGGCGAAGGGGCTGTGCCAGACGCCGCCCGAGCTGATCACGGATGGCTGTGTATTCCATGTGGGCGGGATTTAGGCCGCGAACAGTCTCGCCATTCTAAAGCATTTCGATTTTTACTTGAATCACAATTCGCTGCCTCTTCCTATCGGTCGAACGCGATTTGTGATGCCTGGTACCTCAAGTTGAAATCGAAACGCTGTAAGTGATGGCGTTGTTCGGCGATATGAGCGGTCAGTTTTCTTTCACCCGCCCCGTGCGGATGAAAGAGTGGTTTTCGCGGGCGTAGCCCACAAGTTCGCTGGCAAGGTCAGATAATCGTTGCCTCGGTCGCGGCGCGCAGCTCGTCCTCTGTCACGCCATCAGCGCATTCGACGATTTTCAATCCGCCCTTGACTACATCCAACACGCCCAGATTGGTGATGATCCGGTCCACGACACCTGCACCCGTGAGCGGCAGTGTACATTCCTTGAGCAGCTTACTTGCGCCGGCTTTGTTCTGGTGATCCATGACCACGATCACGCGGCCCACACCTGCGACGAGGTCCATGGCCCCGCCCATGCCTTTGACCAGCTTGCCCGGGATCATCCAGTTCGCGAGATCACCGTTTTCAGCCACCTCCATCGCGCCCAGAATCGCCGCGGCAATCTTGCCTCCACGGATCATCCCAAAGGACGTGGCGCTATCGAAATAGGATGTCCGGTTCAGCTCTGTGATGGTTTGCTTGCCTGCATTGATCAGGTCCGGGTCTTCGGCACCCTCGAAAGGAAAGGGGCCCATGCCCAGCATGCCGTTTTCGGATTGCAGGGTGATATCCTTTTCGCCGACATAGTTGGCCACCAGCGTCGGGATGCCGATGCCAAGGTTCACATACCAGCCGTCTTGCAGTTCTTCCGCCGCGCGCGCGGCCATCTGATTACGATCCCAAGGCATTATGCGTCCTCCCGCTTGCGGGTTGTGCGTTGTTCGATCCGCTTTTCATGGTCACCCTGAATGATCCGGTGCACATAGATGCCGGGCAGGTGGATGTGATCGGGGTCAAGGCTGCCGGTAGGTACGATCTCTTCCACTTCAACCACACAGGTCTTGCCGCACATAGCGGCGGGTGGATTGAAGTTGCGGGCGGTCTTGCGGAAAACCAAGTTACCGGTCTCATCCGCTTTCCAGGCCTTCACGATGGCGAGGTCCGCAAAGATGCCGCGCTCCATGATATATGTCTGACCGTCGAAATCTTTGTGTTCCTTGCCCTCGGCAATCACCGTGCCAACGCCGGTCTTGGTATAGAAGCCGGGAATGCCGCAGCCACCGGCGCGCATACGTTCGGCCAATGTGCCCTGGGGGTTGAACTCCAGCTCCAGCTCACCGCTCAGATACTGGCGCATGAATTCGGCGTTTTCGCCGACGTAAGAGCTAATCATCTTTTTGACTTGCCGCGTTTGCAACAGAATTCCGATACCGAAATCATCGACACCGGCATTGTTGGACGCAAAGGTCAGGTCCTTGGTCCCTGCCTCTTTGATCGCCTGTAATAGCAGTTCCGGAATGCCGCATAGGCCAAAGCCCCCCGCCGCAATGAACATACCGTCGCGCAAAAGACCATCTAGTGCGGATGCGGCGTCGGGATAAATTTTCTGCATGTGCTCCCCCCTTGTGAAAACGCCTGCAAAACCTGTGGGGCTTTGCAGGCGATGTCAAGTTGCGGCAGTGCAGCATTACCCCTGAATCAGAAAAATCCGAACAGCGCGAGTAGGATGATCAGACCGAGGGGCACGCCGAGAAGCCAAAGGATGATAGGCATGTCAATTCTCCATTGTTACTGAAGAATGAAGTCGCGATCACATCAAAAGGTTCTCGCTTCAGCTTTTCGAAGCTTTCTTCTTCGCAGGTGCTTTGGCCGCTGTCTTCTTTTTGGCTGCAGGTTTTTTAGCCGGGGCTTTCTTCTTCGTGACTTTCTTCCCGGATTTCGCCGCGCGGGCATCGATCAGGTCGATCGCCTGTGCGAGGGTCAGTTCGTCCGTTTCAATTGTGTCGGGGATCGTTGCGTTGATCTTTTCCCATTTGACGTAGGGTCCATATTTTCCGTCATATATATTGACGGGGCCGCCCGCCTCTGGGTGGTCGCCGAGTTCGCGGATCGGCGTCGCCGCCTTGCCGCGTGACCCGCGCGAGGCGACCTTTTCGGCCAGCAACTGCACCGCACGGTTCATCCCGACTTCCCAGACATCTTCGACGGTTTCGAGATTCGCGTTGGTGCCGCCTTTGAAAGATGTGCTTTCGGCATGCTTAAGGTAGGGACCGTAGCGCCCCAGATTGGCCCAGACATTCACCCCGTCTTCGGGGTGCGTCCCGAGCAACCGGGGCAGTTCCAGCAGTTTCAGTGCCTCTGGCAGACCGATTTCTTCCGGTTGCCAACCTTCGGGCACACCGGTGCGCGGGGGCTTTTTGTTATCTTCGGTCACAGCACCGCGCTGCACGTAAGGGCCAAATCGACCTTTGAAAACACGGATTTCGTCGTCCTGATCAGTGCCAAGCAGCTTGCCTTCGGGGGGGATCGCGCTGGCTTCGGCTTCCGGATCGGGTGGACCGAATGGGCGAGTATAGCGGCATTCGGGATAATTCGAACAGCCGATGAATGCCCCGCCGGACCGCGCGGTGCGCATTGACAGGCGGCCCGCGCCGCAATTGGGGCACAGGCGTGGGTCGCCGCCATCCTCTAACGGTGGGAAAAGATGTGGTTCAAGCACTTCGTTAATCTTTTCCAGCACCTCTGTGATGCGCAGATCGGCAGTTTCAGCAATCGCTGCGGAAAAATCGCGCCAGAATTGCCCCAGCACCTTTTTATAGTTGGCGTCGCCTGCGCTGACCTCATCCAGCTGGTTTTCCAGATCGGCGGTGAAATCATAGCCCACATATTTGCGGAAGTAGTTTTCAAGAAACGCCGTCACCAGCCGCCCCTTATCCTGCGGAATCAGGCGATTCTTGTCTTTTTCCACATAGCCGCGATCCTGAATTGTCGTCACGATGGACGCATAGGTTGATGGGCGGCCAATGCCGAGCTCTTCCATCCGTTTGACGAGCGTCGCCTCGGTATAACGCGGCGGGGGCTGGGTGAAGTGCTGTTCGGGATCGACGGACTTCTTGTCGGTTGTATCGCCTTCGGTGAGTTGTGGCAGGCGCTTGTCGTCATCATCAATGACGCTGTCATCCTTGCCTTCTTCATAGACCGCGATGAAACCTTCAAACAGCATGACCTGACCATTAGCGCGCAGGATGACCTGTTCGTCTTTGCTGGCGATATCGACCACGGTACGTTCAAGCCGCGCCGCTGCCATTTGGCTGGCCATGGTGCGCTTATAGATCAGATCATAAAGTTTGCGCTGATCCGCATCGGCGATTTTCGCGTCTTCTGTACTGACGGACATTTCTGTCGGGCGGATACATTCGTGCGCTTCCTGCGCGTTCTTCGCCTTGTTTTTATAGATGCGCGGCTGGTCGGGCAGATATTCGGCGCCGAATTTGGTCTTTATCGCATCACGGGCGCTGGTCACGGCTTCTGGGGCCATGTCGATCCCATCGGTCCGCATATAGGTGATCAACCCTGCCTCATACAGACGCTGTGCGACACTCATCGTTTGCCGCGCGCCCATGCCGAACTTGCGGCTGGCTTCCTGCTGCAAGGTCGAGGTCATGAAAGGCGGCGAGGGGTTGCGGGTGGCAGGCTTCGCCTCAACCGATTTGACGATCAGATCGCGAGAGTTGATCGCCTGAACGGCCATTTCGGCCTGCGTCGCATTGGCCAGATCGAATTTGTCGAGCTTCTTGCCCGCAAGAGTGGTCAGCCGTGCTTCGAATGTTTGGCCGCGCGGTGTCTGAAGCAGCGCCTTAACTGTCCAATATTCCTGATTACGGAACGCTTCGATCTCCATCTCGCGTTCGACGATCAGTCGCAGACAGACGGATTGCACGCGGCCCGCTGATTTCGCGCCGGGCAATTTGCGCCAGAGCACCGGGGACAGGTTGAAACCCACCAGATAGTCCAGCGCGCGCCGCGCCAGATAAGCATCGACCAATGGCTGGTCGACCTGGCGTGGGTTTTTCATCGCTTCGGTCACGGCCGATTTGGTGATGGCGTTGAACACAACCCGACTGACGGGGGTGTCTTTCTTGATCGCCTTGCGGGCGGTCAGGGCCTCGGTCAGGTGCCAGCTGATCGCTTCGCCTTCGCGGTCGGGGTCGGTGGCGAGAATCAGTGCAGGGTCGTCTTTCAGCGCGTCAATAATCGCCTTGAGATGCTTTTTACTGTCGCTTGCGACCTCCCATTTCATGGCGAAATCATCGTCAGGCAGCACGGATCCGTCCTTGGGCGGCAGATCACGCACATGCCCATATGACGCCAGAACCGTATAGTCCTGACCCAGATAACCGTTTATTTTCTTTGCCTTGGCTGGGGATTCGACGACGACAACAGGCATGAGAATCCTTGATATGTGAGTGGGTTATTAAGTCGCGCAAGATGTGGCGTCTCGATTGTGAATGTCAATGAGGCGAAAAATCTTTGACCATTTTGGGCGGGTTTTCAAACCACGCGGGATAGCAACCCACCTGCCTGGCGCGCGATTTTGCCTTCCAGTTCAAGATCGACGAGCACCGGTGCGACCTTGGTTGCGGGGGCGGCAACATCGCGGATCAGCTGGTCTTCGGCCATGGGGGCGGGGCCAAGCCGCGACAGGATTTCGTCGTGCAGGCGCGCAACGTCATGCAATGGTTTGGCCGCTGGTTTTTCGATCGTGACCGGCCGTTCAGGTTCTATTGGTGCCACCGGTTGCAGGGCCTCGATCACGTCAGCGGCGTTGCGGATCAGCGTTGCCCCGTCACGCAGCAGCATGTTGCAGCCAGAGGCGCGCGCGTCAAACGGATGGCCGGGCACGGCCAGCACATCACGCGCTTGATCCAGCGCGTTGCGTGCGGTGATCAGGCTGCCGGATTTGGCGGCGGCTTCGACGACGACAACTGCTTGCGATAGGCCTGAGATAATCCGGTTGCGTGCCGGAAAATGGCGCGCCTGCGGTTTCAGCCCGATGGGCATTTCCGACAGGCGCAGCCCGGACTTTGCGATATCCTCTGACAGTTGCGTGTTTTCGGCCGGGTAGATGACATCGACACCGCCAGCTTGCACGGCCACGGTCCCGCCTTGCAGCGCACCGTGATGGGCGGCAGTATCTATGCCGCGAGCAAGGCCCGACACAACGACATAGCCCGCAAGTGTCAGGTCTTCAGCAAGCCGTTTGGCCATGCGTGTCCCAAGGGAGGATGCGTTGCGTGCGCCGACAAGCGCGATCATCGGCCTACGCAACAGGGTGGCATTGCCAATGATCCACAGTATTGGTGGCGCGTCAGAGATATCGGATAGTGCGACAGGGTAGTCGGCATCACCCTCCATAATCAGCCGCGCCCCGGCGGCCTGACCTGCTTTCATTTCGGCAAGCACAACACCTGGCGGGCAGGGTTCATAGTGCGACACACCAGCGGCTTGTGCGACCTCGGGCAGCGCATTCAGCGCCTCGCGCGCGCTGCCGTGTTCTGCCAGCAGCCGACGGTAGGTCACCACGCCAACCCGACGTGAGCGCAATAGGCGGAGCCGGTCGACCGTATCCTCTTCCGTGGTGGGTAGGAGTGGGGGGTGAGTGGAAGAAGTCTTTGTTCCAGCCATCCGTTGAACTCCGCCATATTGCCCGATCAGAATTAGATCGTTAGGGTTAATGAGATATGAACGGGGCTCTGTGAATTTTCGATATTTTCGCGGCGCCATGCTAACATGCTGAACAGCATCGCTAATTATTTGTCGCAAAGAACGGGTCGCGCGATGCTTAGCGAAATCTGGCATGCGCGCCAGATCCAGACTGATCCTGTGACCGCCCCTTAGTCACGAAAGCGACTTCGTGAAAACGATGCAGTCTAAAACGAATGGCCCTGCACTGGTTGTCAGCTCGACTGGATGCAGGTCGGTGCCGACCCAGCCCATCTTTTCGTAAAACCGGATGGCCGTCGTGTTCTGTGGTAAGCAATGCAGATAGGCCGATACTACGCCTGTGGCATACAAACGCTGTTCAGCATCTTTTAGCAATGCCGCTGCCACACCCGACCCGCGCGCCGCTGATGCGACGAAAAGTTGTTCCATTTGCCGACCAGTGATCGCGCAAAAGCCCAGCGGATTCCCATCAGCTCCGATGGTCCGGGCTTGATCACCCGCGTCAACAACCCGGCGCAGAAATGAAGGGATATTGCGCAGGGCGGTCAGCGCAGAGGGCACATGCAGGGCATGCGCTTCATGCCAAGCGTCGTGCCATAGCCACGCCACGGCAGTTTGCTCTTGATGGGGGATGGGGCGCGGATGCTGAACCATGTCTTCAAGGTATTGCGGCGTGTCAGCTCTGCAAGCTGAATTTCGAGATGCCGGACAAGTGGGTGCCTGCACTCCGCTTACACAACGCACACTTTAGCAATTAAACCCGTAACGTGGTCTTACGTAAGGTGGGTCTTGACCCACCCTGCCTGTCAAGCAGCGGCACCGCCAATCGTAAGTCCGCCAATCAGCAGGCTGGGCTGGCCCACCCCAACGGGGACCCATTGACCCGCCTTGCCGCAATTGCCGATACCGGGGTCGAGTTGCAGATCGTTACCGATCCCCCGGATTTTTTGTAGCGCGGTCGCACCGTCACCGATCAGGGTGGCCCCGCGAACCGGTGCTCCGACAACGCCGTTTTTCACGCGATAAGCTTCGGTGCAGGAAAAGACGAATTTTCCACTTGTGATATCGACCTGCCCACCGCCAAAACCAACCGCATAGATCCCGTCTTTCAGGTCGGCGACAAGCGTTTTGGGCGCTGTATTTCCGGCCAGCATATAAGTGTTAGTCATCCGGGGCATCGGCGCATGGGCAAAGCTTTCGCGGCGTCCGTTGCCGGTCGGGGCGACGCCCATCAGCCGCGCGTTTTGTCGATCCTGCATGTAGCCGGTCAGCACACCATCCTCGATCAGGGTGTTCTTGCCAGAGGGTGTCCCCTCGTCGTCAACGGTGATCGAACCGCGCCGATCCGGGATCGTGCCATCGTCAAGCACGGTCACGCCCTTCGCTGCAATCTGCTGGCCCATGAGCCCGGCAAAGGCGCTGGACCCCTTGCGATTGAAATCGCCTTCCAGCCCGTGGCCAATTGCCTCGTGCAGCAAAATACCGGGCCAGCCGGGGCCAAGTACCACATCCATGACACCGGCGGGGGCGGGCTCTGCTTCAAGGTTGACCAAGGCGATACGCAGAGCCTCGCGCGCGGCAGGTTCCCAATTGTCGCGGGCGATCAATTGGGTCAGCCCCGCGCGACCACCGCCGCCAGCTGAGCCACTTTCGCGCCGCCCGTCCTGTTCGACGATCACGCCGATATTAATTCGGGACATGGGGCGCGTGTCTGTGACCAGCGTGCCATCAGGGCGCAGAATCAGCACCTCTTGGTGCGAGGCCGCGAGGGTCGCGCTAACCTGCACGACCCGCTTGTCCAAATGGCGGGCGAAGGCGTCGATTTCGCGCAGCACGTCAATTTTCGCAGGAAATGTGGAGGCCATGATCGGGTCATCGTCGCTGTAAAGTTTGCGATTGGTGCCTGCAGGACCCGCCGCCAAGGTGCCGCCGCCATCGCCGACCGCCAGCCGGGCGGTGGCAACTGCACGCTTTAGCGCATGTTCATCAATTGTTGTGGAATGGGCGTAACCGACGGTCTCGCCTTTGACCGCGCGCAGGCCGAAACCCTCTGACGCGTCGAAGCTGGCGGTCTTGACCCGGCCATCATCAAAGGACAGCACCTCTGACTTGCGCCGTTCAAGAAACAGCTCGCCATCGTCGGCCCCATCGGTCGCGGCGCGCAGAAGTGCATGCGCCTGATCCTGATCAATATTGGTTTCAAACGGCCGGAACGGATCTGATGACATGTAGTTTCCCCGCGCAGCGCGCATATTTGCGGTAAAAGCGTCCGTTTGCCGCAACAGTGGTTCTTGAGTTGTTAATCAGGATATGGGACATGGGCACCTGAATACAACGGGTTTCCGTCCGCAGTCGGGCGGTCCCGCCAGCAAGCCGCGCGTTTGGCGCCATGATGTTAGGGTAGAATATGCGACTGAAAACCTTTGCAACTTCACTGTGGGCAACAGCGGGTCTGATCATGGCCGGATCGCAAAGTCTGGCGCAGGAAGTGAATCAGCCGTTGGAGATTATTGGCGCGCCGCGCGATGGGGCCACCGGGTTTCAGCCTGCCGCGACCGAGCTTGCCCGCGATGCACAGTGGCTGGATGGGATGCTGCTGGTCATTATCACGGCGATCACACTCTTTGTCACTGGCCTGATGATCTGGGTGATCCTGCGGTATAATGAAAAACGGAACAAGACACCGGCGACCTTTACCCATAACTCTCCGCTTGAGGTCGCGTGGACTGTCGTGCCTATCGTCATTCTGGTCTTTATCGGGGCGTTCTCGCTGCCGGTTCTGTTCAAACAGCAGGAAATTCCAGAAGGCGACATCACGATCAAGGTGACCGGTTACCAGTGGTATTGGGGCTACGAATATGTGGATGAAGGCGTGTCGTTCGAAAGCTTCATGCTGACCCGTGAGGAACTGGAAGATTACGGATACAGTCAGAATGAATATCTGCTGGCAACGGATCGGGCGATTGTCCTGCCTGTGGGTGCGACGGTCGTCATGCAGGTGACCGGTGCAGACGTCATCCACTCATGGACGATTCCCGCCTTTGGCGTAAAGCAGGATGCGGTGCCCGGTCGTCTGGCACAGCTCTGGTTCGCGCCAGAGCGTGAGGGCATCTATTTCGGCCAATGTTCAGAGCTTTGCGGCAAGGATCACGCCTATATGCCGATCACGGTTAAAGTCGTGAGCCAGGAAACCTATGATACATGGCTGGCAGAAGCCCAAAGCTGAGCCTTTCAGGTAGGGTGGGTCAAGACCCACCTTACGACAGATCAACCCCGTAAGGTGGGTCTTGACCCACCGCCCCCGAAGGTTCCGGATGAGCGATATCAGTGTGAATGACAGTGTTTACGAGGCTAACATGGGGGATTACTTCGCCCTGTTGAAGCCGCGTGTGATGTCATTGGTTGTGTTTACCGCGTTGGTCGGGCTGCTCGTCGCACCGGTTCCGGTCCACCCTTTCATCGGCTTTGTCGGCATTCTTTGTATCGCCGTCGGGGCAGGGGCATCCGGTGCGCTGAACATGTGGTGGGATGCCGACATTGATTCGCAGATGAAGCGGACTGCAGGTCGCCCAATTCCCTCTGGCCGTGTTGCCCCAGGTGAAGCGCTGGCCATCGGCCTTGCGCTGTCCAGTTTCGCCATCGTCCTTCTGGCGCTGGCCACTAATTTCCTCGCGGCTTTCCTGCTGGCGTTCACCGTTTTCTTCTACGCGGTCATTTATTCGATGTGGCTCAAACGCTCTACGCCGCAGAATATCGTGATTGGCGGTGCCGCAGGTGCTTTCCCGCCAATGATCGGCTGGGCCATCGCCACGGGTGGGGTCAGCATTGAAAGCGTCTTAATGTTTGGCCTGATCTTTATGTGGACACCGCCGCATTTCTGGTCTCTCGCGCTTTTTGTCAAATCCGATTACGGCAATGCGGGTGTACCGATGTTGACCGAAACGCACGGGCGGGACGCGACGCGTCGGCATATTCTGATCTACATGTTGCTTCTGGTACCCGTGGCGCTGGGTCTGGGCCTGACGTCCATTGGCGGGCCGATCTACATGAGCGTGGCAGTCATCATGAACGCATGGTTTCTCAAAGGGAGCTATGACATCTGGCGGCGTACTGATGCGGATTGCGAAGCGGATAAACACGCGGTGGAAATCAACGCCTTCAAAGTGTCGCTCTACTATCTTTTCCTGCATTTTGGCGCGCTGCTGGCCGAGGCTGCGCTGCGCCCATACGGGCTGGGGGGCTGGTAATGGCGATCCGGGTTGAGCATGAGATGCACGAGCGGCGCAAAGGCCGCAATTTCGGTGTTGGGCTATTGCTTGTTGGTTTCATCGCCATTGTCTTTGGCTTGACCGTCGTAAAGGTTCTGCAACTGGGTGATGCTCGTAAGTTCGAAACCTTCGACCATGTCAGTCGGCCGCAAATCATACCGGCGGAGGATGCGGAGTGAATATCTTTCGAAACCTCGACGGTCCGCAGCGCACTGCTGCCATGACAGTCGGTGTCGTCCTGCTGATGGGCTCTCTCGCTTGGGCGTCTGTTCCCTTTTACGATTGGTTCTGCCGGGTCACCGGGTTTGGCGGCATAACCAATGTGGCTGACAGTGGCAGCGACGTGATTCTGGATCAGACAATCAAGGTACGCTTTGATGGCTCGCTGGACCGGGATATGCCATGGAGCTTTAAACCGGCAGTCCGCGAGATGGAGCTTCGGATCGGTGAAACCGGGCTGGCCTTCTACGAAGCGCATAACCCACTTGATGTGCCGATCGCCGGTCAGGCGTCTTATAATGTCACCCCATATGAAGCGGGCGGTTTCTTTGATAAGATCGAATGCTTCTGCTTCACCGAGCAAGTCCTGCAACCCGGCGAAACGATGATGATGCCGGTGAGTTTCTTCGTGGATCCGGCCATCGTGGATGACCGCGAAGGGCAATATGTGCACACGATCACGCTCAGCTATACCTTCTACCAGATCGACCTCCCCGAGGATGAAATGCAGGCCGCACTGGCGCCTGCTGCTTTGACAACGGCGCCGCAAAACGCCATAGAAACAAACTAACGACCAGCCTATAGGGAACGCACCACATGGCGCACGCAAAAAATCACGATTATCATATTCTGCCACCCTCGATCTGGCCCATGATTGGCGGTGTAGGCTCGTTTATCATGCTGTTTGGCGCTGTGCTGTGGATGCAGGGTTCCGGCCCTTGGATGTTCCTGATCGGTCTCGCCGCCGTGCTTTATGTGATGTTTGGATGGTGGTCCGACGTCGTGGCCGAAAGCCGGGTGGGGGATCACACCCCCGTTGTGCGGATCGGCCTGCGGTATGGCTTTATCATGTTCATCATGTCCGAGGTGATGTTCTTTGCCGCTTGGTTCTGGTCTTTCTTCAAGCATGCCATGTATCCGATGGGCCCGATGAGCCCAATTCAGGATGGCGTCTGGCCACCCGCCGGGATCGAAACCTTTGACCCTTGGCACCTGCCGCTGATCAACACGCTGATCCTGCTCTGTTCCGGTGCGGCTGCTACTTGGGCGCACCATGCGCTAGTGCATGAAAACAACCGTCAGGATATGAAGTGGGGCCTGATCCTTGCCATCGGGCTGGGCGCGCTGTTCACCGTCTTCCAGGTGTATGAATACACTCATGCCGCGTTTGGCTTCTCCGGCAATATCTATGGCGCGAACTTCTTCATGGCGACCGGGTTCCACGGTGTGCATGTGTTGATCGGGACGATTTTCCTTTTTGTTTGTCTGCTGCGGCTGCAACGCGGCGACTTCACCCCTGAGAAACATATCGGGTTTGAAGCGGCGGCATGGTACTGGCATTTCGTCGATGTGGTTTGGCTGTTCCTCTTTGCGGCGGTCTACGTCTGGGGCGGATAACCACAGATGTCGCGACGTAAGGTGGATCCAGATCCACCTTACCTTGAAAGAACAACGCGCGGCACCGTTCGCGCGTTTTTGCATCAAAGGTCAAAGATGCTCCGCAAAATTTTCTTCCCTCTTCTGCTCGGGATCGCCGGTTGTGCGGTGCTGATCAGCCTTGGCGTCTGGCAGATGCAGCGGCTGACATGGAAGTCTGCAATTCTGGACGATATCGACGCGCGGATCACGGCGGTCCCTGTCGCCCTGCCTGATAGCCCAGAGCCAGAGGCGGATCGGTATCTGCCTGTGACGCTCACGGGTGAAACCGTTGGCACGCCGCTTTATGTGCTCATTTCTGCCAAGGATCTGGGCGCGGGGTATCGTCTGATTTCGCCTTTTCAAACCGGCGACCGGCGGATCATGGTCGATTTGGGCTATGTCCCGCTTCAAACGCTGGGGGCTGATCCTGTCGCCGAAACACTGACCATCACGGGCAATCTGCACTGGCCGGACGAGGTGGATAGCTGGACGCCTGCGCCGGACCCATCGGGCATCTGGTTTGCCCGCGACGTGCCCGCCATGGCGGCAGCCCTGAATACTGAAGAGATCATGTTGATCGCGCGCACAGTGTCAGACACAAGCCTGCCATCGACACCACTGCCGGTGACAAGCGCGGGCATCCCCAACGACCACCTGAACTATGCGATTACTTGGTTTTCGCTGGCCCTCGTTTGGGCCATGATGACATTTTTCCTGATCTTTCGTGTGACCCGGCCAAAGGACGTCTGACCGATGCGCTATATCTCGACCCGCGGGCAGGCACCCGTACTGACATTTGAAGAGGCAATGCTGACAGGGCTGGCCCGTGACGGCGGCCTCTATGTGCCCGAAGAGGTGCCGACGCTGACCCAAGCGCAGATCGGGGCGATGGCGGGCAAGTCCTATGAAGAGGTCGGCTTTGAAGTGATGCGCCCCTTTATTGGGGACACATTCACCGATGCGACGTTCAGAACATTGATCGCGCAGGCTTATGCCGGCTTTGGCCATGCCGCCCGCGCGCCGCTGGTGCAGCTGGACAGTAACCACTACCTACTGGAACTGTTCCACGGGCCGACGCTTGCGTTCAAAGATTTCGCCATGCAGCTGATCGGCCAGATGTTTCAGGCAGCCCTGTCACGCTCGGGCGAGCGGGTGACAATCGTCGGGGCGACCTCCGGCGACACCGGCTCGGCTGCGATCGAGGCGTTTCGCGGCTTAAAGGCGGTGGATGTCTTCATTCTTTTCCCGCATGGCCGGGTGTCCGAGGTGCAGCGCCGCCAGATGACAACCCCGAGCGAAAGCAACGTGCATGCGCTGGCGGTGGACGGCGATTTCGACGATTGCCAAGCCGCCGTGAAAGACATGTTCAACGATTTCACCTTCCGGGAAGAGGTGAGACTGGCGGGCGTGAACTCCATCAACTGGGGCCGCGTGCTGGCGCAGGTTGTTTATTATTTCACCGCAGCGGTCAGCCTTGGCGCACCGCATCGCGCCGTCAGCTTTACCGTACCCACAGGCAATTTCGGCGATATCTTTGCAGGCTACATCGCTAAGCAGATGGGCTTGCCGATTGCCGATTTGATCGTCGCAACCAACCGCAATGACATTCTTCACCGCACGCTGGAAACCGGGGCCTATACCAAAGAAGGCGTGACGCCGACGATCAGCCCGTCGATGGATATTCAGGTCAGTTCCAACTTTGAACGGGCATTGTTTGACGCTTATGGGCGGGATGGTGCGGCTGTTGCCGGACAGATGGATGACTTGAAACATGGTGGTTTCCAGATCAGTCAGGGGGCTTATCAGATGCTGAAGGATACCTTCAAATCCGGGCGCGCCTCAGAAGAAGAAACACAAGCGGCGATCAAGGCATACCGCCTGAACCATGGCGAATTGCTCTGCCCGCACACCGCAGTCGGTGTGCATGTGGCAGAGGCGCATCTGGGCAAAACCCCAATGGTGACGCTCGCCACCGCCCATCCGGCCAAATTCCCCGACGCGGTCAAAGCCGCATCTGGCGTTGCAGCTCCCCTTCCACCACGCATGGCAGACCTGTATGACCGCCCCGAACGCGTCACCCGCGTCACGGGCGATCTGTCCGCGATTCAGGCGGTTATCAGAGAACGGATTACGCATTGACGATTGAACTGCACACCCTGTCCAACGGATTTCAAATCGTGACCGAGCAGATGCCCGGCCTGAAATCCACCAGTATCGGAATATGGGTTCAGGCTGGCGGACGCCATGAACGGCTGGAACAGAATGGGGTTGCCCACTTTCTTGAACATATGGCGTTCAAGGGCACCAAAACGCGCAGCGCCCTGCAGATTGCCGAAAGCATCGAAGATGTGGGCGGCTACATCAACGCCTATACCAGCCGCGAGATGACAGCCTATTACGCCCGCGTGCTTGAAGATGATGTTGCGCTGGGGCTCGACGTGATTGCCGATATCCTGCTCAACCCCGTGTTTGACCCTGCCGAGATCGAGGTAGAGCGTGGCGTCATCCTGCAAGAGATCGGGCAAGCATTGGATACGCCTGACGACATTATCTTTGATTGGCTGCAAGAGGTCGCCTATCCGGATCAATCCATTGGCCGCACGATCCTTGGCCCGTCGGATCGCGTCAGCGCCTTTTCCCGCGCTGATTTACAAGGGTTCGTGGGCGAACATTACGGTCCGAACCAGATGATCCTTTCAGCGGCCGGTGCGGTCGATCACGATGCGATTGTCCGTCAGGCCGAGGCGTTGTTCGGGCATCTGGCCGCCGTGCCGCGTGCACCGGAATTGTTGCAGCCTGCGGCTTTTGTCGGTGGCGAGCATCGCGAAATTCGCAATCTGGAACAGGTTCATTTCGCCTTGGCGCTGGAAGGACCGGATTATCGCGATCCGGCGATTTATACCGCGCAGATTTACGCCAGCGCGTTGGGCGGCGGCATGTCGTCACGTCTGTTTCAGGAAGTGCGGGAAAATCGTGGGCTTTGCTACACGATCTTTGCGCAAGCGGGCGCCTATGAAGATACCGGCCTGACCACGATCTATGCGGGCACCAGTGCCGAACAGATCGAGGCATTGGCCCATATCACCATGGATGAAATGAAGCGCGCCGCAGACGACATGACAGCGGCAGAGGTCGCCCGCGCCCGTGCGCAGATGAAGGCTGGCCTGCTGATGGGCTTGGAAAGCCCGTCGAACAGGGCGGAACGTCTTGCGCGGCTCCTGTCAATCTGGGGCCGTATCCCGACGATCGAAGAAACCATCGCTCGCATTGATGCGGTGACCACCGGTGATGTGAAAGCATTCGGCGGGCAAATGGCCGGGCAGGCGGGTGCGGCGATGGCGCTTTACGGCCCGGCAGAAGCGGCCCCAAGGCTTGAGGCGTTGAAAGCCAGGCTGGCCGCCTGATGCTTGGCGCCAGACGGAAACTCCGGATCGAGTCGGAGCGGCTGACGCTGCGCCCGCCGATGCACGGGGATTTCCGCGCCTGGACCGCGCTGCGCCGCCAAAGCGAAGAGTTCCTGCGCCCGTGGGAACCCACATGGGCAGCCGATCACCTGTCGCGCAAGGCATTTACGAACCGGGTCTATTGGGCGCAACGCTCTGTCGCGAATGGCACGGCGCTGCCCCTGTTCCTGATCCGGCGCGCGGACAGTATGCTGCTGGGGGCGATTACGCTTGATAACATCCGGCGCGGACCGGCGCAGGCTGGCACGACGGGTTACTGGATCGGCGCGCCATTTGCCCGGCAGGGTTTCATGCGCGAGGCAATCGAAGCAGTCGTGCACCACGCTTTTACCGTGCTGGATCTAAGCCGGATGGAAGCAGGCTGCCTGCCGGAAAATGATGCCTCGCGCAAACTGCTGGAACAATGCGGCTATAAATACGAAGGCGTCGCGCAAAGCTATCTGCAAATCAACGGGCGCTGGCGCAATCACGTGCTTTACGCCAACCTGCGCCACGACCGGCGCGGGCGCACGGACGTCGGTTAGGGTCATTTCAATGGACGTGCAGGACTGCCGACCACCGTTGTGCCGGGTTCCACATCCCGCGTAACGACCGCACCTGCGCCAATAATAGCCCCTTTGCCTATGGTCAGCGGCCGGTCGATCTTGCCTGGCAGGATCGTGGCATCGGAGCCGATATAGACATCATCCTCGACCACGATCCTCCCATTCAGGGAAACGCGCGCGGCAAAGGTCACAAAATCCCCGACGACGCAATCATGGGTGACATAGGAAAACATATTGCAGTGAAAATGTGCACCGATTTTCGCGTCACATGTGACGATGGTATTATGGGCGAAAATTGCACCTTCGCCGATCTCTACCCCCGGACCAAGATGCAGTGACGCCGCACGGATTGAGAAGAATGATAGCTCATCGCGCGTGACCTGCGCGACTTTGGCGCGACGAAGGGCAGGGGATGCGAAGGCGACGTTGATTTGCTTATCGGTCAATTGCAGGAACGCATTATAGGTCATGACGTCATAGCCATGTATCTGTTGGCCCGATACTGCCGGGTCGTCGTCAATGAATACAATTTGGTAGGGGTGTTTTTCCTGCTCGCACAATTGGGTTGCCAAGAAGTTATCGACCTCGCGCCCGAACCCTCCCGCACTGTAAATCCCGTATATCTTCATGCGATTAATGCGCCTCATTTTTGCTCGCGTGAGTAGAGTATCACTGCGGTCCCCGCTCACCGCAAGCCCTGCTTTTGGGCTGTTGGTCCGGCACAAAGCTACGTTATAATTGGCCGAGACTGCAAATTGGATACTGCTATGTTGAACGCCGCTACCGTCGATTTTGAGGCCAGCCTGCGCGCGGCTTTACCCGCCGCTGCTTTTCGTGACGACACGGCGCCGTATATGTCTGAACCGCGCGGCCGTTGGGCCGGGCAGGGGATGGTCGTGGCACCGGGCAGCACGCAAGAGGTCGCGCAGGTGGTCAAGGCTTGTGCTGATGCAGGTGTGGGGATTGTCCCCTATAGCGGGGGCACCGGGCTGGTGGGTGGGCAGTTGATGCCAGACGGGCCACTGCCTGTGGTGCTGTCGCTGGAGCGGATGAACAAAATCAGGGCGATCCATCAGATGGAAAACGTATTGGTCTGTGATGCGGGGGTTATTCTGGCCGACGTGCAAAGCGCCGCAGAAGATGTCGATCGATTATTTCCCCTTTCGCTTGCGTCCGAAGGCTCTGCCCGGATTGGCGGGCTGCTGGCAACCAATGCTGGTGGCGTCAATGTGCTGCGTTATGGCAATGCGCGCGCGCTGTGTCTGGGGCTAGAGGTTGTGCGCCCGGATGGTACCATCTGGCACGGGCTGACCCGGCTGCGTAAAGACAACACCGGATACGATTTGCGCAATCTGATGATCGGTGCAGAGGGCACGCTGGGCGTGATCACCGCCGCCGCGCTTAAACTAATGCCGCGTCCTGCGCGCACCGGTGCCGCGATGATGGCCGTGCCGTCGCCCGCTGCGGCACTTGCGCTGCTCGCGATGGCTGGCGAACGGATCGGCGAAGGCATATCCGCATTTGAATTGATGCACCGTCAGGGCATGGATTTTCTGGCTGAAGTCGGGCCAGAGGTGAAACCGCCCTTTGCAGAGGCTCCGGAATGGACCGTGCTGATCGAGCTGGGCCTGCCCGCCGGGCTGGCACCAGAGGACGCGCTGGAAGATCTGTTTGCCGCTGCATTTGAAGATGAACTGGTGACCGACGGGGTGATCGCGCAAAACGTCGCCCAGCGACAGGCATTTTGGCATATCCGTGAAAGCATTCCAGAGGCAAACCGCCTGATCGGTTCGGTCAGTTCGCATGATATTTCGGTGCCGCTTGGCGCGATCCCTGAGTTTATCGCGACAGGGCAGCAGCGATTGGCCGAGGTTGGTGATTTCCGGATCAATTGCTTTGGTCATCTGGGCGATGGCAATCTGCATTATAACGTCTTTCCGGCGCAGGGCCGTAGCCGCGCAGATTACGAGGCAGAACGCCCCCGTGTGAAAGAGGTCGTGCATGATCTGGTGCATGAAATGCAAGGGTCGGTCAGCGCCGAACATGGCATTGGGCGACTCAAGGTCGGCGATCTTGAACGTTATGGTGACCCGGTAAAGCTGGCGATGCTGCGTGCGATCAAACAGGCGCTGGACCCGCAAGGCATCATGAACCCCGGCGCGGTCCTGCGCCAAGGCTGAGCCACGCGCAGGACAAAAGGCTAGAGCATTTCGATTTATACCTGAATCATCAATCGCTGCCTTTCGCCTGCGGCTCAAACTCAATTGGTGATCTGTGATGTTTCAGGTTAAAACCGAAACGCTTTAGTCCCCGGCAAAGGCGCAGAGCGCATGCACATCCATGCCCAATGCTGCAAGCTTTTTGCGTCCGCCCAGATCGGGCAGGTCGATGATAAAGGCGCAGCCGATCACCTCGGCCCCCATCCGTTCGATCAGTTTGATCCCGGCCTCGGCCGTGCCGCCGGTGGCCAGCAGGTCATCAACCAACAGAACCTTTTCACCCGGCTGTAGCACGTCGTCATGAACCTCCATGACTGCCTCGCCGTATTCCAGTTTATAGGCCTGTTCGATGGTTTTGCCGGGCAGCTTGCCTTTCTTGCGGATCGGCACAAAGCCGAGCGAAAGCTGGTGCGCGATGGCCCCGCCAAGGATGAAACCGCGTGCTTCCAACCCCACGACTTTGTCAATCGGTTGGCCCGCATAGGGGTGCAGTAATTGGTCGATGGCAATGCGAAAGCCCCGCGGATCGCTGAACAATGTGGTGACATCGCGAAACATGATCCCTTCATGCGGAAAATCGGGGATCGTGCGGATGTAGTCTTGGACGGTTTTCATCAGTTTACGCTTTCACAAAATACGGCCAGCAACGGCGTCGAGTTTAGAGATCAGGACAGGGTCGCGCTTGTCTGGTGCGGTCATTATCGCATATTCCAGCGCCCGGTCGCAGCCATGCGGGCAGGGCGCGCGAGCGGCCCCAAGAAGGGTGGGCAAGCGCCCGATCAGATCGCGGGCCTTGGTGCCATTGCCTTGCAGGGTCGCGATGATTTCGGTGATGTCCACGGCCCCGTGATCGGGGTGCCAGCTGTCATAATCCGTGACCATCGCGACAGAGGCGTAGCAAATCTCGGCCTCGCGGGCGAGCTTTGCCTCGGGCATATTGGTCATGCCGATCACATCGCAGCCCCAGTCGCGGTAAAGCCTGCTTTCGGCCTGCGACGAAAACTGCGGCCCCTCCATGGCAAGATATGTGCCGCCGCGATGTATGGTGATGCCCGCCGCGCGCCCGGCCTCTCCGCAGGCCTCGGAAAGCCGCGGGCACGTCGGATGTGCGACGCTCACATGCGCCACGCAGCCTGTACCGAAAAAGGATTTTTCGCGCGCAAAGGTCCGGTCGATGAATTGATCAACGACGACGAAATCCCCCGGTGCCATCTCTTCGCGGAACGATCCGCAGGCGCTGACGCTGATGATATCTGTCACGCCAAGCCGCTTGAGGGCGTCGATATTGGCCCGATAGGGCACAGTGCTGGGCGAATGCACGTGGCCCCGCCCGTGACGGGGCAGAAAGGCCATGGCAACGCCATCAAGCGTGCCGGTCAGGATCTGATCCGACGGTGTGCCCCAGGGGCTGTCCACGCTGACCCAAGCCGCATCCTGCAAACCATCCATGTCGTAGATGCCGGATCCACCGATCACGCCGATTTTGGTTTTCATCGTGAACCTCATGTTAATACGTGCCATGTGATTTACCCTGTATACCGCGAATGTGAACCCCGTATGCCGTGCCGATACTGCAACACTGCGTTTTGGGGCTGTTTGCAGGGGTGACAAGACCGGCAGCCTTCGCTAGTGCCGCACTAACAATCCCCGTAATAGACAGGACGATCAATGGCCCGCGCATTACTGGCGAGTTTCGCCGACAGCCTTTCGCTTCGTGACCCGGACGCGCCACTGACGCCATCGCAGATGCGTACAGAGATTTTGTCAGGCCTGACCGTCGCCCTCGCGCTGGTGCCTGAGGCTGTGGCCTTTGCCTTTGTGGCTGGGGTGGAACCGTTGGTCGGACTTTATGCGGCCTTTATCGTGGGGCTGATTACCGCCTGTCTCGGTGGCCGTCCGGGGATGATTTCCGGCGCGACCGGCGCGCTGGCTGTCGTGATGGTCAGCCTTGTTGCGCAGCATGGGGTTGAATATCTGTTTGCCACCGTTGTCTTAATGGGGTTGATCCAGATCGTTGTCGGCGTAATGCGCTGGGGTAAGTTCATCCGGCTGGTGCCACATCCGGTCATGCTTGGCTTTGTGAACGGGCTGGCCATTGTGATCTTTCTGGCGCAGATGGGCCAGTTCAAGGTGCCTGGTACGGCAGAGGCTGTGGGCCATGGCATTGGTGGCGGTGAATGGCTGTCAGGTGCGTCCTTGGCGATCATGCTGGCGCTGGTGGCGCTGACCATGGCGATTATTTGGGTCATGCCTAAGCTGACCAATGCAATCCCTGCACCGCTGGCGGGGATTGGTATTGTCGCGGCTATCGTGATCGGCTTTGGCATTGACGTGCCGCTGGTGGGCGACATGGCCGATATCGAAGGTGGCCTGCCGCCGTTCCATTTGCCCATCGTGCCGCTGAACTGGGAAACCTTTGAAATCATTCTGCCTTATGCGGTGATCCTTGCTGCGATCGGGTTGATCGAAAGCCTGCTGACATTGAACCTTGTGGGCGAAATGACCGGCAAGCGCGGGGGGGCCAGCCAGGAATGTATTGCCCAAGGTGCTGCAAATACGGTGACCGGATTTTTCGGTGGTATGGGTGGTTGTGCGATGATTGGTCAGTCGATGATCAATGTGAAATCAGGTGGCCGCACCCGGCTGGCCGGGATTGCGGCGGCCCTGTTTTTGCTGGCGTTCATCCTGTTTGCCAGTAGCCTGATCGAACAAATCCCGCTGGCTGCATTGGTTGGTGTGATGTTTATGGTGGTGATCGGGACATTCGCCTGGAATTCGCTGACGATCCTGCGCAAAGTACCCCGCACTGATGCGTTTGTGACAATCCTAGTGACAATTGTCACCGTTGCGACGGATCTGGCAACAGCGGTTGTTGTGGGCGTGATCGTTTCGGCGCTGGCCTATGCGTGGAACAATGCGACCCGTATTCATGCCAAGACCTATGAGACGCCTGAAGGGGCCAAGGTCTATCAGATCCAAGGGCCGCTTTTCTTTGGGTCATCCGAAGGGTTTACAGAGCTGTTTCAGATTGCGAACGATCCATCGCTGGTGATCATCGACTTTGATGACAGCCGCGTGGTGGATCAATCTGCCTTGCAGGCGATTGAGGCGATTGCCCAGAAATATGAAAACGCGGGCAAGAAGATTCAGCTGCGGCATCTGAGCCATGACTGCCACCGGCTTTTGTCAAAGGCCGGGCATCTGATCGTGGATAGCGATGATGATCCTGATTATGCGCTCGCGGTGGATTACGGTGTGCGGACCGGGATTATCGGCGGCCACTGACCATCCCTGCGCAACGTTCGGTGGGGGTGCATGCGCAGACCCCACCGAATCGCGTTCATTTTTATGTAAAACAGGCAGAAACGGTGATCGGAAACACATCGGACTTCCGTCGGACTGCTGTGGTGAAATGCGCAGGTTAACGCGGCGCGCGGCGCAAAATGTTAATGCGCCGTTAAGACATGTAAAAATCAGGCAGAGGTCCCGGATCGGGGTCCGGGACTGCGGTGCATGTGGAGGCGCGCTTGCGTCAGCTATCGTCGGGCCGTTGCAGGCTAAAGACCTCGCGGATGACGGAATAATCGCGATAGCCCAACCGGGTGAGCGGGTTGAATTGGGTCACATCGAATTTGCCATCGACGATACAGTTGTCGCGCAGATGCACGCCGGTCACCTCGCCGAAAACCGCAAAATTCGCCTCGCCCGGTAATTGCACGATTTGGGTCAACGTGCATTCCAGCGTGGCGGGTGCATTGGCGACGCGCGGGCAGGGGATTGTTTCGCAGGCGGCTTTTTCCACCCCGGCGAGCGCGAATTCATCAGTGTCCTTTTCCCATGAGCCGGATGTTTGGTTCATGAGATCGCGCGCCGCATATTCCACGATATTCACCGCAAAAACGCCAGTGTCGCGGATATTGGCGACACTGTCTTTGGTATCGCCGCGGTCTTCTTTGGCGCTGGTGGAGGCGAACATGACCTGCGGCGGCACATAGGCGACGGCGTTGAAAAAGGAATAGGGGGCCAGATTGTCCTGCCCATCCTTGCCGCGCGTTGAAATCCAGCCGATGGGGCGTGGTGACACGACTGCGTTGAACGGATTATGCGGCAGGCCGTGGCCATTTTTCGGTTCGTAGAACATCTGGGGTCTTTTCCTTGCTTTGCCGTAGAGTTAGCGTGCCGAAACATTCTTGGCCACATGAAAGAAATATGCAGCAAGCCGCAATACTGTTGGCCGAGGAAGCGGCGGATGACTGGTGGGAGGTCGAGGCGCTTTATGATTTGTGCTTTGCGCCCGGTCGCACGGCCTTGTCATCTTATCGCCTGCGTGAGGGTGTCGCCCCGATTGCACCGCTTTGCCTGACAGCCCGTGATCAGGATGGCATTCTGGCGGGTGCAGTGCGCAACTGGCCTGTTCGGATCGGGGCCGAGACAGCGGTGCTGCTGGGTCCGATTGCGGTGCACCCGACCCGGCAGGGTGAAGGCATCGCGGCATTTTTGATGTGGCGCTGTCTGGAACGGGCCAAGACTGCGGGCTGGCCCCGGATCATGCTGGTTGGCGATGCGCCGTATTACAGCCGTTTCGGGTTTGAAAAGCTGGAAAATATCGCCATGCCGCCGCCGACAAATCCGGATCGTGTGCTGGGAATAGCCCTTGTCGAAGGGGCCTGGGATGGGATCACCGGAGAGGTCACATCCATGCGCGATTGAAATTTCATCGCCGCGCGCCCATCTTATTGCCATGAACAAAGACCGCATCGCGATGAAAGAGATCAACCCGGCCCAGCCGAAACCGCCGCTGACCGATGACGCCCGCGCAGAGATCGCGGCGATTGCCGACCGGCAACGCAGGGCGCGCGGCATGCTGATGACCGCGATCAGTTTCGTGGGGCATCAGGTCGAAGACGGTCTGAAACTGCTGCCGAAATCGGTGCGGGGCCAAGTGAATGAACTGGCCCGGCAGGCGCTGCGCCAAAGCTATGATGTGGCCAGTAAATCGCGCGGGGGAATTGGCGAACGTGTCGAATCTGACCGGATGCACCGTTTCATTGCAGCGCTGACCGGGGCTGTGGGCGGCGTCGGGGGTATTCCGACCGCGCTTGCCGAATTGCCCGTGGCGACCACGCTGATCTTTCGCTCTGTTCAAAGCGTCGCCGCCCAGCATGGTGAGGATCCGCTTTCCGATGAAACACGTATGGAATGTCTTGCGGTTTTCGGCTCTGGCGGGCCGGGGGATGCGGATGATGGGGTCGATACATCCTTTCTGGGCGCACGGTTGAGCTTGTCCGGGGCGGCGGTGAACAAGCTGATTTCGAAGGTGGCCCCGAAATTTGCGGCGGTCCTGTCACAAAAGCTGGCGTCGCAGGCCGTGCCGGTGTTGGGCGCTGCTGCGGGCGCGGGGACGAATTATGCCTTCGTCGATTACTATGTCTCGATGGCGCATGTGCATTTTGCGCTGCGCAGGCTGACCCGCCTCTATGGGGAAGAGGTGGTGATGGATGAATTTCACCGCGCGCTGGCCGCACGGAAATTGCCCTAAACTTGATAGACTAGCCAATCCGCTACGGCCCGCCGCACGGATTGATCGCCATTGGCGATGGATTCATCCATCACCTCCTTGACCTCGTCCAGACTGACCCTGCGCAGCAGATGTTTCACCGGTCCGACAGAGGCGGGGCGCATCGACAGGGTGCGCAGGCCGAGGGCTGCAAAGCAGAGCGCCTCGACCGGGCGGCCAGCATCTTCGCCGCAGAACGATACAGGTGTGTCATGGGCCCCGCAGCGCTGCACGATTTGTTCGAGCAGCGACAGAAAGCTGACATCCAGCGTGTCATAGCGTTTGCGCACCCGTTCATTTTCGCGGTCGGCGGCAAAGAAGAACTGTTTCAGATCATTGCCGCCGATGGAGATGAAATCGACCTCTTCAAAAAACGCATCAGGCGCAAAGGCCAGCGAGGGTGTTTCGAGCATCGCGCCGACTTCGAGCTTTTCGGGCAGTTTGTGACCCAACTTTGTTTCGCGTTCCAGCGCTTTGTCCATTTCTGCTTTGGCGCTGCGGAATTCGTCTAGCTGCGTTATGAAAGGGAACATGACAGCCAATGGCCCGCCGTCTGCCGCGCGCAGCAGCGCTTGCAATTGCATCCGCAGCACGCCGGGTTTGTCGAGCCCTACGCGGATCGCTCGCCAGCCCATCGCCGGGTTGGGTTCGTCGTTGCGTTTCATATAGGGCAACACTTTGTCTGACCCGATATCAAGCGTGCGGAACGCGATCCGCTTGCCGTGAGCGGCCTTGATCACCCGGGAATAGAGCGCGGATAATTCGCCCCGGCGCGGCATCTGGTTGCGGATCAGAAATTGCAGTTCGGTGCGGAACAGCCCCACGCCTTCGGCACCGGACCCATCCAGCGATGGCAGATCGGCCATCAGACCCGCGTTCATCTGCAATGAGATCACGCTGCCGCATTTGGTTTCGGCGGGCAGGTCGCGGATTGAGGCGTAGCGTTCCTGCGCCCTTGTCTGCATCGCGATCTTGTCGCGGAAGGCAGAATGCACGCTGTCATCCGGGCGCAGGTGGGCGATCCCTTGTTCACCGTCAACAAGGATCGTGTCGCCGTTCAATGCCTCGCCCACGATGCCTTTGGCGTTGATCACCAGCGGGATGGCCCAGGCGCGGGCGACGATGGTGGCGTGGCTGCCGACAGAGCCTTCTTCGAGCACGATGCCTTTGAGTTTCTTGCCGTAATCCAGCAATTCCCCCGGTCCGATATTGCGCGCGATCAGGATCGGATTGTCCGGCATTTCTGCCTTGGCATCAGCACCTTGCCCGGTGAGGATCCGCAGCAGCCGGTTTGACAGGTCGTCCAGATCATGCAGCCGTTCGCGCATATAGGGGTCGGTCGATCCCGACAGCCGGGCGCGGGCGTGGGATTGTTCCTTTTCCACCGCAGCCTCTGCCGAGAGCCCGTTTTCCACGTCGGCCTTCATCCGGCGCAGCCAGCCGTCGGAATTGGCGAACATGCGGTATGCTTCGAGCACCTGAATTTGGTCGGCATCGACAGAGCGCGCGCCGATCAGCATGTTATCGACCGCTTTGCGCAGCTCTTCTATCGCGACGTTCAGTCTTTCATGTTCCTTGGCCGGGTCGTCTGAAATCGGATTTGTGACCACAACACGCGGTTCGTGCAGGAACACCTGCCCTTCGCTGACGCCTTCCTGCGCGACAGAGCCGCGTACCATGACCGGTTGCTGGTGCCGCGCAGAGAGGGCAGCCCCTTCGCCGACAAAAGTGCCGAGTTCGGTCATCTCGGCGATGACCATGGCGACGATTTCGAGCGCGTAAATTTCATCCGGGGTAAATTCGCGTGCGGATTTGGATTGCACGACAAGCACGCCCAGCACTTCGCCCAGACGCTGGATCGGGATGCCGCAGAAAGAGGAATATCGTTCCTCGCCGGTTTCGGGCATGTAGCGGAAACCTTTGGCCGCGGGGGCATCGGCGGCGTTGATGACTTTACGTTCTTTGGCGGTGCGCCCAACGAGCCCTTCGCCCAGTCGCATGCGGGTTTGGTGTACGGCTTCGGTTTGAAGACCGCGCGTTGCACAAAGTTCGAGCGTTTCATCGTCCCGGAACAGGTAGATCGAGCAGACCTCTGTCAGCATCGAATCGGCGATCAGATTTACGACGGAATCAAGACGTGCCTGACCTTCATTATCGGCAGCCATTGCTTCCCGCAAACGCCCTAGCAGCTTGCGACTTTCCGTTTCCAAGCTATCAGGCATGGTCCCCCTTTTTGCGGACCGACCGGTATGTGAGTGGGGTCAGCCAGCTTTTTCCAGTTCGAAAGCATCATGTAGGGCTTGCACGGCAAGTTCCATGTATTTTCGATCAACCAGCACAGAAATTTTGATTTCAGAGGTTGTGATGACCTTGATGTTGATCCCTTCGGCGGACAGAACCCGGAACATTTTTGCCGCAACACCGGTGTGGCTGCGCATTCCGATGCCCACGACAGAGACCTTGGCCACGCCTTCATCGGCGACCAGATCGTGAAAGTTGATCTCGCCTTTTTCTTTGGCGTCGTTCATGGCTTTTTCTGCGCGCAGCACCTGATCGGTGGGGCAGGAAAAGGTCATATCCGTGCGCCCCTCTTCCGAGATGTTCTGCACGATCATGTCAACATTGACCCCGGCGTCAGATAGCGGGCCAAAGATCGCGGCGGCGATCCCCGGCCGGTCAGCGACAGAAATCAGTGTCATTTTCGCTTCGTCGCGGGAATAGGCCACACCGGCCACTACGTTGGATTCCATGATGTCCTCCTCATCGCAGACAAGCGTTCCGGCGCTGTCCGATGGTTCTTCGAATGACGAAAGCACCCGCAGGCGCACCTTGTAGCGCATGGCAAGTTCGACCGAGCGGGTTTGCAGGACCTTGGCACCAAGCGAGGCTAGCTCCAGCATTTCCTCATAGGCGATCTTGTCCAGTTTGCGCGCTTTGGACGCAATGCGCGGGTCGGTGGTATAGACGCCGTCGACATCGGTATAAATGTCGCAGCGTTCGGCCCCGAATGCGGCGGCAAAGGCCACGGCTGTTGTATCCGATCCGCCACGCCCCAGCGTGGTGATCCGGCCTTCGGGGCTGATCCCTTGAAAACCCGCCACAACGGCCACCTTCATTCCTTCGCCGAATTTGGCGTGAATGTTGTCGGTTGGGATTTCTTCGATCCGGGCGCTGGAATGGGCGGATGTGGTTTTGACCGGGACCTGCCAGCCTTGCCAGCTGCGTGCGGGGATATCCATTTCCTGGAGCCGCAGTGCCATCAGTCCGGCGGTCACGTTTTCGCCCGATGACACGATCGCATCATATTCGCGGGCGTCATAGAGCGGGGACGTTTCCGCGACCCAGCCGACCAGTTCATTGGTCTTGCCCGACATGGCCGAGACGATGACGATCACGTCATAGCCATTGGCGACCTCGACCGCGATGCGCTTGGCGGCGCGGGCGATCCGGTCCAGGTTGGCGACAGAGGTGCCGCCGAATTTCATCACGAGCGTGGGCATTAGTCTTCCTTGCGGCGCGCGGTGCTTTGATCCGCGTTTCCTTTACTGGCGGTCTGCGGGAAGAGCAATCATTTATAGCGCTTCGCTTTCGGGCCATGTCACGGGCTTAATAGGGGTGCGCTTTGCCATCCCATGTTTCAAAGCAACCGGTTGTGCGAAGCGACAGCGCATCGAAACGGTCCATCAACCCCGCTATGCAGGTTGCGGTGTCAATGTCGGCTGTGTCGCCGCCCATATCCGTTTGGACCCAGCCGGGGTGATAGATGCCAACCGCAATCCCGTCAGCGGCCAGATCGGTCGCAAGGTTGCGCCCGAGGTTGAGCGCTGCCGCCTTGCTGGCCCGGTAGATATAGCTGCTACCCGGTGCGCGAGTATTTGACGCCATCTGGGAGGAGATAATCGCGATTTTTGCTGATCCGGCCCGGCGCAGGGCGGGCAGCAGATGCTGTACTGTCAGAAAGACCCCGGTGACATTGGTGGCAAATCCTTCGGCCCACATTGCGGCAGCGTAACCGGTATCGAGGGTTTCCCCCTTGTCTGGATATATCCCGGCATTGCAGATCAGCAGATCAAGGGAGGTTTCGCCCAGCCTGTCAACCAGCGCCGCGTGAGAGGTCGCATCGGTCACGTCTAACTGCCGCATCGCGCCGTTATCCGCCGCCCGATGGGTGCCTATCACGGGCTGGCCGCGTTGTGCATAACCATCAAAGAGCGCTTTGCCGATGCCCCGATTGGCACCTGTGATCAGAACAGTCATGGGGTGCCTTTGCTACGGGTATCAGTTGGTTTTCTTGCGCGGCACAAAGGGCAGCGGCATCACCGGGATGCCATCATCCAGCAGCTTTTTAGCCTCTTCCATCTTTGCCTCGCCGTAGATTGGGCGTTCGGGGGCGATGCCGTCATGCATGTCGCGCGCTTCTTTCACAAAGCCGCTACCCACATAGTCGGAATTCGCTTCAACCTTTTGGCGCAGTTCGGCCAATGCTGTTTCGCTCTGTTTCGGCGCGCTGATCTGGTTGGAGGTGCTGACCGCAGGTGCCATGATGGATTTTGACACATCGGTCGATCCGCAGGTCGTGCAGTTGACCATGCCGGCAGCCACAAGCTTGTCGAACGCGTCACCGGACTGGAACCAGCTTTCAAAAACGTGGTCCTGATCACACCTGAGATGGAAACGTATCATGGCAGCCTGATATTATTACTCACTAGTTAAATAAGCGTTTTCCGGGCGCAGACAAGGTGGCGTTATAGCACGCGCGGTTGTGGTCGGAAATTTGCAACAATGTGCTTGAGTTCCGGTTCCGACAGTTTCTTGACCGCTTTCTTCTGGCTGAACCATTTGCGTCGGCGCTGATGCTGTTCTGGCCATGTGCTGTGCACGTTGCGCACATGCACCGGGTAGACCATCGCGATAAAGGGCGCCACATTGCCATGCAGCGGTTTGGCATAGCTGTAGGCCCCGATGCATTGATCTGACGAATCCCCCGACAAGCCTGCCTCTTCAAAGGCTTCGGCGGCGGCAGCCTCGGCCGGGGTTTGTTTGTGCATCGGCCAACCCTTGGGGATGATCCAGCGCTTGCGGGTCCGGCTGGTTATCAGGCAGATTTCAATCTTGCCTTTGCGTTCACGCCAGCACAGCGCCCCGAATTGCGCCCGCGCGTCGGTCTTGCGGCCCGCCCGAAGTTTTAGCGGAAGTTGCAGGGCGGATGATTTCGTCATGGTTCCGGTCTCAATCTGCGATACATCCGCATCATGGCAAACCTTATCCTTGCTTCACAAATACCGGCAACCCCACTGCCGCGATTTATCGGGTCCGAGATTTACCGGCATTCAAGCTATGGTGCCTGGCATCCGCTGCGCGTGCCCCGTGTTTCGACGGTGATGGATGTGTCGCGCGCGCTGGGCTGGCTGCCACGGGCGCAGTTTATCACTTCGCCCCGTGCGAAGCCTGCCGCGCTGACGGGTTATCATACCCTGCGCTATATCACGGCCTTGCAGCGGGCTGAGGCGGATCAATCGGTGAGCGAAGAAACCCGCCTGCGTCATGGGTTGGGCACCCCGTCGAACCCGGTTTTCGCTGAAATGTACCGTCGCCCTGCGACCGCCGCAGGGGCATCGCTGTTGGCGGGCGAGCTGTTGGCGAAAGGCGGGATCATCTATTCCCCCGCTGGCGGCACCCATCATGGCATGCCCGATCGCGCCAATGGGTTTTGCTATCTCAACGATCCGGTCCTTGCCATCCAGTCGCTGCGCCGCAATGGCGCGGGCCGGGTCGCTTATGTGGATATTGACGCCCATCACGCGGATGGGGTGGAACATGCGTTTGCCGATGATCCTGATGTCTTGTTGATTTCAGTACACGAAGAAAACCGCTGGCCTCGTACAGGGGCGCTGACCGATTGTGGGGCAGGGCAGGTGTTTAACCTGCCTGTCCCAGCCGGGCTGCATGATGATGATATGGCATTGATCCGGGAGGAGGTGATCCTGCCCCTTGTCAGTGATTTCCGCCCGGATGCAATTGTTTTGCAATGCGGTGCGGATGCGGTGGCCGAGGATCCGCAATCCCGCCTGACCCTGTCGAACAACGCCCATTGGGCGGTTGTTGCTGCTTTGAAGCCGATTGCGCCGCGTTATCTTGTGCTGGGCGGGGGCGGGTATAATCCGTGGTCGGTCGGGCGGTTGTGGACCGGTGTTTGGGCCACGCTGACCGATCAAGCGCTGCCGGACCGCCTGCCGCCCGACGCGCAGGACATATTGCGCGCCCTGCATTGGCGGGGCCCGATGCGCACCCGCCTGCCAGAGGATCACTGGATCACCACCCTGCGCGATGCCCCGCGTTTTGGCCCGATTGCCGATGATGTGCGACATCGTGCCGACGCATTGAAACATCGCGCCCGCGCGTGGGTCTGACCCTTGCGCTGGTCGGCCAAGCGCCGGATAGTCGCGCCATGATGATCCGCCATTTCGCCGCATTGTTTCTGACCTTGCTGGTCCCGCTTTCTGCCGCGCGGGCAGAGGTGTTGGTCTTTGCGGCGGCCAGTCTGAAACAGCCGATGGATGCGCTGGCAGCTACGGCAGATGATGTGGTTGTATCCTATGGCGGCAGCGGCGCTTTGGCGCGGCAGGTCAGCCTTGGCGCACCGGCGGATATCGTGCTTTTGGCCAATGTGGATTGGATGGATCATCTGGCCCAAAGCGGGTTCGTGCAGCAGAACAGTATCGCGGATGTGGCAAGCAACCGGCTGGTGCTGATTGGGTCTGCTGTAATGGATGATGTTGCGCTAGAAACGGTCGAGATTGACCGCGCACTGGCGGGCGGGCGCATTGCGGTGGGCATGACGGGGGCCGTCCCGGCGGGGATTTATGCCAAGCAAGCGCTGACCACACTTGGGCTGTGGCATGCGTTTTCTGACCGGCTGGCCGAAGTGGATAACGTTCGCGCCGCGCTGGCGCTGGTCGCGCGCGGGCAGGCACCCTTGGGTATTGTCTATGAAACCGATTTGCGCGTGACGCCGGGCCTGCGGGTGCTCGCCCGCTTTCCCAAAGGGAGCCATATGCCGATCCGTTATATGCTGGCCCTGACGACAGAACCATCGGGCGAAGCACAGGAATTTGTTGATCTGATCTTGTCGGCACAAGGGCAGGATGCCTTTGCAGCGGCGGGGTTTCTGCCACCGTTAGGGCGTGCTGATGAGTGATCCGTTTAGCCCTGCGGAATGGGGTGTCATCCGGTTGTCGCTACAGGTGGCCATTGTCGCCACGCTTTGCGCGCTGCCGTTGGCGATCTGGGTGGCGCATCTGCTGGCGCGGAAACGCTTTCCGGGGCGGCAGTTGCTGAATGGGTTGGTGCATTTGCCACTGGTGCTGCCGCCGGTGGTGACCGGCTATCTGTTGTTGATCGTTTTCGGGCGACAAGGGGCCGTGGGTGCCTTTCTGTATGACACATTTGGCATCACCCTTGCATTTCGCTGGACGGGCGCTGCGCTGGCGGCGGGGGTTATGGCCTTTCCATTGATGGTGCGCGCGATCCGGCTGGGGATCGAAGCGGTTGATGCGGGGCTAGAGGACGCGGCGGCCACAATGGGCGCGTCGCGCACCCGCGTTTTCACGACAATTACCCTGCCGCTGATACTGCCGGGGATATTGGCGGGTGGCGTGCTGGGCTTTGCCAAGGCGCTGGGAGAATTCGGGGCGACGATCACCTTTGTCGCGGCCATCCCCGGCCAAACGCAAACGATCCCATCCGCGATCTACGGTTTGCTACAGGTGCCGGGTTCAGAACCGGCGGTACTGCGGCTGGTGATTGTTTCGGTCGTGCTGGCGATGGGCGCGCTGCTGGTGTCGGAATGGCTTGCCCGCAGGATGGCCCGCTGATGTTGGAAATCACGGTGCAAAAACGGCTGGGGGATTTCACGCTGGATGTCGAATTCGCGGCCCCTGCGGGTGTAACGGCTGTTTTCGGGCGGTCTGGCTCTGGCAAGACTTCACTGATCAACGCGGTTGCCGGGTTGTTACGGCCAGACGCCGGACGGATCGCCCTTGGCGATACGGTGCTGTTTGATCGGGCGGCGCGAGTCAACCTGCCGGTGCCCCGTCGGCGCGTGGGCTATGTCTTTCAGGATGCACGCCTTTTTCCGCATATGAGCGTGCAGCGTAACCTGCGTTATGGCGGCAGTCACGATGCGGACCGTGTGATTGATATGCTGGGGCTTGCGCCCTTGTTGCAGCGCAAACCGGGCGGGCTGTCCGGGGGGGAGCGTCAGCGCGTGGCGCTGGGCCGGGCGCTGATGTGTGATCCGCAGCTGTTGTTGATGGATGAACCGCTGGCCGCGCTGGACGCGCCGCGCAAGGCCGAGATCCTGCCTTATATCGTGCGGCTACGCGACGAATTGCAGGTGCCTATTCTGTATGTCAGCCACGATGTGTCAGAGGTCGCGCGACTGGCAACCACTGTGGTGATCCTTGACCAAGGCCGTGACGTTGCCAGCGGCCCGGTGGGCGACGTGCTGTCCAGCCCAGAGGCCGTGCCGTTGTTAGGCGTGCGCGATGCGGGCGCGGTGTTGTCTGCCAAAGTGGCGGGGCGGCTGCTGGATGATGGGTTGACCGAGCTCGCCTTTTCCGGCGGCCGGATCATTATGCCGGGGCAGTTTGGTCTGCTGGGTCAACGGGTGCGGGTGCGGGTTCCGGCGCAGGATGTGATCATCGCACGTGAAAAGCCGCAGGGGATGAGCGCGCTGAACGTGCTGTCCGTGACCATCACCGCGTTGGAACAAGGGCGCGGTCCCGGCGTGGCGGTGGGGCTTTTGGCCGGGCGCGATCCACTGTTGGCGCGGATCACCCGGCGCAGTGCCAACCGGCTGGGTTTACAGGTGGGTCAGCAGGTTTATGCGATCATCAAGGCCACAGCGATCGGGCCAGAGGATGTGGGCCGTTAACCGGGCAACGCCTTGCGGATGGCGCCCAGCGTTCGCCTGACCCCGCCGGCGTGCGCGTCGAAAAAATCGGTGATCTGGGCATCTGTGACCGGCGTTGGATTTTGCACTGCGGCCAACAACGCGTCGGGCGTTTGCACGTGGTGGCAGACCCCTGCGGTGATCGCCTCTGTCGCCGGGTATTCGATTGTCCAGATATGCGGGCCGACGATGACGGGCTTTTTCAGCGCGAGCGGTTCGATCACATTATGCGCGCCCTTGGTGACAAATCCGCCGCCGACAATGGCCCGGTCGCAGAGCGCGAGGTAGAAATACATCTCTCCCATACTGTCGCCAAGAAGGACATCAATCTGTGGGTTCGGGTCTGTCGGAATAAGATCGGAATTGAGTAGGACCGAGCGTCGGGCAAAGCGCAGGCCTGCGTCAGTCAGCATTTGCGCGACCTCATCAAACCGTTCCGGCGCGCGGGGGACGTAGACAAAGAAGATGCCCTGCGTCTGCCGGATCATGTCAATATAGAGCGCGTCTTCGCCTTCGACCACGCTGGTTAGGGTGAAGCTGGGGCGGCCTTTGGTCAGTGCTTGCCGTGTCGCTGCTGCTGCGTCCAACCGTGCCTGCGGGATCGGCTGGTCAAAGCGCAGCTCGCCGGTGACATGGATGTTGGGCATACCGGCGCTGGCGAACCGTTCGCGCTGCGTTTCTGATTTGACAAAGCCCCCGGCAAATCCAGCCAGCAACCCGGCCCGCAGGCCCAATCCGGTGGTGTCTTTGGCATAGCTTTTCGCCGGGTATTGCGCGTTGCAAATGAAAAGCGGCGTGCCATGTTTGCGGCAGGCCGCGATCATGCGTGGCCAGATTTCGATTTCCATCACCAGCCCGTATTTGGGCGCGACACGGCGCAGGAAGTGCCGATAGGCAAACCCGTATTCAAATGGCACCCAAAGGACCTGCACTTGCCCGGCGGCGATTTCATCGGCGAATTCGCGCATCGCCTCGCGCCGTCCGGCGGGGGTGAAATGGGTGGTGACAATCGTTTCGCCCTGCGCCAGCAGTGCCCGGATCAGCGGCGTGGCTGATCGCATTTCGCCCAGTGACACGGCATGGACCCAGACAGGGTTTTTCAGCGGGTTGTCATAGCGCCCAAACCGTTCACCGAGTTTTTGGAAATAAAGCGGGTCCTTGCGCCCCCGCCGCCAGAGATAGATCAGGATCACCGGCAGCAGCACCCACCAGAGCACCGCATAGCCCGCCAGTGCGAACCGCATTTTCAGATTGGGAAAGCGTTCAGCCATGTGTCTTGTCCATCAGGCGCAGCAATGCGCTGCAGAGCTGGTTGGTCTGCGCCCCGGCGGCTTTGGTGGCGGTAAGGGCGTTTTGGGCGGTTGTGTCCAGATCCGGCCCGATCAGGGCTTGCGCCAGCGCGTCTGCGTCGCTCACGGCGATGGCCCCCTTTGCCTGCCCCAGTTGGGCGTAGTCGGTGGTGAAGTTACCGATGCGGGGGCCGTGCAGAATTGCTGTGTGCAGGGCGGCTGCCTCCCACGGGTTATGCCCTTCGGTGTCATCGAACGTGCCGCCGATCAGGACCGCCTGGCTGAGCCGATAGATCATTCCCAGATCGCCGAATGTATCGCACAGCCAGATCGGATCCTGCGGGCTGGGTTGCTCTGCGCGGGATCGCATCGGCACGGGGTCGTCTATACTGCCCGCGATGGCTGCCCCGCGCTCCGGAAAGCGGGGGGCGATGATCAGCAATGCGTCTGGGTGGGTCTGTCGTAGCTGCGTATGAGCTGCGAGGGCGTGTGTTTCATCCGCCGCATGTGATGGGGCCACCGCCCAGATGAAACGATCCGCAAGCAATGCCTTGAGTGCGTCGGTTTCTGCCGCATCATGTTGCAGCGCCGGGGCCGCTGGTTTTAGAGAGCCTGTGACCTCTGCGGTGCTGTCGCTGAGCGCGGAGATATGCGCGGCGGTGCCGGTGTCCTGTGCCGTCAGCAAGGCCATCGCGCGGTACAGATCACGGTAAAGGCTTTGCGCGCGATCATGTTGTTGAAAAGACCGTTCGTTCATCCGTGCGGCGATCAGCGCCTGCGGGATGTCACGCGCGGCGATGTCGCTGACGAAGCCGGGCCAGAGGTCCTGCTCTGCCCAGACGCACAGATCAGGCTGGAAATGATCCAAAAACCGTTTGCGATAGGTGGGCGCATCCAAGGGGAGAAACTGGTGGATCGTGCGCGGGGGCAGGTTCGCGGTAAACACCTGTGCCGAGGCGCGCGTGGTGGAAGTCACTAGAAACGACAGATCGGCATCGCGCGCGGCAAGCCCGGCGATGAGCCCGCGCAGGGATAACACCTCGCCCAGTCCGACGGCGTGCAGCCAGATCAGCCGTCCTTCGGGGCGGGGCGCGAGGCCCTTGCCCAGTTTTTCAGGCCAGCGCGTCGCGTCTTCCTTGCCGCGCGCCAGACGTTTGCGCAGCAGCCGCGATGCGATCAGTGGGAAAAGATAGCTGAGCCCTAGATAAAGCCGCAACAGCGGGCCGCGATGCATGTCACCGGGCGACGTCATGAAATGTCTTTTGCAACGGCGCATCCCAGAAACTGTCTTGCCCCAGCACCTCGGCGAACCGTGTGGCCGCGCTGCCGCCGCCAAAGGCATCGTTGCGCGGATAGGATTTGCCCCATTGTTCGGTCAGGAATTGGGCAATGGCGGCGTCATCCGATGCTTCGGCAAAGAAGACAGAGGGCGATTTTGCGCGGTTGGTTTGCCGGGTACCAATATCCAGCGACGGCAGGCCGATAAACGGCGCCTCGCGCACCCCTGCAGAGGAATTACCAACCATGACGGCGGCGTTTTTCATCAGCTCCGAAAAATGGGCGAATCGCATCGAAGGCAGCACCCGGAATTGATTGTCGGGCAGCCCGTCAATCACACCAAAGATATCCGCAGACCCCGGATCATTATTCGGTGCAATCAGCACAAAGTTGCGCCCGGATTTGATCAGCGCACCATGTAGGGCACAGGCCTGCGCGCCCATGGTGGCGGCTTCGGATGTGACGGGGTGAAACACGCTTATGCCGAAGTCATCAAAAGGGATATCGTAGCGCGCTTTGACCTGTTCAATTGTAACACCGGAGGGGCCTGCATGGAAATCAAGCTCTGGCGAGCCGATGCTGTGGATGTTGCTTTCCGCTTCGCCCAGGGTCATGACGCGCCGCGCGGCGTCGTCTGAGGACACAAAGTGATGACTGGCAAGCTTGGTGTTGCAGTGGCGGTAGATCTCGTCAATCGTGCCGGACACTTCGCCACCTTCGATATGGGCGCAGCGAATGTAATTGGTGGCGCAGACCAGCGCGCAGGCCAGTGCTTCGACCCGGTCGCCGTGGATGACCACAAGGTCGGGTTTGTGTTCTTTCACGAAGTCGGAAAACCCCATGACTGTTTTTGCCAGCACCATGTCCTGCGGATCACCCGCCCGCTGGTTGAGGAATTCATGCACTTGCGCGCCGGGCAGCCTGTGCACCTCTAGCTTGGTCAGCCCGTAGCGGTCCAGCATATGCATGCCGGTGGTGAAAAAGCTGATCGCGAACCCTGCCTCTTTTGCGGCGATGGCAAGCGGTTCGAGTTTTCCGAAATCGGCCCGGGTCCCCGTCACAAACAGAATGGATTTTGACATTGTGTTCCAATTCATTGACCTGCCGCAGAGCGACGAAACTGTGCACAGCCAAACTATCGTTGCAGCAGCGGAAAGGAAACTCATCTTGGGCTGTTTTGGTCAAAGAAGCATGGTTTTGCCCCGATTCACCGCCCTTTAATGCCATTCCGTTAGGGAAGGCATGTGGGTGTAAAACGATGGTGGAGGGTCAGAATGGGATTGCTGGTAAAGGTGTGTGTGGTGGTTGGCGTGCTGTTGTCGACCGCGCTGCACGCGCAAGAAGGGCCTGATCTGCGCATGATCGCAGAGATGCAGGGTGCCTGTGTTCCGTTTGGTGTGGCGTCTGCCCGCCGGGGCGGTGATGGAACCATAAGGGTGGTTTGCAATGCGGATGCGACGGCCTTTGTCCCGCTGTTGGGTGGGCTTGGCCCTGCTTTGGGGGCAGGGGCGGCTGCGATGGCTGTGGCTGCAATTTCCAATGGCAATGCCACGCCGGATACACAATAATCCGTGTCGCCGATCAGCAGGCCGGATAACCCATCGCGATCAGTTCGGTCCCTTTGAACCGGTAATAGCCGCTGATCCTGTGGCGCGCCTGTGCCATAAACCAGCGGCGCAGGGCTGGGTTGTAGTGGCTGGCCATCACCTGTGACCAATGTTCGAACTGTCGGGGCGGCAGTGGTTGCCCGTGCTGGCTTGGTCCGTGGAAGCCGAAAGTGGTTCCTGCGCTGATGCAAAGATCATCGGCCCCCAGATATAACGTACATGCGGAATAACAGACGCGGCCGCGCAGCTCTACCCGCGTGCCGGTTCGGTTGAGTTCGGTGATTTCGATGGCCCGCGACCCAATGAACCCGCCCCGATCATTGCCGATTACCTGCACCGCACCTTGCGCGGTGATGGGCTGGCCCAGCAGGATCAGGCAGGCGATGCGCCAGAGATGACGGTGCATGGCTTTTGTCAGATCGTTGATTGCTGACATTGTTTATGCGCACCCCATGTCGTTGGCTCCCGCAAGAGTTTCGCTGCATAATGCTGCATCGGTGTTAATGGGGGTGTTGGCACGCTATGCGTGTGAATCTTAACGGATGACCGCAAAAATCGTGTCACTGCCGTCATCTAAGGTGGCTTCAACACCGATGAATTAATCACTTCTTAACCACAAAGTTACAGATTTTTAATCATGTTTCGGGCGATCTGCGCCCGGCGGTATCAGTGTCAGAAGTGGGTTTTGCGATGTTTGATTATCTAGGTGATCCGGCTGAATTTGATCCGTCAGTGTATTTTGCCTCTGACAATTCGCCTCGGATGCCACTGTAGAAACGGGTGTTTGACCTTTGCGTAGCGGCTCTGCTTTTGATCCCGCTTGGGGTCTTTGTGGCTGCTCTGCTGCCGGTGAATCTATTGCTGAACAAAGGACCGCTGTTTTTTGTGCAAAGCCGCATGGGCTATGGGTGCCGTCCGTTTATGGCGATCAAGTTTCGCACCATGACCGGGGCCAGTGGCACAGCGCGCGGCGCGTTTGATGCGCTGGAGACAGAGCGTATCACCGCGCTGGGCCGCTGGCTGCGCATCACCCGGATTGATGAGTTGCCGCAAATCATCAACGTGCTGCGCGGCGAGATGAGCCTGATCGGCCCGCGCCCTGACGCCTATGATCATGCGCGGGTCTATTTGCGCGAAATTCCCGGCTATGCCGCCCGGCACAGCGTGTTGCCGGGCATCAGTGGCTATGCCCAGACAGAGCTTGGCTATGCGGATGGTCGGGATGCGTTTTGTCGCAAGGTGATGGCGGACCGGCACTACATCGCGCATAGTTCGTTTGGTTTTGACCTGTGGATCGTTTGGCGCACGCTGGTTGTGGTTTTGACGCGGCGTGGCGCTTAGACAGGGCTGATGGCCCCGGCTGTGACGTGCACGGCGGTCAGCTGCCCTGTTGCATAGGCGCCGGTGTCGATTGCCACCCGCCCATCCACAATATGCGGGGCTGCGACAATCGTGTGGCCGTGGATCAGCCAAAGCCCGTCACTGCGCGCCACATGGCGGAAATCCGGGTGCCCCCAGGCCAGTGCCGGTTGCGATTGCGTTTCCAGCGGTTGATGCGGGTTGGCCCCGGCGTGGACGACCGCGACATTTCCGCTTTGCCACGCATAGGGCAGGGTGCTGAGCCAGTCGCGCGTGTCCCCCAGTGCGGCCAGCAATGCGTCGCGGGCCGCGATCAACGCGCCGGGTTCTGACTGTGCTGTCACCCCGGTGATGCCAAAGCTTTCAAGGGTTTGCACCCCGCCAAAGCGCAGCCAGACGCGCCCGTGTTTGCGTGGTCTGTCAAGGAATTTCAGCAGCATGTCTTCGTGGTTGCCGCGCAGGCAGATCACCTGTCCTGTCGCTGACTGCTGTTGCAGATAGCGCAGCACGCCCGCGCTGTCCGGCCCCCGGTCAATATAGTCGCCGACAAGGATGATCGGATGCCTGGCCTCCCCCAGCCGGTTTATCACCGGTTCCAGCAGGTCCAGCCGCCCATGCACGTCGCCCACCGCGAAAAACGGCTGCGCAGGTGCGGGCGGGTTGCCTGAAAAGATGGTGCTGGTGGTCGTGTCGATCAGTGTCATGCCCGCATCCTAACGCGCCGCCGCCCGATTTGGCCACAAGGGGGAGTTGCCCGTGCTTGCGTGCGCAGCCCCAAGCCGATGGTAAGGCTGCTTGGCTAGTCATTTCCAAAGACAGCCAAGTGGAGAAACCAATGTTCGATCCTTTTGATTCCGATTACGTCAACCTGACCTCGCCCGCCGTATCCCATTACGCGATTGTGCCGTCGGACGGCGCTGATCTGCCGGTGCGCCCCCGTGCGATCTATGCGAATATCGGTGGCACGGCGGTGCTGCAGGACAATGACGGCGAAACTGTCACCTATGAGCTGGGCGCGGGTGCGGTCCTCAGCCTGCGTGCGGTCCGAGTTCTTGCCACGGGCACCACGGCCCAGCTGATCGCGTGGTATTAACCCATGTTCGGGTTTGCGCTGACCCCGGTGCTCTGCCGGGGCATGGGTGCCGCGCCGCCGCCGGTGCAGAATCTTCGTGAGTTCTTTCAGCCTAGCGCGGGCCAGCAGGTCGCGCTGGCGGAAACCACCGAGGGGGATATCACTGTCTGGACGGAAATCGGGCCGCAGCACGCGGCCATGCTGCGTTTGGACAACAGCAATCCGGCGTTCCGCCTGTCCTGGCGCGAAACATTGGTCGCCGAGCTGCGCAATATCTTTCCGGTGGGCGCGCTGACCCTGACGAGCGGCTGGTCGCAGCTGCAATCCTCTGGCTCTGGTTTGGCGGGCAGCTATACCGGCAACCGCGCGATCAGCGCCTATTCTGCGTCAGCCGAGGCATCCGTGACGGTGGATCGTGGTGCCCCTTATGATCTGTGGATCTACTACACAGGTCGCACAAGTGGTGGCTATTGCCGGGTGGAGATTGACGGCGATCAAGCGCTGGTGAACGAGATCGGCGATCCGGCGGGGCTGGGGTTTAAGGCCTTTTCCACCCATAGCGCCACCGATACGCAGCGCCGTTTGTCGGTCAAGGTGGCCAGCGGATTGACGGGCAGCCACACTGTGAACCTGCGCATTGGCGGGGTGGCCAGCCCGGGCGGGAGCGCTCTTGTGATCGAGGCTGTGGGCATCAGTGGTGCGCTTTCGGACCCATATATTCTGCCGCCTGCATGGCAGCCGGGGGCCACCTATGCGCCGGGGGATGAGGTGCAGCATGGCGGCATCTTTTACGCGGCGCGCGCCGCGGGCACCAGCGGGGTGATCGGGCCGACCCATGCAAATAGTATCGCCTCTGACGGGGCGCTGGATTGGCGTGCGGATAACCGGCCGACCTATCCGAAATTTGTGGCGATCGACTATGCCTCAGAGCGGGAATATGCGGCTCGTTTCACAGTGGGCGGCGCGGCGACGGAATTGGGTGGCCAGACCCATGGGCATGAAATGCTGGAGAGGCGCACGATCCTGCTGGACGGGGAGCCTTGGCTGCCGTCCGGCGCCGGGCTGAGCGTGGGTGCGCAGATCACCATCACGGAAGACACCACATGGCAACAGGCAAGCGGTGCTGACGTGGCATCCTGACAGTTGCGGCGCAGCATTACCCCCGGCGCTGTCCGCCATGATGTTACGGTGACCGGCACCGGGCCTGCGGCGGATGTGGACTGGCTATATACGGGCATGGCCCCGATGGTGCGTTGGGATGGTGAAAGCGCCACGACGGTTGTCGGTACGGTCGCGGTGGCAGACAGCCCTCCGGTGACCCTGTCGAGCTATGCGGGGACCACACCTGCCAATCTGGATTACCCAGATGCGCGCCGGGTCGGCATCACGGCGGATCTGTTGGGCACAGACCTGATCTATGGGATGGAATCTGGTCCGGCTTCGGTTCCCGGTGCCATTCTTAACCAATTTAACACCATACTGCGCCCAAACTTGGGGGCCGCTTCGGAAAGCGGTGGTCTTGATTGGCAAGCGAAAGCCTATGTGTCGGGCTCTGCATCAGGCGGGATGACGCTGGGCGCGGGCGACATGCTGGGTTTCTTTAGCCGCCACGTGTTGCGGGTCGACCTCTAGCCGATTGCCCCGCATCGGATCAGGCAAACGGGCGGGGCGATGATGCGTTATGTTTGGTTCAGTCTATGCGTGTTGTGGCCGGGGCTGGTCACGGCGCAGGACGGGCCCTTGCGCTATAACAGCTACGGTGCGCCCGGCTTGATCGATATGCCCGCCGCCAGTTCCGCCCCTGATGCGGAGCTGGCGTTTTCGCTTTCCAGTTTTGCCGGGCAAAGCCGGGCCACCGCCAGTTTTCAGGTGACGCCCCGCCTGTCAGCCAGCCTGCGCTATGCTGATCTGCATGATGTCAGGGGCCAAGAAGGGGCGCTGCACGATACGATCCGCGACCGAAGCCTGTCGCTGCATTATCGTCTGATTGATGAAAGACAGGATCGCCCGGCGCTGGCCATCGAAGTCAGTGATTTTCTGGGAACCGGCATCTATGCGGGCGAATATCTTGTCGCGACCAAGGCGGTGCGGCCTGATTTGTCCGCGACGCTTGGTCTTGGTTGGGGGCGGTTGGCGGGCGTTGGCGGGTTTGCCAGCCCGTTCGGTCTGCCGGAACGTCCTACCCATGATACCGGCCAAGGGGGCACGCTGTCTTCACTGCCGTTTTTTCAGGGCGATACTGCATTTTTCGGCGGGCTGCACTGGCAGCCGCATGAACAGCTTGGGCTGGTGCTGGAATATTCCGCGGACGCTTATCCGTTTGAGCATGGCAGCGCCTTTACCCGCCGCAGCCCGCTGAATGTCGGGCTGACCTATGCCCCGCGCCCCGATCTGCAGCTGTCGGCGCATTATCTTTACGGATCGGAATTTGGGTTCCAGCTAAGCTATCGCCTGAACCCGCTGCATCCGCCTGCGGGCAGCGGTTATGACCTTGGCCCGCCGCCTGTCCGTCCGCGCGAAGCGGGCACACATCCGTCTGGGGTGGATCGGGCGCGGTTGGCGCGGGCATTGGCGGCAGAGGGGCTGATCCTGCGCAGTGTCAGCCGCGCAGGTCCGCAATTGGGGATCGCGATTGAAAACACCCGCTATCAAGCCGCCGCGCAGGCCGTCGGCCGCGCCGCCCGTGTCTTGTCGGTTCTCGCCCCGTCTGATGTCACGCAGTTTGCCATCGCTATGACAGAGAACGGTCTTAGTGGGCCTGCGGTGATCCTGCCGCGCGCTATGCTTGAACGGTCTGAGTTCAGATTGACTGGCAGCGCAGACAGCCGCGTCGCCGCGTATTTTGCGCCACATGTGTTGCGCGATGCGGGGCCGCTGCGCCCGGAATGGGGCATCAGCCCGTATATTACGCCCAATCTTTTCGACCCAGATGACCCGCTGCGCGCGGATTTCGGGCTCGCGGTGCATGGTCGCTGGGAGGTTGCGCCGCGTGTTGTTGTCCGTGGCACGCTGCGGCAGCGCCTTGCTGGTAATCTGGATCAAACGACGCGGACCTCGGATTCCGAGTTGCCACGTGTGCGCAGTGATTTCCGGCTGTATGACCGTGAAGGCGATGCTGATGTGAACGACCTGACGCTTGCCTTTTATGCCCAGCCTGTGCCGCAGTTCACCATACGCCTGACGCTTGGTGTGTTTGAGACGATGTTCGCCGGTGTCTCGGCAGAGGTGCTTTGGCGACCGCCTGACAGCGATTTGGCTTTCGGGGTGGAGCTTAACGCCTTGCAACAGCGCGATTATGATGGCGGGTTTGGGCTGCGGGATTATCGGGTGCTGTCCGGCCATGGCTCTGCCTATTGGCAATTCGGGTCGGGTTACACGGCGCAGGTTGATCTGGGCCGCTATCTGGCCGGCGACTGGGGCGGCACACTGCACCTGTCGCGCCGCTTTGCCAATGGCTGGGCGCTGGGGGCTTTTATGACGCTGACGGATGTGCCGTTTGACCGGTTCGGCGAAGGGTCGTTTGACAAGGGCATCACGCTGACCGTGCCGTTGTCGTGGATCAGTGGACAGGCGCGGCGGGATGCGTTCGATACGACGTTACGACCTGTCACCCGCGACGGCGGCGCGCGGGTGATCATGCGCGACCGGCTTTACGACATGACGCAGCCCCTAAGCAGGGATGCCATAGGTGAAAGCTGGGGGCGGTTCTGGCGATGAGATACTTAGCATTGCTGCTTATCATGCTCTGCGCCTGCAATGCCGGGCCCGATCCGGCGGTACTGCGCGCATCGCTCACTGCTGACAGTGTCGCGCAAATCCGCGTGCCGGTGATCTTTGTGCAGGTCCCTGATCGGCAGCTGGCAGCGACCCTTGTGCCCAGCGGCCAGAACGGGCCGGTGCGCAGTTGGGGCAGCCGGGATGGCGTGCAATTGTCCTATGATCTGGGCGTGCTTGTGGCGACCCGTGGGCTGGGGCACGATTTGATGGCGGCGGATGTGGGCGGAACGCTGGCTGCGTTGCGCGGCGCTCCAATGCATTACGCGCGTTTGCTAAGTACGATTAACGGTGCGTATCAGACTGTTATCCAGCGGCATGATTGCGTGATGACGCGGGAGGGCGCAAGGCTGCATGAGGCGCCGCTGGGGCCGGTCCACGTGACCCGCTATCGTGAAAGCTGCAATGGCGCTCGGAATTATGAAAACATCTATCATGTGGCTGCGGACGACACGGTTTGGTGGTCGCGCCAATGGGTTCCGAATTTAGGCAGCGCCGTAGAGACGGAGCGGATTAAACGTTAATTTTGATGATATGCGCGGCTGTAATCGGCGTAATAGGCACTGCCCGCCGCCCGTGCCTTGCGCATGTCGATCCGCGACAGCACCAGTCCGGTGATCGGCACATGCAGGCTGCGCAGTTCTGCAATTCCGGCCTCTACCAGTTTTTCCGGCGTGGTCCGCCATGCCACGGTGTACAGCACCGCGTCAGACAGCGGTGCCAGCAGGCGGGCATCGGGCACGGGCAAGACCGGCGGCGCATCAAGGATGATGTGGTCATAGGTCGCTCGCAACTCGGACATGAAGGCCTTGAAGGCGGCCCCGAAAAACAGATCAGCCGGGGATCGCGCCATTTGCGCGCTGCACAGGATATCTGCATCCAGCCGGGGATCACGCAGGATCGCCTCTTGGAAGGGGACCCGGCCCAGCACTACCTGCGCCAGCGAGCCCGGCGCATGTTTCTGAAAATAATCCTGATAAGCACTGCGCCGCGCGTCGGCATCAATCAGCAAAACCTTGCGGCCCAGCCGTGAAAGGTCTTGTGCGAGGCAGATGGACTGCGTCGTCTTGCCCTCGCCCGGCACGCTGGAGGTGCAGAGGATCACCTGCGGCGGCGCGGATGGATTATCCAGCAACAGGCGGGTGCGCAGATTGCGGATCGCTTCGGCGGCGGCAGAAGCGGGTTTGTCGCGCAGATAGGTCAGCAGTTGATCGCGGCGGCGCAGCGGCATCAGGGGGATTTGCCCGACCACCGGCAGACCCATGCGATCCATCAGTGCGCGCGCATCGTCGAATCCGGTTCCCAGGCTGCGTCGGACCAGCACCCAGACCAGCCCGGCCACGCCGCCGAGCAGCGCGGCAATGATCAGGATCAGCAGCTTGCGCGGGGCGACATAGCGCCCCGGATTGGCAGGCGAAAGCACCCGGCTGTCGGGGTGCTGCGTGCCGCGCCTGATCTGGGTGTCCTGCAATCTTGTCAGGAATGTCTCGTAGATCACGCGCGTTGCGTCCGCTTCGCGGTGCAGCTGTTGCAGGCGAATCTGCCCTTCGGACTGCGCGGCCAGCTGATTGTTCAGACTGGTTTGGAACATCTCTAACGCAGCGACCTGACTGGTCAGCCGGGTGATATCGGTGTCTTCGTGCCGGGCGTCCGAGGCGGTGGCGGGCGACATGCGGGCTGTTGCTGTCGCGCGATTGCGCGCTTCGGCCAGTGCATTGCGCGCTTGGGCAAGCCGCTGCCCGGTGTCGATGGCCTGCCGGCTGAGCGCGTCAAGCGCGGCCCCGTCCTGCACCGGCGTGCGGGTGATCAGGGCGTTGATCGCGGTTTCCTTTGCCTCCAGATCCATTTGGAGCTGCGAAACCCGGTCCGACAGCCATGTCACCGCAGCCTCGGTCGCGCCGTGTTTGGCGGCCACCTGATCGGCCAAGTAAAGCTGCGCCAGTGCGTTGGCGATTTGCGCCGATTTCGCGGGGGCCTCTGTCGTTGCTGTGATCTTGAAAATATAGCTGTCGCGCTGTGGCCCGGCGGTGATCGCATCCCGCAGGTTTTCTACCGTTTTTTCGAAGATCGCTTGCGGGTCCGGGGCTGGCTGAGGCTGTCCGGTCAGCGTGTCGCGGATGCGGGTCCGCAGGCCGCTGACAGACAGGGCAGGGACGGGGATCAGGTGGCGATTGAACTCTGGATCGTGCAGCAGCCCGTGTTGGATCACAAGCTGACCCAACAGGCGATCGGATTGCAGAATTGCGATTTCTGTGTTGATCCGGGCTTGATCGCTGGCCGCCGCACCCGTGAGGGGGGCGATATCGGCCATCGGGCCGGGTGTTGGCGCCATCTGCAATGTCGTTGTGGCAGCATAATGTGGGGTGGCCACGGCAAAGGCGTAATACCCGGCCAGCAGGACGGCGAGTATCGTCGTAAACGCAATCGTCGATTTGCCATGCCAAAGCGCCCGCAAAAGACCAAGAAAGTCCAGCGGCGCAATCTGTTCCAGTGTCACCGCAGAGAGGGGTTTCCCCCCCGGCGGCGCATCAATGATGACATTCGCCATAGCAGAACAACTTTTTCTCTAATAATTTGCTTAAATAAGAATGAACCACAGAAGGGTTAACCTGATCTTAATCACGATGAATGACCACTGAATCCGAAGACGCGCAGGGTTAACGCTGCTGTGCAGGGCCGGGGACAAGGGGTATGATTGCATCTGCCATCATCAGGCTGACAAAAATACGGGCCGCACCCGCGCTGGTGTTGCGCGCCCTGATTGTCGGGCTGAATTTCACGGTGATGCTGGCGCTTGCCGCGCTGCTGGGGCTCGATGTGTTCGGGGGGCTTATCATGCTTTGGGGCGCCACCCTGATCGCGGCGACGCTGATTTCAGTTGGTGGCCCGCTTTGCCTGCTTGCGGGTGCGACACGCGGGGCGGGTCTGCCAGTGGGGGATATCCTGCGCCATATGCTGATCATCCCGGCTTTTGCCTGTTTAATCTGCGGAGTTCTGCTGATGCCGCTTTGGCCTGGGCTGCCGTGGATGGTGATCCTGATGACGGCGTTTGGCGTTAACTTGTTGACCTGTCTTGCCAGCCTCATGCGGGGGCTGGGTAGTCTACATCTGTCGATGGCTTTGCGCGATGCCGGGCCTGCGCTGGCGCTGCTCTGTGCGGCGTTGGGCGTGGCAAGCGGTGAGGCTGAGGCAATCCTGATCCGTGCTGCGATCTGCATGGGCATTTTAGCGGCGTTGGCAGTGATCTGGTGCTTGCGCCATCCCGGCTGCACCGCGTTTTTGCGGCACAAAACACAGGGTGCGATCCCTTCCGTCGCCATGTGGGGCACCGCCGTGCTGGGGATGGGAGTGGCGCAGGTCGACATCATCATCGGTGGCGCGTTTTTAACGCCTGAACAGATCGGGCTTTATGCTGTTTTGCGCCGCGTTGCGAACCTTGTCGCGCTGCCGGTCAGCGTGGCCACATGGGTTAGCGCCGGACCGGTGTCAGAGGCATATACGCAGCGCGACCCGGAGGCGCTGCGACAAGCCAGCCTTAACGGAAGCCTGATCGCCGTGGTCCCCGGTGTTGTTTTGTTCGCGCTGGGCTGTGCCATGATCCCCGCATTGCCATGGCTGACACCGGCAGGGACTGGCGGTCTGACCTTTGCCATTCTGCTGTGGGGTGCGCTGGGGCAGGTGATTTTCGCCTCTGGCTTTACGGTCGCCACGCTTTGCGGGTTGCCGCATTTTGCCGCCGCCGCGCGGATGATCAGCATGCTGGTCTATCTGGCCGCTACCGGGCTTGCGGGTACAATGCTGAGCCCCGCGCTGAACGCTGCGGCCTATGTGGCGGGGATCAGTTTCGGCAGCATTATGTTGTGGCAAATGCTGCGGCAGCGGTTGGCGCTGGACACATCCGCCGCCCTGCTTTTGCGTGGAAAGGAGGGGGGATGGAAACTGTCCTGATCATCCTTTTGGCGGTCATCTGCACGGTGCTGCCGTTCTGGATTGGCCAACGGCACGGTGTGCTGCGGCTCGTCTCGCCTATGCATCTGCTATGCTATTTTTGCCTGTTCGGTTTCCTGCTAAAGGTTGCAGTCTACGCCGCGGCGCCAGACTTGGCATTTTACAGGCGCTTTGTCGCAAACCCGTGGGGTGATCTGCTGGGCGCACTTTATCTGAGTGTGTTTATTATGATGCTCTGTCTGGGATACCGGCTGGCCTGCGGGCGGACCCGCCATGCGAACGATACGGGCGCGGCGCGGCTTGTGGCGGCGGGGATCACGCGGCGCGGTACGCTATTTGTCGTCGCGCTTGCGGTGGCATTGGGTACGATGCTGAGCATCCTGCATGCGCGGGGGGCGACGGGGATTGATACCGGGCTGTTGACGGCGCTGAACAGTACCAAACAGATCAACGTGAACCATGATGGCGTTGGTGCGACGCTGGCGGGAATTAAATCGTTTTTCGTCGTGCCGAAATGCGCCTTTGTGCTGCTGTTGGCGCATGGCATCGCCACGGGCGCGCGGGGGGCTCAGATGCAGGCGGCGCTGCTGGGTGCGCTTTTGGTGCTGATCGCGCTGATCTCGGGCGACCGGTTTGAGCTGATCGAGTTAATGATCTTCGCCCTTGCCACCCATATGATTTTGGGTGGGTGGATCAGGCTGCGCACCGTTGTGATATTGGGGGTGAGCGCTGTCGCGATGGCCGGGCTGGGTGCGTACATGACCCAGTTGCGGCTGGGCGAAGGAGCGCTTTGGCAGGCGTTGATCCTGCAGATCGTCAGTTCGACATATTTTCTGGACATCAACGTGGCAATCATGGTGACGGATCGTGTCACGCCGTCGATGCTGCTGTTCGGAGAGAGCTATACGTGGTGGCGCTTTGGCTGGATCCCGCGGGCGTTTTGGCTGGACAAGCCCGCCATTGATCTGGGCATGTTTTTCAAACGCGACATCATGCAGATCTATACGGGCGGGGCGTTCAACGTGACCGGTCCGGGTGAGGCGTTTATCAATTTCAGCTGGGCCGGGATCGGCGTCGGGTTTGTGCTGGGTTGGATCTATCGCAAGGGCGAGGTGCTGTTGCTGTCGCCCCTCTGGGTGATGCGCTATGGCAGTTTTCTGCTGTATCCGATGCTGTTCTACCCGTTCATTCAGGCCACCCTGCAGTCTTCCTTTAGCGCTTTTATCGTGGGCGCTGCGGCGCAATTGGTTTTGATCACCATGATGATCGCGGTTTTTGTCACCCGCTATGCGCTATGGGTGCCAAGGCAGTCAGGGATAAGGGGGGCAGCCCATGTTGCTTGATCCTTGTCTGCGTCAGATGTTCCGCATCCGGCGGTTGGCCAGCGCCCTGCGCCGCCGCATTCTTATGGTGCTGGCGACCCGGTGGCATCGCGCTATACTGGCCTGTGTTGGCATGGGCAGTCGGTTTCAGCCCGGCGTGCGGTTTGACCAGCCCGGCATCGTCAGCGTTGGCGCGCACTGTTATTTCTGGCGGGGCTGCGCGGCCTCGGCAGAGCTGTTGGGCGCGCCATTGGTGATTGGCGACACCGTTCAGATCAACCGCGATGTGCATTTGGACACGACAGGCGGGTTGGTGATTGGCGACGGGGTCCTGATCTCGGAAAGGGTGGTGATCTACACCCATGATCACGGGGATGATCCACGGTCTGTGCCGTTGCCGCTGCCCAAGACCATCGGGGCAGATGTCTGGATCGGCGCGCGGGCGGTCATCCTGCCGCAATGCCGCCGAATCGGGGTAGGGGCAATCATCGCGGCGGGGGCTGTGGTCACGCGCGACGTGCCCGATGGGGCGACAGTGGGCGGTAACCCGGCGCGCGTTTTGCGGGGGTGCGCCCCTGACGTGCAGGTGGCCGCATGAAGGTGCTCCATGTTACCCCATCATTCTATCCCGCCACATGGTGGGGTGGTCCGATCTGGTCAACCAAGGCGATCTGCGACGGGATCGCGGCCCTGCCGGATATGACGTTGCGGGTGCTGACCACGGATGCGGCCAGCCCGGAACGGGGTGACCGGGTTACGCCTGCCGCATTGCCTTACCGGGTGCACTACGCGCGCCGCATCGGCGGACATAGCGTGGCGCCTGGATTGCTCGCGCGGTTGCCGGCGGCCATCGCTTGGGCCGATGTGGTGCATCTGACGGCGACATATAACATGCCCACGTTGCCGACGCTGGCGCTGGCCAATCTGTTCGGACGGCCGGTGGTCTGGTCACCGCGCGGCGCGTTGCAGGCCACGGCGGGCTGGGCGCAGGCCCCCCGGCGGCGGCTCAAACACCGGTTTGAACGGTTGGCACAGGGACTGCGCGGGCGCAAAAGCATCCTGCATGTGACCTCGGTCGCTGAAGGTGCGCAAAGCGTGGCCCGGCTGCAAGGCATCGCCACCACGCTGATCCCGAACTGCGTGAGCATCCCGAATATCGGCCCGCGCCAGCGTGCGCCGGGGGATGGATTGCGGCTGCTGTATCTGGGGCGGTTGCACCCCAAGAAGGGCCTCGCACGGCTGTTTCAGGCGATGACCCGGCTGCCCGATAATGTGCATCTGGATATCTACGGCACAGGCATGGCGTTCCATGTGACGCGGCTGTTGCAGCAGGCGTCGGGGCTGGGAACACGTGTGCGGTTTATGGGCCATGTGGAAGGTGCCGCAAAGCGGGCCGCCTTTGCCAATGCTGACCTTTTCGTGCTGCCCAGCCATTCAGAAAACTTCGGCATCGCCGTGGCCGAGGCGCTGGCCCATGGCGTGCCTGTCATCACCACCAGCGCAACCCCTTGGCAGGACCTTGCCTTGCATGGCTGCGGGGCATGCATTGATCTGGCGCAAGAGGATTTGGCCGATACTATCGCGCAGCTCTGGCAGTCTGATCTTGCGGCAATGGGCGCGCGGGGGCGGGCCTGGATGATCCGCGACTTTTCGGCCGATGCGATGGTTGCGGCCTTTGCGCGGTTGTACCGCGACCTTGACCCGGCGCGCGGCCGCAAGGTGACTGCATGAGCGTGCAGGCCGATATTACCGCCAACCGTCAGACACGCAACTGGGACAAGCGCGCGATGCTGGGCCGTCTTTTGTGGGGGTTTTGCCAGCCGTTTTTTCGGTGCAGCCCCCGGATTTTCTGGGGCTGGCGGGTCTGGCTTTTGCGCTGCTTCGGGGCGCAGATCGGGCGGCAGGTCCATATCCACCCCACGGTGCGGATCATGATCCCGTGGCATCTGGCGATTGGCGATCAGGTCGGGATTGGCGACCGGGTGATCCTCTATGCGCTGGGCTCGATCCAGATCGAGGCGCGGGCGACGATTTCGCAAAATGCACATCTTTGTGCAGGCAGCCATGACTGGCGCGACCCGGCGCGCCCTTTGATCCGGGCACCGATCCATATCGGCGCGGATGCTTGGGTGTGTGCCGATGCCTTTGTCGGCCCCGGTGTGCGGATCGGTGCGCGGGCGATCCTTGGCGCGCGCGGTGTGGCGATGTGCGACATGCCCGCTGACTATATCGGTTTTGGAAACCCCCTACAGTTGAGGCCACAAACATGACGGATATCACCGTGATTATCCTGACCAAGGACGAGGCGCTGCATATCGATCGGGCCATCGCATCGGTGATCGGGTTCGCCAGCCGGGTGATCGTGGTCGATAGTGGCTCCACCGATGGCACGGTGGCGCGGGCCTGGGCGGCGGGCGCGCAGGTGCTGCATCATGACTGGGTCAATCACGCAAGTCAGTTCAACTGGGCGCTTGACCAGATCGCAGGTGACAAAGGCTGGGTCATGCGGTTGGACGCGGATGAGGTGGTGACCCCGGACCTTGCCGCCCAGATCAGCGCGGGCCTGCCGGATGTGGCGGGCATCTATGTGGCGCGGCGCATGCATTTCATGGGGCATCCGGTGCGTTTCGGCGGGGTGTTCCCGGTCCGGGTGCTGCGCCTGTTCCGCAATGGTGCGGGGCGGTGCGAGGATCGCTGGATGGATGAACACATCATTGTCGCAGGACGCACAGCCACGCTGCCCGGCCTGATCATCGACGACAACCGCCGCCCGCTGGATTGGTGGATCGCCAAACACAACGCCTATGCCAGCCGCGAGGTCGTGGATATCCTGAACCAGCGCTACGGTTTTCTGCCCCGCAACAGTATCGGACGCATGCGCGGGCGCCCAGGTCTTAAACGCTGGATCAAAGAACAGCTTTATCAGCGCCTGCCCAACGGTGCTCGCGCTGGTCTTTATTTCCTGTATCGTTTCATGCTGCGCGGCGGCTTTCGCGATGGCAAACAGGCGCGGGCTTTTCATGTGCTACAGGGATTTTGGTATCGTTACCTTGTGGACGCCAAACTGGCAGAGCTGGAACAGCATATGCGCCGAACCAACGCCGATCCGGTGATTGCAATCCGCTCTGTTCTGGGGATCAACCTTGTGCCGCCGCTGCTGCTGACCAACAAGGCCGCAGAATGAAGATTTCCGTGGTCACCGCCGTCAAAAACGGGGGCGAGGCGCTGCACGGTGCCCTTCACAGTCTGTGCAGTCAGACCCACCCGGACGTGGAACACGTTGTGCAGGATGGGGGATCGACCGATGGGACATGCGCCTATCTGCGGGCGCATGGTCACCCGAAGATGGCGCTGGTCTCTGCCCCGGATGGCGGAATTTATGACGGGATCAATACGGGGATCAGGCGGGCGACGGGCGATGTGATTGGCTTGCTACATGCCGATGACACGCTTGCCGGTCCCGCAGTGCTGTCTTGGGTCGCCAATGCGTTGCAAGACGCGACGATCGACGGTGTCTATGGCGATCTGGAATATGTTGCGCGGCAGGATGAAACCCGGGTGATCCGCTATTGGCGGGCCGGACCCTACGCGCAGGGCCGACTGAAACGCGGCTGGATGCCGCCCCATCCGACGCTTTACCTGCGGCGCGCGGTGTTCACCCGCGCCGGGCTTTACGATACCAGCTATCGGATTTCCGGGGATTACGATGGCATGCTGCGCTGGCTGACGACCGGCGAGGTGCGGCTGGCCTATATTCCACAGGTGATGGTGCGGATGCGGATCGGCGGGGCCTCGAACCGGTCTTTTGCGCAGATGGTACAGAAAAGCCGCGAGGATTATCGCGCAATCCGGCGGCACAAGGTTGGCGGGCTTGGCACGCTGATGGCCAAGAACCTGAGCAAACTGCCGCAATTCACCACGCGGCGGGAGTGATGTGAAAGGTTAGCCGTAAAGGTAATTGGTCAGATGGTAAAAGATCGGCGCGGCAAAGATCACACTGTCCAACTGTTCCACAAAACCGCCTTGGCCGGGGATCAGATGTGACCAATCCTTGACGCCCCGGTCACGCTTGATCGCGGCCATCACCAGGCTGCCCAGCATCCCCACAAGCGACGCGACCCCCGCCATCAGCATCGCGCCGAAGACACCAAAGGGTGTGATCCAGCTCAGCAGCCCGCCAATCAGCGCAGCACTTGCGGCACCACAGATCATACCTTCCCACGTTTTCGGCGACAGCCCCGGCGCGACACGCCGCCGCCCGATCCGGCGACCAAAGAAATATTCCAGCAGGTCGCCGAACTGAACCACCATGACCAGAAAGGCGATCAACAGAACGGCGCGGTGTTCGTAGCCGGGAAAATCCAGCGTCATCAGCGCAGGCACATGGCTGACGCAGAACACGGTAATCATCAGCGCCCATTGGGTTTCGGCCACGCGGACAAGGAACCGCTGTGCGTTGCCGCGCAGGGCGGACACGATGGGCAGCAGCAGAAAGGCGTAGACCGGGATGAATACCGTAAACATCCCCGCCCATTCCATCGCGACAAAGACATATTGCAACGGCAGCACCACAAAGAACGCCAGTGCGAGTGAGATATGGTCGGCCTGTGCCTTGGCCGTCAGTGTCAGAAACTCGCGCAGGGCCGCGAAAGAAGCAAATGCAAACAGCACCATAACCCCCACCTTGCCCAGCAGCAGCGCGATGCCGACAAAAGCGACCATGCCCCACCAGCTTTGGACGCGGGTCATATAGGTGTCCAGCACCGGGTTGTCGAAAGTGGCGGGCTGACGGGCGCGGATCACCTCTCCCAGAAAGGTCAGGGCGATCAGAATGCCGAAACTGCCAAGGGCCAAAAGCAGGATATCACTGGTTGTGTCGTTCATGACCTGACCTCCGGCGCAAGGTCCCGCAGCGCGTCAGAGGCGCGTTTCAGAAAATCATCCTTGCTTTCGCCCTCTTGCACATGGATCGGGGCACCAAAGGTGACGGTGCAGATCAGGGGCAGGGGGATGACCTCGCCCTTGGGCATGATCGTGTTCAGATTGGCCACCCATGTGGGCACCAGATCCACATTGGGCCGGGCAAGCCCCATGTTGTATAGTCCCGCCTTGAACGGCAGCAGCGGGTCTTCGGTCATGTTCCGGTTGCCTTCGGGAAAGATGATCAGGGACGATCCGTCGTCCAGTGCGGCGATGATTTTATCCATCGGTTTGTCATTCACCTCGGGGCGGCGATCAATCAGGACGCAGTTAAAGACTTCGGGGCCAATAAAGGCGCGTAGTTTCGTCTTGAGCCAGTAATCAGCCGCCGCGACAGGGCGGACCGTGCGGCGCAGCGCGGGGGGCAGGCAGGACCAGATCATCGGCATATCGCCATTGCTGGTGTGATTGGCAAAGTAAACGCGCTGTTTCGGGACAGGTTCAATCCCCTGCCAATCGGCCCGGACCGCTGTGACAGCGCGGGCAAAGATGCGGATGGAATGGCCCACGATCCGGGCGGCGAGTTTGCGCAGATATGTCATGATCTCGACTTTGGCGAAGGGTGGGGCGTTTGGAAAGGGCGAACCCTGCCCCCGGTGATGGGGGCAGGGCCGGCAGGATCAGATTTCCTTGTCGCTGCTGACATAGTCAGACAGCAGTTTTTCATTGCGGGCGGCCTCTAGGCGCATGATCCGATCCTCGGACAGGCGATCATCAAAGCGGTATTTCACAAAATTCACCAAGGCGAGTGTCAGCATCAGGATACCAATGCCCCAGAAGCCTTTGGTGGACAGTGGCACATCGGGCGACAGCCAAAGCGACAGGCCCAGCATCCCATAGGCGACCACGACAGCGGCCCCATTAAAGAACATGATCATTGCGTTGTCAGAACGTGCGTTTTCCATTTGAATTTTCCTTTTGTCGTCGTTTGTTGGGGGGGATTGCGTTATTTCTTGGCGGCCTTCAGGCGGGCCAGCACATCATCGGCGGTTGACCGGGTGGCAGCGCCAAAGCCCGCATCGGCCATCCGGTCGGTCAGCGTGTCGTGGTTCAGGTCGCTGTTGATATCCGCAAGGATTTCACTGCGCTCAAATGGGTCATCTTTGCCCAGCACGCGGCTGATCAGCTCTTCCGCTTCTTCCACGCTGCCTGTTTCGCTGTGGATCGCCATGCGCGATTGCAGGTCTTGCTCGCGGCGCACTGCACGGGCCTGTATCGCGCCTTGTTTCAGGTCGATGATCCGGCGGTGGCCGCTTTCGATGGACGACCGCAGGCGCATGACCTTTTGTTCCAACCGCCCGAGCGTTTCTGCGCGGCCCGCCAGTTCGTTCTCCATTGACGCAATCGCGCGGGCGGCTTCGGCAGCCATATCGTCGCGGTCGCTGTCCAGCGCCTCTTTCGCGCGTTTCATCAGATCATTGATCCGGGATTTCAGCCCGTCATGCTGGCGTTGTTCGGACCGCTGGCGCTGGATCAGGCTGGCCAGTGTTGCCTTGGCAGCGCGCAGGCTGGCTTCGCTTTCGCGGATTTTCTGGTCGATCAATTCGATGGCAAAGGCATCGCGGACCCGGTCTTCGGCCCGGGCGTGCTGCCCGTTGATCAGCGTGGCAAGTGTCTTGAACATCGGTGCTCTCCGTTTTCCCTCAGCGCTTGAACGCTGTTCATAAAATAGGGATAGCAAGACGGGGAGCTGCGATCAAGGAATTTATTGAACGATGTTCAAAAATTTAAGCAGAATGCGTCATCTGCCGTAAAACAAGGGCGATCATCCGGTCGATATCCTCTGTCGGGACACCTGCACTCGCCTCATCCAGACCCAAAAGCACGATTCCATGCACCGAAGAGAACAGCGCACGGGTCAGAAGCGCGTGATCCTGCGGGTCGCGATTCGGGAAAATCACCGCCAGCGGATCCGAGATATAGGTAAAGAGCCGCCCCATTTCCTGCAGATACCAATCCGGTGCGGCCTCACCCGGTGCACGTTCCACATCAAAAAGCGCGCGCCAGCTTTGATGGTTTTCAGCGGCAAAGCGGTGATAGGCTTGGGCCATGACGACCAACTGTTCCACCGGGTCCTGCGGTGCATCGGCGAGCGCCGCCGCCACATCCGCGCCCAGCCGGTGAAAGGTGCGGGCATTGACCGTCAGCACCAGATCCGTCAGATCGCCGAACACATTATAGATCGCCCCCACCGCGCAACCGGCCTCGGCCGCCAGATCACGGGCGCGCAGGGCGCTCAGCCCGCTTTGTGCGATGGTCCGCTCTGCGATCACCACCAGATTTTCACGCAACGCCGCGCGCCGCTCTGCCACTTTGCCTGCCATCTTTTCCCCCGATTGAACGTAGTTCAGTTGTAGGGCGAGATGGCGCAGAAAGAAAGAGGGGCGGCGGCCCTCACATAACATATGCGCTGTGAGGGGGATAATGGGTCTGCGCGTTTTTCCTTGACGTGATACCATTTGGTTCTATATTCAGAAATGATACTAAACGGTATTACTTATGGAGACCCCATGAAATATTTATACAAAACGTTCCTGATCATGTTGTTCACGACAACCACACAAGCCAGCGCTGATCCGATCCGGCTGCTCGGACCCGCTGAATTTGAATGGCAAGAAACGCCGGACGGTGTCGCCTTTGCAGCATTGCAAGGTGATCGGTTCGCTGCGGCCTATCAGGCATTGGTCCGCCTTCCCGCCGGCACGATCAGCCCGCCGCATGTCAAAACAGCGAATATGTTCGGCGTCATGCTCGAAGGGGAGATGATTCATTATAAGCATGACACCGCCCCGAACTCTGCGCGCAAAATTGGTCCGGGCGCTTTCTACAGCATCGTCGCAGGGACTGCGCATATCTCGGCTTGCGTGTCCGAAACGCCTTGTATTACCTACCTCTATCAGGATGGCGCGTTTGACTTTCTGCCGGTGGATCAATGACAGAGGCCGAACAGATGGGGTTTCGCGCATTGGCCGACCCAACGCGACGCAACATTCTGCGGCTGCTCGCAGACGCGGACATGACAATTGGAGAAGTCGCCGAAAACTTCGACATGACCCGCGCGGCGGTAAAGAAACATCTTTCAATCCTAAGCGCAGGCGACCTGATCACCGTTCAAACACACGGCAGATCACGGGTGAATGCGCTCAACCCCGACGGCCTAAGACAGCTGTTCGATTGGTTCAGCTACTTCGATGCATTCTGGGACGTGCGCCTGACAAAATTGAAATCTGAAATTGAGAAGGATCTGCAATGACCGACACGACCTTGACGAAGACGATTTACCTGCGGGCGACACCAGCCAAAGTTTGGGCCTACCTCACTGACCCGGACAAGCTCGCGATCTGGTTTCACAAGCCAAAGACAGCTTTGGAGGCAGGCGCATACGAGATGTTTGGCAGCGAAAGCGGCGACAAGCTCATGTGGGGGCAGGTGCTGGTTGCCGAACCATTCACGCGTCTCGAATACACATTTTCGATTACGCCGATGGGGGGCAAAACCAGCACTGTGAAATGGGCACTGGAAGAGGTCGCAGGCGGCACAAAACTGTCCTTGCGCCACGAAGGGCTGCCACAAGGAGAAGAAGCATTCGACCTCGTGCTCGCGTTGGACAAAGGCTGGGACGATCATTTGGGTAGAATGCGGGCATCGGTTCACGACAGCTGACGTCGTGTGGGCGGACGGCAATGGCGGGTGTGGCTGTGAAAAAGCGACACTAAAGCACTTCGATTTTTACTAGAATCACAATTCGCTACCTCTCCCTATCGGTCGAACGCAATTTGTGATGCCCGATGCCTCAAGTTAAAATCGAAACGCCGTAGCCCCGGATCGCGCTATGCTAAAAGCTCAGCAAGTGCAGTCGCACGGGCATGGGCCGCGTCGCGGGACGCGCCCAAAACAAAACCTGTGACACGGCTTTGGCCCTCAGCTGCGGGCAATAATGCAGCATCCAGCAGGCGCGTCGGAACAAACCAGCCATCCGCAATCGGGTCTTTGATGCAGGATATGATCTCAGCCATGGCTCTGGTCGACTGCCCGCCAAAGGACAGGCTAACAGGCAAACCGCTGCGCGCTGCGGCGGCGGGATGAAGCATCACCTGCGGCGTGGAGGAATTGAAACGAAAGTTCGGGTCAAACACCGTCAGGCGACCATCGGGCGAAATGCCAATATCCAGGCCGCATATACCACGAAAGCCCTGTTGCCGGGCGGTTTCGGTAATCTTTGTCGCCAGCGCGATTCCTGCTGCGGGAAAGGCGACGGCAGGATCAATCATGCTGCCTGCCTGTCGCGCGGGGGCTGCAAATAACTGCTCTGCGGCGCCCAGATAAGTCACGCCATCATCGGTGACCCCCAAATTGGCGCACCAGCAAACAGAAACATCGACGGCTTCTTCAACAAGGATACGGTCCACATTTTTGGTCTCAAAATGGGTCCGCGCCGCACGCATGTCATCATCACTTTGCACATGGCGCACAGCATACCCCCAGCCGGTGGCGTCCGTCCCCGCAGCCTTGAGGAACACAGGGCGGTCGGGCAGGTCAGGCCCCAGATCAGCAACAGAGATCACCCTGCGTACGGGCAACGCCTCCGCAGGGGCAAGGTCGGATAGGCGCTCCTTGCTGTTCAAGCGGGCCCAAAGCGCAGGCGGAACCAGATGAGCGGCATCGGCGAAACGGCCTTCACGCAAGGGGTAGGGCCAGAAAAGCTGCTTGCCCTGCGCGATCAGACGGTCTGCAATCGCTTCGGCCTCTGCGCCGGTTTCGAACCGATGCATCTCCTCGGTGATCTGCAAACCGGCATCACCAAGACATGTCAGGATATCGTCTGTTGCACAGCTGAGATGCCGGATTGTTGCACGATCCTCCAGCAATCCGAGCAAAAGCGTTGTGACAGCATCAACATTCAAAGAGGTATAGCCCAGCATTCTGGTCTGATGCAGGTCACTGCGCGCCATAAAGGCCGCATTGGCGGGCAATAGCTGGTCGGTCGGCACGACAGGGGCAAGCGGGTTCATGGCAGAAACCCGGTCACGGCATCGGCCAAGGCACGGATGCGTTCTGATTTCGGGTCACCGGCAAAGGTGGGTGTTTTATTGGCGTCAAACAAGATGGCGCGACCGTCGTGGATCACATAGTCGAACTTGCCATAGTCGAACCCCATCCGCTGCCGCGCGGCTTCAAGCTCTGGCGGGACGTCGTAAATGTAATCGTGTCGGACAATTGATTTCACTTTGACCGCAGGATCGGTCGCATACATGCGGTATCCGTAGCTAGCGGCCCCAAAGAATATCCAACCCCGGATCGCATAAAGATCCCCTTCACGCTCTGGCAGGAACCGCTCAACCAGCAGGTCCTCACGCTGCCAAACCCAGTCGGGTACGTCACGCAGGGTGTCCAGCACGGGATATTGCTTATGCGGCAGATGGCGCGCAATTTTCCAGTGATGGCGCGCAAGACGTTTCTGGGCCTTGCGCCACAGACTACGGGATACGCCAGCTTGATCAGGTGCGCCAAAGTGGTTGTCGTTGGTTTTGACGATCACCGGCCCGTCCCAATCATCAGAGGGGCCTAGCATCAGCTCTGAATAGTTTCGTTTGGATATGTCCAAGACGGTGCCATTCAGAATTTTCACACCATCAGGTGCAGGCGGAATATCTGACGGGTTCAGGCGTGTGTAGTTGTGGTGCAGAATACCAAGATCGGCATCGGATGCGAAATCCTGCCCGATTTCCACGGTAATACCGCGTTCACGCCAGAGTGCAGCCAAGGAATAAATCAGAAAATTAGCGTCTGAAACGCTCTCATGCGAAATGCTAACCTTGACCATCAACTTACAACCTAAACACTACACAGGGTGACCAAACCATATTCACTGTCGCCGATGCAAGCGTATAGAGCGCCCCTCAGGACCTTATGTCAGAGTTGGAATAATCTGACCGGGTTCGCGCTTTTGACAAGACCGCTGAGCTTCTCAGCAGCAGACAATATTCCACTTCAACGCATCCCTCACGAAATCCCGCCGCAAATACTATGCGCCGACTGCGTTTTCCGGGATGCTAGCATTCATTATGCGCGCAACTACCCCATCTTCACCGGCGCGCCGCCTGCAAAATTATTCACGCCATGATAGCCAATCGGGGCTTCTTGCATTTCCAGATGCAGCCCGTCGCCTTCGTAGGGATGCGCACGGGCGAGGTCTTCGTCGAAATCAATGCCAAGGCCGGGGGCGGTGGGCACGGGGATATAGCCATCCGCGACCGTGATCGTGCCTTTGATCAGGTCGTGATGAAACGGGGTCTCAATCGTTTCCGCCATCAGGATATTCGGGATCGACGCCGCAAGCTGCACATTTGCGGCCCATTCCACCGGGCCTGCGTATAAATGCGGGGCGATTTGCGCGTTATAGACCTCGGCCATGGCGGCGATTTTCTTGACCTCCCAGATGCCGCCCGCACGGCCCAGTGCGGGTTGCAGGATACTGGCGGCACCGGCGCGCAGGATGGGGGCAAATTCGGCCTTGGTGGTCAGGCGCTCACCGGTGGCGATGGGGATATGCACCGCCCCGGCAACCTTTGCCATTTCAGCGATATTATCCGGCGGGATCGGTTCTTCGTACCACAGCGGACTGTAAGCCTCTAACGCCTTACCCAGCCGGATCGCCCCTGCGGTGCTGAACTGGCCATGGGTGCCAAAAAGCAGATCAGCGCGATCACCCACAGCGTCGCGGATGGCTTCGCAAAAAGCGACTGAAAGCGAAATATCATGCATAGAGGGCATATGCCCGCCGCGTATCGTATAAGGGCCAGCCGGATCGAACTTCACGGCTGTATAGCCCTTTTCCACCATATCCAGCGCCACTTCAGCGGCCATTTCCGGGCTGGCCCAAAAATCCGGCAAAGGATGGGAGGGCCGGGGATACAGATAGGTATAGGCGCGGATACGATCATTGATCCGGCCCCCGATCAACGCATGTACAGGGCGGTCACGATCCTTGCCAAGAATATCCCAGCAGGCGATCTCCAGACCCGACCACGCGCCCATCACTGTCAGATCAGGGCGCTGCGTGAACCCGGCGGAATAAATCCGGCGGAACATCAGTTCGATATTTTCGGGGTTTTCACCTGCCATGTGGCGGGCGAAGACATCACGGATCACCGCTTTCATTGCATCTGGCCCGATGGAGGATGCATAACACTCCCCATAACCCACGATGCCGGTATCGGTCGTGATTTTGGGAATGATCCAGTAACGCCCACCCCAGCCGGGGGCAGGCGGGGCGGTGACAATGATGTCAAGATCGGCGAGCTTCATGGGCGAACCTGTCGTCAGGGGGCAGTCATGCGCGACACAATCAGCTTTCGACACTTAGGTCCAGATGATCTGGATTTGCTGCTGGCGGTCGGCAAAGGGCTGTTTGACAATGCGATCCTACCCGCGCAGGCGCAGGCGTTTTTGCAGGACCCGTATCATGAAACCATCCTCGCCCATGCGGGGGCAGAGGCGGTCGGCATGGCATCCGGGCAAATCATGCTGCACCCGGACAAGCCGCCCGCCTTTTTTATCAACGAGGTCGGGGTACGAGAGGCGTATCAGCGGCGCGGGATCGCGGGGCGGCTCTGCGCGGAACTGATGGCGGTTGCCCGCGCGCGCGGATGCCAAGGCATCTGGCTGGCGACCGAAGCCGATAATCACGCCGCCTGCGCGCTCTACCGATCGCTTGCTGCGAGGGAAACGGATGGCATTGTCGTCTATGACTGGGACGGCGCGATGGATATGTAAGGTGGATCCAGATACACCTTACGACGTGGCGTCTGTCAGTCGAACACAATCACATTGCGCTTCGCTGATCCGGTGCGGGTATCGGTAATCGCCTCGTTGATCTGCGCCAGCGTCCAGCGGCCCGAGATGAGTTCGTCCAGTTTCAGCCGCCCTTGCTCATAAAGGTCGATCATCCATGGAATATCGCGCGAAATCACCACATCGCCCATCTTTGACCCGACCATGCCTTGCCCTGTTGCCGCAAGCATCACAGGTTCATAGCTGGACATGCCGCCCGAATGGGGCATGCCGACCATGATCACTTTGCCGCCGCTGGCCAGATAGCGGGGGGCCTGATCATAGGCGGGGATCGCGCCGACGGTGACAAAGACCGCATCCGCCCCCCGACCCGTTGCTGCCTTTGCCGCACGCCACGGCTTTTCATCGGTGGCAAGCACCACATCAGTCGCACCAAATTCCTTGGCGATGGCCAGCTTTTCTTCGGTCATGTCAACCGCCACGATCCGGCGGGCCCCGGCAATCCGGGCCCCCTGAATGGCGTTCAGTCCCACGCCGCCTGCGCCGATCACCACAACGTCCTGCCCGGCGCGCAAATGTGCGGCGTTCACCACAGCGCCCACGCCGGTGATCACCCCACAGGCCAGCAGAGCGGCGGTTTCCATCGCGATTGTGTCGGACAGTTTGACCACCTGACTTTGATCCACAACGACCCGTTCCGCAAAGCCGCCTGTGTACATCGCCTGATGTACCGGCGTCCCGTCCGTACGGCTGAGCGGGCTGCCTTCAAACCCGGTTTCGCAGGCTACAGGTTTGCCTCCGGCGCAGGATGGGCAGGTGCCGCAGGCGCGGATCAGTGTGACCACCACCGGATCGCCCAGTTGCAGCCCGCGCACTCCGTCGCCAACGGCGGATACGTGACCTGCTGCCTCGTGCCCGTAGACCGCTGGCAGCACGCCACCCCATGCGCCGTCCATATAGGAAATATCCGAATGACAGATCGCGCAGGCTTTCAGCGTGACCTCGATCTGACCCGTGTCAGGTGCCGCAAGGGTCACCGTTTCGATGGTCAGCGGTTCGCCGAATGCGTGGCAGATGGCGGCTTTGATCTGGGGCATGGTGTTGTCCTGCATAAGGTGTCCTGACCACAGATGTTCCATCCGAGGGGCTGTACTGCAAGCCAGGTTATGACGTTACGCGATCCGTGCGCGCTTTGGCCGGGGCGTTTGCATAAAAACCACAATACAGAACACCGTCAGCAGCGCCGACAGAAGGAAAGGCGCGCCGGGCAGGTAATAGGGGTTTTCGGGCGCGGTGAAATACCAGAAGGTCTGCGTCACAACCAATGGCGCGACAATCGTCGCCACCGCATTGATCGAGGTCACCGTCCCCTGCAATTCCCCTTGCTGATCGTCCGACGCGGTGCGCGACATGATCCCCTGCAGGGCAGGGCCCGCGATGGAGCCAAGCGCGGTCAGCGGCGTCAACGCAAGGGCGATCCATCCTTGCGTGACAAGACCCAGCAGCACAAAGGCCAGTACATCAATCGCCATGCCTGCGATCACCGCATTGCGCTCGCCCATCCAATGCAGGATCGGTTTGATCAGCAGCCCTTGCACCACCGCAATCGAAATCCCGAAAAGGCCGAGCGACAGGCCAATCATCCGCGGGCTCCACCCAAACCGTTCCGCCCCGAAATAGGCCCAGACACCGGGATAGACGAAAAACGCGACGCTGTAGACGAAAGTGATCACCATCAGCCGCTTCAGTCCCGGCAAGGCGCCAATATTGCGAAACGCACCCAGCGGGTTGGCCCGTCGCCACGCGAACGGTCGGCGGATACGGTCGGTGACCGTTTCGGGCAGCACGTAATATCCGAACACCGCATTGGCTGCGGCCAGTCCTGCGGCGGCCCAGAATGGCGCGCGGGTGCCATATTCGGCCAGCACCCCGCCCAAGAGCGGCCCCAATACAAAGCCCACGCCAAAGGCTGCGCCAATCAGCCCAAAGTTTGCGGCTTTCTCCTCTGGCTTGGAAATATCGGCCATATAAGCGGCCGAGGTCGATTGCGTCGCCGCCGTAATGCCGCCGATCACCCGCCCGATGATCAACAGCCAGATCGTATGCGCCAGTGCCATCAGCACATAGTCAAACGCCATGATCACCAGTGAGATCAGCAGCACAGGGCGGCGGCCAAATCGGTCTGACAGATTGCCCACCGTCGGCCCGAATAGGAACTGCATCGCGGCAAAGATCGTGGCGAGCATCCCGCCCCAGAGTGCCGCATCCGCCAGCCCCTGACCTTCGACCTGCTGGATCAGATCGGGCATCACAGGCAGGATCAGCCCGACCCCCATGGCATCAAGCACCACCGTCACAAGAATAAAGATCACAGGCAGGCGGTTGTTCATTCGCATAGGGTTAGACTGACCCGCGTGACGGGACCAGTCCCTTATTGGGCCGCGGCGATCAGTTCTGCCGCCAGTCCCCTCGGATCGCTCAGAAACGGCGAATGCGATGTGGGCAGTGTGGTGACACTGCCAGCGGTCCAGTTTTCCGTCATGGTGACCTGAAAGGCGGGCGGGATCGTCCGGTCGTCGCTGCACCGGATATAATGGCGGGGCAGGTCATGGGCGGGCGTCATCGCGGTTTCCTGCGGCAGGATCGGTTGCGGGCAGAGGTTCGAGACCGCCCATGCCGCCCGGTCCGGGGCCACATCGTGATAGAATTTGTCCACCGCTTTGGATGGATCGACGTGAAATGTCACCCGGTCGTCGTCAACCACCACCGCCTCTAGCAAGGGCTGCGATGGGGCCATCCGGCGCATGTCAGCCAGTGATTTTCCGGCCATCGGTACATAAGCACACAGATAGATCAGCTTGCTGATCTTTTCGGGTGCCAGATTGGCCGCTGCGGTGATCGGGTAGCCCGCCATGGAATGGCCGACCAGCACCACCGGATCAGTGATCGCGTCGACAATGGCACGGGCATAAAGATCCAGCGTCACATCCTGCGGCGGGGTCTGATCCTGCCCGTGGCCGGGCAGATCAATGGCGCGGGCGGTGTGGCCTGCGGCTTGTAAATGCGGGGTCAGATCATCCCAGCACCATGCCCCGTGGCACGATCCGTGGACCAGCAGGAATTCAGACATGGCCGGTATCTGTCAGAAAGCGGTTCAGCAGGGCGGCAAACGCCTGTGGGTCCTCGACGCAGGGCAAATGGCCAGCACGGCGCATCAGCGTGAACTGCGATCCCGGGATCAGGTCGACGGTTTCGCGCACAAGATCTGGCGGGGTGGACCCATCCTCTGATCCGGCGATGCCCAGGGTCGGAATGCGCAGCCCGCTGGTGGGGGTGTAGAAATCCGTGCCTGCAATCGCCGCACACACCCCGATATAACCTGCCTGCGGCGTGTCGATCAGCATCTGACGCCAGTGCGGCAACGCGGAAGAGGCGCGGAAATCGCTGCCGAACCAGCGTTCCAGCACCGCATCAGCGATCCCGGCCAGCCCATGTGTCTTGACCGCGTTGATCCGGTCGTCCCATAGGGCGGGGTTGCCGATTTTGGCCGCAGTGTTGGACAGGACTAGCGCGCGGATCAGGTCAGGGCGTTTGACGGCCAGCCCCTGCGCGATCATCCCGCCAACCGACAGGCCCACAAACATCGCATCGCGGACACCGGCTGCATCGCAAACCGCCTCGGCATCGCTGACCAGCTGACCCATCGTATAGGGCGGTTCCGGCACGTCAGATACCCCATGGCCGCGCATATCATAGCGGATAATCCGCAGCCCCTCTGGCAGATACGGCAGGATCGGGTCCCACAGATGCAGGGTTGTCCCCAAAGAGTTGGAAAACACCACCGCAGGCGCGTCGTCTGGCCCATCGACCTGCATATGCAGATCAATTCCGTTGTTTTGAATTTTCATGATGTCTTTCCCTGTACAAAGATCAAGCCGCGCTAAGGGGGCGTTCCCCCGCGCGGCTCTCACTTGTTGTCGCGATCAAACCGAAGCAATCGCAGACAACCCTCCCGCGTGATAGAAAGGTAATATTAGCGATTCCCTTCAACCTATCCTTTTGGACAGGTTCACGCATCCGGTTCACCAATGGCCATATGCGCCACGATCTGCCCATGATCCGAGGCAAGCTTGTTATAAGGGGCCTCTGGATGTGACCCATCAGTCAGGTGATCATTCAACACGCTGAAATACTCCATCTCCCCGATTTTTCTGGCATAATCCGGGTGGAAATGGCGCGACATCAGGATCTGGTCGATGCTTTCGAACACGCCGCCAAAGGCCGATGTATAGACCATGTCGCGCAGTGATTTGCGCACGAACAGCTTTTCGGCAGAATGCAGACGGACCCGGTCGATCTTTTCCTGAATGATCTCATTTTCGGCGTCCGTGTAGCGATCCCGCCGTGTTTCGGCGTCGTGGCGGCGCATCCAAGCATAGTTGCGAAACGGTGTCTCGCCACTGATAATTTCAGAGCTGACAGCATGTTCGCTATCGTTGAAATCCCCCAGTACCATCACCGGCTTGCCTGCCTCCAGCTCTTCCAAAACCGCCTGACGCAACACCCAAGCCTCTGCCATGCGGCGCAGCCCGGCGCGCAGCGAACCCATGGCGCGGGCGGCAGGATCGTAATTCACCAGATCAGCCGCAGGCGGAAAGGCGGCACCCTCAGGCCGGGGGAGCTCGCCCAGCTTGGATTTCAGGTGGCAATTGAACACCGTGACGACCGTATCGCCAATCGGGACACGGACCTTCAGGATCGGACGGCTCAGGCGTTTGATCCGATAATGCCCGCCCTCATCGCCATCCAGATCGGTAAAGGGAATGGCGAGCGGTTTGGGCAATTCCTGAATGATTTCCGGGGCACCCGCGAAACCAAAGCGGGACAGGATCGCGACACCGGGGCGGCGATCACCCGGCCCCCCGTCAAACAGGTTCGGCGCATAGGCCAGCGCGGATTCGGTATAAGGCTCATAGGCCAGCTTGCGGAAAATCGCCTTGCGGGCATAGCCTTTGGACCGATGCGGGATATTCGCCTCATTCGCGGCCTGTCCCAATTCATCGGTTTCGATCACTACATCACGCAGGGCGGCTTCGCTGAAGATTTCCTGAAAACAGACAATATCGGCGTTCATTGTCAGCAGCTGATCAGCCAGCCAAGCACGTTTCCACGCGTATTCTTCCGGCGTGTAGTGTTCGAATTTATAATATTCCTGATCCGCCTCGATCAGATTTTTAACGTTGAAACTGGCAATCGTGAAACGGGTCAATCTGTTGTCTCCAGTGCTTTGATGAAAACCTCCGGGTCCACATTGCCGCCGGTCGCAACCGCGATCACAGCGTCACCTGCAAATGCGTCGGGGTGAAACAGCGCTGCGGCCAGCGCTGCCGCCCCGCCGGGTTCCACCACGATTTTCAGCCGCTCAAACGCCAGCCTGACCGCGCGCAGGCAGTCATCTTCGCTGACCACCACACCCGGTCCGCAGTGTTCCTGCATAATCGGAAAGGTGATGTCACCGGGTTGCGGTGTGATGATGGCATCGCAAAGCGACCCGGACAGGCGGTCATTGCGCATGATCTGGCCGCTGGCCAGCGACCGGGTGACATCGTCAAACCCTTCCGGTTCCACAGGGCGGACACGCAGACCCGGCGCATCCGCAGCCAAAGCAAGCGCAATGCCAGAGGTCAGACCGCCACCACCACAGCACACGGCCACATCGGCCTGTGTGACGCCAGTCGCCTGCATATCGGCGGCGATTTCCAGACCACATGTGCCTTGCCCGGCAATCACCTGCGGCTCATCAAACGGCTTGATCAGCGTCAGGCCGCGCGCGGTGGCCAGACGCGCACCGATCTCATCGCGATCCTCTGTCGCGCGGTCATACAGCACAACCTCTGCCCCCAGTGCGCGAGTGTTGGCGATCTTAATCGCCGGGGCGTCGGCGGGCATCACGATGACGGCAGGCGCGCCATGCTCGCGGGCCGCCAGCGCCACACCCTGCGCGTGGTTGCCGCTGGAAAAGGCGATCACACCGGCCTTGCGCGCCTCCGGCTCCAGCGCAGACACCGCCGACCAGCCGCCGCGAAACTTGAACGATCCGGTATGTTGCAGGCATTCGGGTTTCACAAAGACCCGGCGGCCAGCGATCTCGTCCAGAAAGGGCGAGGTCAGGATCGGCGTGCGCCTTGCATGGCCTTCCAGCCGTTTCGCCGCCGCGCGGATCATCTCGATATTCATTTTAGTCTCTCCAGCCATTGATGCAGCGCGTCCAGCGCCTGCGGTTCATCCAGAAACGGCACATGGCCACGGCCCGGCACGTCCACACGGATCATATCCGGGCGGCGTTCGGCCATCTTGTCGGCAGTCGCCACGCTCAGCAGATCGGAATTCGCCCCCCGGATCAGCGCCAGCGGCAGCCCGTGCAACGCATCAAACAGGGGCCATAGATCAGGGGCAGGCTGCGCGCCCGCTTCCAGCACCGCATCGCGCAGCTTGGGATCGTACCGCACAATCAGCCCCTCCGGGGTTTCCTCATAATGGGCGGCGACCTCTGCCAGCCAGCGGTCCATCGGCACGCCTTTGAAATGCACCCAGTTGCGATCCCGGAACGCGGCAGCTTCGGCATAGGTATCCTGTGCTGGTTTGCGGCCAATGTAATTCTTGATGATCTCAAGACCTTCCGGGGCAATCTCAGGTCCGATATCGTTCAACGCCACGCCCAGCAGGCGGTCCTTGGCCGTGGCGGCCAGCATCATCGCAATCAACCCACCGCGCGAGGTGCCAAGGATCGCGGCCTTGTCCAAACCCAGATGATCCATCAACGCCAGCACATCCTGCGCCTCAACCGGGATGGTATAGGTGCGATAATCGGCCCAATCCGATTGGCCGCGCCCCCGGTAATCGGGGCGGATCAGGCGGACAGGCAAATGCGGGGCCACGTGATCGAAATCAGCGGCATTCCGGGTCAACCCCGCCAGCGCGATCACGGGCAGACCGTCGCCTTGATCCACATAGTGCAAACGGGTGCCGTCACCGGCGGTATAATCGGGCATCAGACAAGCTCCGGTATTTTGGTCAGGTCAGGCAGCACATGGGTCGGGGTCGCATAAAGCCGATCCACCGGCTCGCCGCCACGGTTCACCCAGACCGTTTCAAACCCATACCCGGCTGCGCCCGCTGCATCCCAACCATTGGAGGACACGAACAACACCTCGGACCGGGCGCAGCCAAACCGCGCGCCAACCAGATCATAAACCCGATCATCAGGCTTGAAGATACCCACGTCTTCAACCGATAAAACCGCATCCAGCCGATCAGTGATCCCGGCAGAGCGGACCGCGCCATCCAGCATATCCGGCGATCCGTTCGACAGGATCGCGGTCGCCAACCCGCGGGCTTTCAGCGCCTGCAACATCGCAGGGACCTCTGGATAAGCGGCCAATTCCCAATATAATTCCAGCAATCGGGCGCGGGTCGGCTCATCCGCAATTCCTTGCGCTTCCATCGCCCAATCCAGCCCGTCCTGCGTGACCCGCCAGAAATCGCAGTGCCGCCCGGCCACTGCGCGCAGCCACGTATATTGCAGCTGCTTTAACCGCCAGTCACGGGCTAGGGCAGGCCAGACCTTGGCCAGCGCCGCATGGGCCGGCTCCTGCGCGGCTTGTGCTGCCGCTGCATTCACATCGAACAAGGTCCCATAGGCATCAAAAACACATGTGGTGATCGGCATTTGCCCCTCCGCTTGCTGTTGCATCGTGTCATGCGAAAACGGCAGGGAAAAGAGGCAAAGGCGATTGCAATGGAAAGGCATGGCGCATAGCGTGCGCCGCAACCAAGGATGGAAGAGAAAGAGGGCCCAGATGAGCCAGGCAAAAGCAGGCGATACGGTACGGATCAACTATGTGGGGACACTGAAAACCGGGGACACTTTCGACAGTTCCGAAGGGCGCGACCCACTGGAATTCGTGGTCGGCTCTGGTCAGATCATCCCCGGGCTTGATACGGCGATCCCCGGCATGGCCGTCGGCGACAAGAAAACGGTCGAAGTCCCCTGCGCGCAGGCCTATGGCAGCAGCAACCCCGATGCGCGGCAATCCGTGCCCCGTTCGGAAATCCCCGACAACATCCCGCTGGAACTTGGCACCCAGCTCCAGATGCAGACCCCGCAAGGCCAAGTGATACAGGTCACCGTGGCCGAAGTGACCGAGGAAAGCGTCACACTCGACGCGAACCACCCGCTGGCCGACCAAGACCTGATCTTCGCGATTGAGATCATGGGGATCGATGCGGCCTGACACAGGCGCTGACACAGCGCCCGCATCAACGGAGCAGTATCAACCGGGTTGGGCGTCGCCAAAGTGGCGTTCGAATTCACCTTGGTTCGCGAAATTGCCATCAAACTGATACACTTCGCATTGCATCCGGGTTGCGTCGATCCAAAGATAATGCGGCATCGGCGGCAATTCTGCGCAAAAGGGCGGGTGATCCAGCCCGGCAAGCATCAGTGCGGCACGTGACCCGATCAGATAATGGGTCAGCGGGGGGGCAACCGCCATCATCGGGGCGGCGTCATTCTCTTGCATCCATTCATAAATCACCGGCAAATCGGGAAAGCGGGGCAATACGGCAGCCTGCAAACGGACCAATCGGTCGCTCAGGGCGGCGTCAATTTCGGCGTCCGGGGCGATCCCATAGAAGTCTTCCAGTGTCAGCCCGTCGGGTGTGAACAAATATAGGTTCGCCCCGTAGCCAACCATCTTGGATGACAGGCAGCCCTTGCAGCGCCCATTGGTGCGAAACGCCTTATGCAGGGCGTAGCGCTCTGCGATGGTATAAAAATCAATACAATCGATCAGTAAATCGCAATCGGCCACGAAGTCCGGTGCATTCGCGACAGACAGACCTGCCGGGTAAACGTCAAGCGTCACATCTGGGGTGGTTTCATGGATCATCTCTGCGATCACGCGGGCCTTGCTTTGGCCGACAGTCGCAGCTGACGCCCCAAGCTGACGGTTTATATTCGAGATATCGAATGCATCCGGGTCGGCTATTTTCAAATGGCGCACCCCCAGACGCGCCAGCAACATCGCAACGCCGCCGCCCACGCCACCCAACCCGGCAATGCCCACGGTCGCCTGCGCGATCTTTCCCTGTGAAACCTGCATCTGCGCCCGGTCCAACCCAAGGAACACCTCGCTGCGTTGCGTGCGTTGGCGATATAACGCGGCGTCGAAAATACCGTCGATCCGATAGGGGGCGTGCTGGTCCAATGACTGTCCTTTCCAAATGTCTGCGCTGATGATTGCCGCACTGAACTGTTCCGTAAAGGATTCTCTCACGCTGGCAATGGAATCGGTCACGCCGTTGAGTAGGTCGGGATCGTGATTCCACGGAACTATTTACATGCTGCACAGTTTCCCCACTGCTCCGGCGGAATTTCCGGTGCCACAGCATTCAGGTCAAAGGACATGTCATGATGACGGCGCTTACAGGGGTTAGCGAACCCGTTCTTGCGATCATCATCCTGATCCTTCTTTTTGCGGCATTTGCCATCGAAAAATACCCGCCAGAGGTCACGGCCACCGGCGCGGCGGCGTTGTTTATCGTGTTGGGGCTTGTGCCGCAGGATGATGTGATGGCGGTCTTTTCCAATTCAGCACCGATCACTATCGCGGCAATGTTCGTGGTCTCGGGCGCGCTGGTCCGAACCGGTGTGCTGGACGCACTGGCGGATCTGGTGATCGGGCGGGCTGAACAGCGGCCTGTGCTGGCCATCGGGGTCTTTGTCTTTGCCACCATTGCCGCATCCGCCTTTATGAACAACACGCCTGTCGTGCTGGTGCTGATCCCGATTGTGATCCGGCTTGCCACCAGTCTGGGGCTCGCGCCGACACGGCTGCTGATCCCGCTGTCCTATGCGGCGATCCTTGGCGGGACCTGCACGCTGATCGGCACCTCGACCAATCTGCTCGTCGATGGGGTTGCGCGGGAAAACGGGATCGCAGGGTTTTCCATTTTTGAGATCGCACCGGTTGGCATCTGCGCGGCCCTTGTGGGCGGGCTGGTGATGCTAGTACTGGGGCCACGGCTTTTGCCCGCGCGCGCGCCCAAAGACGGGGCGGGGGAACCGCGCGAAACCGCGTTTCTGTCAGAGGTCACGGTGCAGGCCGATTACGCGCAAATCGGTCAGCCACTTGCACAGATCGGTGATTTTCAACGCTCCGGCGTTCGGGTGACCGGCATCCGCCGGGGCGGGCGGATTGAACGGGCTGACCTGGACGAAATGATCTTGCAAAAAGGTGACGCGCTGATCGTCGTGGCCGCCACATCGGAATTGCTGACCTTTGCCGAACAGGCGGGGCTGCGTCTGGGACTGCGGCGCAGTGTAGAGCTTGACCCAGAGGCTGAAATTCGCGTGGCCGAGGCCATCGTCACACCCTCGCGGCGCAGCTCTGGCATTTCAATTTCCGATCTGGCGCTGGGGCGGCGGGCCGGGATGCGCGTGCTGGGCGCGTTCCGACCGGGGCATGTGGCCGGGCCAGACCTGTCCAGCGTACGACTGCGCCCCGCAGACAAGCTGCTGCTGGAAGGCACCGCAGAAGGGTTTCAGGAACTGACGCGGGGAGGGGATGTGGTGTCAGTCACGGCCCCCATCGGGCGGGCCTATCGGCGGCGTCAGGCGCCTGTCGCCATCCTTGCGCTGATCGGCATTGTGGTGCTGGCCGCATTCAATGTGATGCCAATCGGCATCCTTGCCCTGATCGGGGTCGCTGCAATCCTGCTTCTGCGCTGCATCGACAATGACGAGGCTTGGGAATCCATTGATGGCTCTATCCTGATCCTGATCTTTGCGATGCTGATCGTTGGGGCAGGGTTGGACCATACCGGGGCGGTTGCGCTAATTGCTGAAACGGTTTCGCCATTTCTGGGCATGCTGCCCCCGATCCTGATGCTGGCCGCGATCTATTTTCTGGGGTCGCTGCTGACCGAACTGGTCACAAATAACGCGGTGGCTGTGATCTTTACCCCTGTCGTCATTTCACTGGCTGAACAGCTACAGGTGGACCCGCGGCCCTTTGTGGTGGCGGTGATGTTTTCGGCCAGCGCCAGCTTTGCGACACCCATCGGCTACCAGACGAACACGCTGGTCTATGGGGCGGGGAACTACACCTTTCTGGATTTCCTCAAGATCGGTGTGCCGATGAACATTTTCGTCGGGCTCAGCTCGATCACGGCGATCCAGTTCTTCTTTCCGCTCTGACCGGCGATCCTTAACGCGGCGTTTAGCTTTGTAGCGCGCGCCGCGTTAATCCCGCCTGTGCGGGTGCAAAGGTCCGATGCAAGTCCGACGATTGTCCGACGCGCATGCACCCCCTGATTTTCGGCAAATCACGTGCCATTAACCATATCAGGGCGATTCGGATGGGGTTGGTGTTGCGCGCCCCGGATCACCGCAGCGCGCGTTGCGTGACCTCAGGCCAGATTGTCAGGCTGCGGCATCCCCAGCACGTGATAGCCACCATCAACATGGATGATTTCACCACTGGTGAAGGCACCTGCGTCCGAGGCAAGATAGACAGCCGTGCCGCCCACCGCCTCCAGCGTGGCATTGCTGCGCAGGGGGGCGTTATTTTCTGTGTGGCGATAGGTGCGGCGGGCACCGGCAATCGCTGCCCCTGCAAGGGTTTTCATCGGGCCGGGGCTGATCGCGTTCACCCGGATGCCCTTTGGCCCCAGATCATTTGCCAGATAGCGCGTTGCGCTTTCCAGCGCCGCTTTGGCCACGCCCATCACGTTGTAATAAGGGGTCACCCGGTTGCTGCCCTGATAGGTCAGCGTCAACAGCGTCCCGCCCTCTGGCATCATTTCGGATGCGCGGCGCGCCACATCGATGAAGGAATAGCATGAGATTTCGAGCGAGGTTTTAAAGTTGCCCCGCGTCGTGCTGGCGATGCCGCCTGACAGCTCATTTTTATCTGAAAAAGCAATGGCATGAACCAGAAAATCCAGCGTGCCCCAGCGGTCTTTCAGCGTGGCAAAAGCCGCGTCCATGCTGGCGTCATCGGTCACATCGGTGTCGACCATGATGTCCGAGCCAAGGCTTTCCGCCAGCGGCTGCAGGCGTTTGCCAAAGGCTTCGCCCTGATAGGTAAAGGCCAGCTCGGCCCCGGCCTCGGCCATCGCCTTGGCGATGCCCCACGCGATAGAACGTTCATTCGCGACGCCCATGATCAGGCCACGTTTGCCCTGTAGTGAAAGGGTCATATTCTATTCCCGGAATTTCGACAGAAGCATGGATCCATTGGTGCCGCCAAACCCGAAAGAGTTTGTCATCACCGTATCCAGCCCTGCATTTTCAACATATTGGGTGGCGATCTCTTCCGGCGCGAGCGCCGGATCGAGCGTTTCCACATTGATTGACGGTGCAATGAAATCATCCTGCAACATCAGCAGACAATAGATCGCCTCTTGCGCGCCGGTGGCACCTTGGCTGTGGCCCGTCATTGATTTGGTGGAGCTGATTGGCGGCGTGCTGCCCTCGCCAAAGACACGGCGCACGGCCTGTACTTCACCCACATCGCCAACCGGCGTCGATGTGCCGTGGGCATTGATATAGCTGACTTTTCTGCCTTCGGGCAGGTCCTGCAAGGCCAGACGCATCGCCCGTTCGCCGCCCTCACCAGAAGGCGCGACCATATCGTGCCCGTCGGATGTGGCTGCAAAGCCTGTCACCTCGGCATAGATCTTGGCACCGCGCGCCTGCGCGTGCTCAAGGCTTTCAAGCACAACGATCCCGCCGCCGCCTGCGATCACAAACCCGTCGCGGTTAGCATCAAACGCGCGCGAGGCTTTTTCGGGCGTGTCATTATACTTGCTGGACATCGCGCCCATCGCGTCAAAGAGGCAAGACAAGGTCCAGTCCAGCTCTTCCCCGCCGCCTGCAAACATCACATCCTGCTTGCCCATCATGATCTGTTCCGCCGCATTGCCGATGCAATGCAGGCTGGTCGAACAGGCCGAGGTGATCGAATAGTTGATGCCCTTGATTTTAAAGGCTGTCGACAGGTTCGCCGATACGGTCGAAGACATGCATTTCGGCACCGCAAACGGCCCGATCCGCTTGGTCGCGCCAGTGTTTTTCACCACCTCATGCGCGGTCAGCATGGCCGATGTGGACGGCCCGCCGGACCCGGCAACCAGCCCGGTGCGCGGGTTAGAAACCACGTCTTCGCCCAGCCCGGCATCCGCAATCGCCTGCTGCATCGCGATATGCGCATAGGCGGCACCCGGCCCCATGAACCGCAACGTGCGCTTGTCCACATGTTCGGCCACATCAATCTTGAGCGTGCCGGCAATCTGGCTGCGAAAGCCATGCTCAGCCATCTCCGGGCTAGCCTCAATCCCGGATTTACCAGCCTTCAGCGCGGCGGCGACTTCTGTGGCATTGTTCCCGATGGGGGACACGATCCCCAGTCCAGTGATGACGACGCGGCGCATATGGCCTCCCTTGCATTTGTTGGTTCCCATGTAAGGCAAGGCAGTGGCAGGGCGCAAGGCGCGGATACGTCATCTGCGGGTGGCGGCAGTCTTTTGCATCATATCCTTGCGGTTGTTGGATTGGTGGGCATGTGAAATTTAACCCATCGGACAGGGTCCTATCTGCGATGGGCTGTTGCGCGGGCGATAGTTATATGCGCGCAATTTATACAGGTGCTTACGGCGGGGATGGGTTGTCTGGCTGCGCGTCCGGGCGGGGCGTAATATCGATTGTCACACGTCGGTTCGCCGCACGACCGCTTGCGGTACTGTTTGACGCAATTGGCCTGTTGTCACCATGCCCGACCGCCTGCATGTCCCGTTCGGGCACGCCGAGATCACGTAAAAGACGCACAACAGCGATGCTTCTTGCGGATGAAAGCGCCCAGTTGGATGGAAACCGCAGCGTGTTGATCGGTATGTTGTCGGTATGTCCTGAAATCTCGATATCGCCATCAATGCGGCGCAGCAGCGGCGCGAGGCTGGAAATCAGGGCTTCGCCGCTGTTTTGCAGCGTGTCCGATCCGCTGGCAAACAGCACGTCCTCTGCCATACGCAACTCAATCCCACGTGCATTAGTCACCAGCGTCACCTGATCGTCAGACACGCTGTCAGCAAGGAACGCAGCTGCCGTATTTTCAAGCTCGCGAACCCGCCGCGCCCATTCGACGGCGAAATTATCCTGATCGGCAGCGATGCGATCATTCGAATCCTCCACTTGATTGCGCGATACCGTGCTGCCCGCCTGTGCGACCAGACTGTCGCCACCGGGCAAAAGCCCGTTTTGACCATTCATAATACCCTGACCACCGAGAAGCAGTGTGCTGCGTGCGGGCCGTTCTGATCCGCTTGTCGCGGCGAAAAGATAAGAATAATCCGTCCGATCGCGCACAGTGCTTTCGGCGCGCCCGATCTGCTGCCCGGCCTGCGATAGCATGATCACGAAGAAAACCATCAACAACATGGTCAGATCGGTATAGGGGACGGCCCATGCTGACCTGTCCTGTTCGCCCACGACAGATGACGGGTGGACCGTCACAGCGTGGCGCCGCCAGAGATGAAGCGGCGGCGACACAGCATCTGTTGGTGGTACTTCTTCCGGTTCCATCGCATCAGGCGCGCGGGGCATCTTTTGGCTCTCCCCCTGATGGCTGTTCGATCAGATCAACGTCCTGTGGATCGACATAAGAACTGATGCTGTATTTCAGCTGTACCGGACTGTGATGATCCGCCAGCAGCACCAAAGCTTCCTGCGCCACGGATAGCACAGCCATGCGATCTTCGACCTGGCGCTGCAAGGTGACCGCGAAGGGTTTGAAGACCGCGTTGGCCATGACGATACCGTAAAAGGTTGTGACCAGTGCAAGCGACAGGCTGATGCCGATCTCTGTGATGTCCCCGCCGATCCCGCGCAGCATATTCACCAACCCCAGAAGCGTGCCGACCATGCCAAAAGCGGGGGCATAGATTGACATGACATTAAAGACATCGGCCTGCGCCCGGCCATGGGCGCGGATGCGTGCGATGCGCCAATCCGTCACCTCGATCAGTTGGCGGCTTGGGACCTCATCAATGACCAGTTGCAGCCCGGTTTGCAGAAAGGGTGAGCGGACGCGTTTGATCGCGACCTCGGCGGCGCGTGCGCCTTTGGCATCCATCACCTTGGCGATATGCATGATATCGCGCAGCCCCGCGTGTTCCAGATTCCCGTCAGAGCCATTGTGCATGGCCAAGGCACGGATAGCCGCCCAGATTTCCTGCAATGAATAACTGGTCAATGTCGCCGCAAAGGTCCCGCCAAGAACAAGTGCAAAGCCCGGAATATTCACAAACATCATCGGGTCCTGCGCCGTCAGCCCGACCGCGATTGCAAGCATGGTGAACCCGACCAAGAGACCGACAATCGACCATATACGCATGCAGGACACCTTTTCTTTGCGAAACGCGAAGCAAAAAGGGACGCTTACGGTATAATGGTACACCCCTTGCGATCCGTGATATCGGCGAAAGATTAATGCGCAAATAACCGGTGCAAATGCATGGATTTACAATGAAAAACGCCCCGCGTTTCAGGGCGTTTATTGCTTACGACCGAGAGATCACCGCGCTATCCGTCGCGATGATCCCGTTTGCAGCGGCACGCTTGTTCAGGTCAGCCCCATTCCATCTCGCCGGTCAGAACCTTCGCGCCGATATTCAGCGCGATGCCCATCCCCAAATCGGGGTAACGGGCTTGGATTGCTGCGATCAGTTCGTCCGAACCGTTGGCTTTTTCAAGCTCTTCATCAATTGCCAGCAGATAGGCTTTGGTGAAGGCGACAGCCTCAAGACCTAATGGCGCGTCAGATGTCATGTGGCCAGGAACGACAACTTTGGGGGCGCGGGCGATAATGGCGTCCAGATTGGCGACCCATGCGGCGCGCTGTTCTTTGGTTGCGGTATCGGCGGTCCAAACATGTGTGCCGGAAAACACCATCACGCCACCGAAGACGGCTTGCAGGTCTTCGCTCCAGAGATAGCGGCGATTGGCTAGACCCTCTGCGGCAATGATGTCGATAACATGGCCGTCAATGGTAAGGGTCGCGCTGTCATCGGCTTCTGCAAAGATGACGTCTGCGACCGATTGCGGGCCGTTTTCACCCAGTTGAGGGCCCCATGTTTCAACTTTCTTGGCAACATTTGCGTAGATCGCGTCTACAGTTTCGCTGGCGGCAATCACCCGTGCCTCTGGGAATGCCTCTGTGATAGGGCGCAGGCTGAAATAGAAATCGGGATCACTTTGGCTGATATAGATGGTGGTCAGCGTTTTGCCGGTGGCTTTGATCGCTGCGGCCAGCGCTTGGCCATCGGGCAGGGTAAAGCCGCCGTCGATCAAGACGGCCTCGGTCGGGCCGGAAAGCAGAACAGGTGCGCGGAAGAAGCCATTTTCACCCGCTGGAAAGTGGGTCCAGCTTAGGCCATTGGTATCTGCCAATGACATGTGAGGGGCCAACAGAGTTGTTGCCCCAGCGGCGGCGGTCAGTTTGAGTAGGGTACGGCGGTCCATTATGTAAGTCCTTGTTTATGTGGGGTTAGGCGCGCTTCAGGGCGGCCAGAATGTCGTCAGTTCCTGCATAGAGTGCGCTTGCGTCCAGAACGCTTTGTGCGCCGTCAATTGTTGCGATCATGGCCGGAACGCCTTGCAGCCCAAAGGTGGACATCAGATCGCGTGCGGCGCTCATGCGGGCGCTGGCTGCTTGCAGCAAGCTGTCGTCTGCGGCCACAACACGCGCACCGGCATTTGCCAGCCCCATATTGCTCAGGATGGTGGCAACGACTGTGGCCGAGGTCACATCTTTCCCGTCCACGTAACGCGCGGCCTGCAACGCCGCGAGCGCATCAATCGTGCGGTCTGGTGTGGTCTCATTCACGGCGGTGACGGCAAGTGTTGTGACGGTTGAATCCAAAGAGGCATCTTTGTCACCAAGCACATCACGGCGGTAATCTTCGCTAAAGACCTGCCCGCTCAGCGCGGCGATGCGTTGATCATTGGCCCAAGCTTGGGCGGCAAAGCCGCTCATCGGGCGCGCGCCGGTGCCGGAAAACAACCCTGTGGCCATCGGTTGCAGATCAATAGAGGGATGTTTTGCAAGGCTTTTGATCGTGCCGGATGCGCCGTAGCACCAGCCACATAGTGGATCAAAGAGATATTGCAATTTAACGGTCTGTGTCATGTTGTGTCTCCTTGGCCCCTATATGTGGGCTTTCATTACCTTTGATAAGACAAACATTTTTGACACATTGTTTGCTAGAAGCTAACAGTGAACCTATGTCAAAAGCACGTAATCTGAACAGATTGGCTTATTTCACCGCCGTGGTGGAAACCGGGTCATTCACGAAGGCCGCGGACCGTCTGGGCGTGACCAAAGCTGTGGTCAGTTCGCAGGTGACGCAGCTGGAGCAGGAGTTGAAGACAACGCTTCTGGTGCGCAACACGCGCAAAGTCAGCACGACCGAGGCGGGGCTTGGCTTTTACAGCAGCTGCGCCGCTATCCTGCACGAGGCCGAGGATGCCTTTAACGAAATCTCGCAGTTGACGCAAAAACCTGTAGGCACATTGCGTATGACCGCGCCGAACGATTATGGCATTACCGTCGTGACCCCCGTTGCTGCTGCGTTTCAGCGTGCATACCCTGCGTGCGACGTCGCCTTATATCTGAACGATACCCATAGCGATCTGATGGCAGGGGAGCTTGATCTGGCGATACGTGTCGGGTGGCTACGTGATTCTGGCCTGCGGGCGCGCAAGATTGGCAGTTTTCAACAGTTGCTGGTGGGGCGGGCTGACAAGATCGCCCAGATTGGCCCGATCACCCATCCGAACGACCTGCGCGGCGTTGATTTTATTGCCAACGGCGCGCTTTCTGATCCTTACAACTGGGACTTTACACACAGTTCCCAACAGGCGGCTTCGGTCAAACTTGACAGCAATTTGGCCATCGACAGTGCGCCCGCCATCTTGCGCGCAGTGAAAGATGGGGCAGGGCTTGCCGTGCTTCCCGATTTTTTGGTTCATGAGGATGTGCAGAACGGTGTGCTGACACAGGTTCTGCCCGGTTGGTCGCTTGCGGATGGCGGTATATTCGCCGTGCTGCCGGCCGCAAAATTCCGCCCCGCCAAAGTCAGCACCTTTATCGAAATGCTCCGCAGCGCCGAGAAACGACGCAACGGAGCGTAGGTGCTGGGCGTCGAGGCGCGCTTTTTGACCGGCGGACTGCTGAAGTTTTGACCACATGCGGCATATCTGCCCATTACTAGCGCTGCGAGACGGGTTTTGGCTGGGAAAATGCGCTTAAACCTGTTTTCTGGGTCTCAGGACATGGACGTAAGGCAATCACGGCAGCAGAATTAAGTGACATGAAGGCAAGCCCGATCTCATTACACCGACGTCTGACTGCGCTTATCTCTCAGATCTACCCGGACCAGGATACCCGCGCCTTGACCCGCGCGGTGATCGACGCGTTCTGGCCGGAGGGGACGCATCCGCGCAAGCGCAGCCGCATGCCCGGCAATTCACTCTGGAGCCAAGCTGACGCGGTGCTGATCACCTATGGTAATTCGGTCGTGGACGGTGTGCATAAGCCGCTGGATCTGCTGCATGATTTCCTGCTGCGCTACCTTAAGGGCGTGATCAACGGTGTGCATATCCTGCCGTTTTTTCCCTATACGTCGGATGATGGGTTTGCGGTCTCTGATTTCCGGTCGGTGAACCCGCAATTGGGGGATTGGGCCGATATCAACCGGATTGGTGACAAGTTTCACCTGATGTCTGATCTGGTGCTGAACCATGTGTCCAGCCAAGGGACTTGGTTCAATGCGTACCGGCAGGGGCAGGCGCCTTACGACAAATATTTCTTTGAAGCCTCACCCGAGGCTGATCTGTCTGCCGTTGTCCGGCCACGCACGACCCCCTTGTTGCGCAAGGTAGAGACCTCCAACGGGCCGCGCCATGTCTGGTGTACCTTCAGCCATGATCAGATCGACCTTGATTTCCGCAACCCAGAGGTGCTGCTGGAATTCTTGCGGATCATCCGGCTGCATGTGGATAATGGGGTGCGGATCATCCGGCTGGATGCAGTGGCGTTTTTGTGGAAAGAAATCGGCACGCCGTCGATCCATCTGCCCCAGACCCATGCGGTGATCCGGCTGATGCGGGCGCTTTGCGACTATGCGGCCGAAACGATCATTCTGCTGACCGAAACCAATGTGCCCAAGGCTGAAAACCTCAGCTATTTCGGCAATCGGAACGAGGCGCATGCGATCTATAACTTTCCCCTGCCGCCATTGATCCTGCACGCGATGATGGCAGGGTCCGCCCGGCATTTGCGGCGCTGGCAAAGCGGGATGCCCCCGGCACAATTGGGCTGCGCCTATCTGAATTTCACTGCCAGCCATGACGGGATCGGTATGCGCCCCGCCGAAGGTCTGCTGCCTGAGGATGAAAAAGAGCAGATGATCCAAACCGTGCGCGATCTGGGCGGGCTGGTGTCGATGCGGACAATGCCCGATGGCAGCCAGTCCCCCTATGAGCTGAACACGACCTTTTATGCCGCGACCAGCCGCACGTTCAAAGGCGCGGATGATCATCACCATGACCGGTTCATCTGTTCGCAAACCATCGTGATGTCGATGGAAGGGATCCCTGCGTTTTACATTCACGCACTACTGGCCACGCCGAATGATCATGAGGACGTGACCCGGCGGGGCATGAGCCGCGCAATCAACCGCCACCGATGGGATTATCCCACGCTGCGTGATCTGTTGGCTGACCCGAACAGCCCGCAAGCATCGGTACTGGCCGATCTATCGGCGCGGTTGCGCATCCGGGCCCAACAACCGGCCTTCCATCCCAATGCCACCCAATTCACCATGGCGCTGGAAGACAGGGTTTTCGGACTCTGGCGACAGAGCCTTGATCGCGGACAGTCGATCTTTGCCTTGCACAACGTCAGCGACGAAACGGTCAGCATCCCGGCGGTTTCGGTCAATCTGATTGATGATGAAGCTTGGGTGGATCTGCTGACCGGGGAACGGATCGATAGCATGGCGTCTGACATCACCCTTGCACCTTATCAGTGCCGCTGGATCAGCAACCAACCTTAACGCGTCAAAAGAAAGGCCGCCCGTGGGCGACCTTGCGTGGGTGGGTCAAGACCCACCTTACGGTGTGGAGTCTGTCAGCGCCTGCGATCACGCCGCGATGACATTGGTTGGAACGCCACGCCTACATGTGCTTCGCAATAGGGTTTGCCTTGCTGTACCGCCAGACCGCAGAACCAGAAATCATCGGTGGCCGGGTCACCCACAGGCCATTTGCAGGTCTTTTCGGTCAGTTCCATCAACGTCAGCCGCTTGGCGGTCTTTTCGACCTCACTCACCTTGGCCAGTGCTTCGGGGCTGATCTCATTCGCGGATGGCTGCGGGGGCAGGGGCTGCCCGGCAGGGATGATCGCACGGCGTGCGGCCGAAATCGGAATACCGTTTTCATCCACTTCGGGTTCTTCTTTAATGGCAGGCACCGGGTCCGGCATGGCCTTTGGGGCCGGCTTTGCCACAGCAGGTTTTGTCGCGGCTGCGGGTGCTGCCGGTTTTTCCTTGGCGGGCGCTTTGGTGGGCGTCGCGGTCCCGGATCCGGCCCGGTTCGACAGGCCCAGCCGGTGCACTTTGCCAATCACTGCATTGCGGGTTACCCCGCCCAGCTCTTTGGCGATCTGGCTAGCCGACTGGCCCTCGCTCCACATCTTCTTGAGCGTCTCGACGCGCTCGTCAGTCCAGGACATATGCGTTCCTCTGGTTATCGGTCGGTGGGATGCGCTGCATCCGTGCCATCATTCTTTATCAGCCTATGATATTAGTCCTTGTGGGCGCTGATGTGAAGGCCGGGTCCGGTCTTTTTGGCCTTCTGTTGCGCGATCACAGGTGACAACAGCCATGATGCCCCAAGTAGGTGTCAACATAATGAAGCGCATAGATCGCGTCGCTCATCCCGTCACTGCACTGACCGGGCAGAATCCAGGCCCGCACGTGCACGTCATCTGCCATCCAGGTGAAGTGAAAGCCCGTGATACCGAGCGACACCGGGGCGGATGTCCCGATCACACTCATGGGAAAGGTCCTGCTGCCGTCGGGGCGGTTTAATTGCAGGCCTTCCGCTGTCAGGCGCAGGTTCCAGAAAGGTTCTGCCCCAAAGCAGGACAGACTGTCCGGCAGCCCCGCAAAACCGATCACCATGGGTTGGCGGGCGAGATAGCGAAAAGCGACCCAGCCCGTGTTTTCGCCTGTGTTCACCCGCGCCCAACTGCCGCTGAGGCTGAGCGCGGTGACCTCAATATCCTTTGCGTCACTGGCAAATTCACCGACCGTCGACGCACTCGCATCCGGTGCGGCGCGAATGTTCAACACATCATCGATGGTAACCCCAATCACCCGGTAAAGGGCTGGCAGCGCGGGCCGCAGTTCATCGGCGTGGGCAAGCCCGGACCAGAGAAAAGCAAGGGTGATCAGGATAAAACGCATCGGAACGTCCCGCATGTTACGCCGCAAGGCTATCCCGATAGCGCTAAAAAGCAAACGCCTGGCACTGGCCAAATCCGAACAATCGGTTATGTCCAACGCACAGGAAAAAGAAGGACGATGGCAATGGCAGAGCAAGCCACGATGGGTGTGCGTCGCTTCGGGCGCGTGAACTGGCTGGGGACATGGACATTGACCCGGCGCGAGGTGCGGCGGTTCATGAATGTCTGGTCGCAGACGATCATGGCGCCCCTGATCAACGCCGGGCTGTTTCTGATGATTTTCACCATCGCCATCGGCGGGCAACGTGGTGATGTGATGGGCGTGCCCTTCATGACTTTCCTCGTGCCGGGGATCCTGACGATGACTGTGATCCAGAACGCCTTTGCCAATACATCCTCCAGCCTTGCGTCGGCCAAGGTGCAGGGCAATATCGTGGACACGCTGATGCCACCGCTGTCAGCGTCAGAGCTGGTGGCCGGTTATATCAGTGGGGCCGTAGCACGTGGCGCACTGGTTGCCGTAGTGATTTCCGTGGGGGCCGCAATCTTTTTGGGCACCGGGCTGGTGCATCCGCTTTGGACGCTTGTGTTCGTGCTGCTGGGGTCTGTCCTGATGGGCGCACTGGGCATGATCGCGGGGATTTTCGCCAATAAATTCGACCAGCTTGCCGCGATTTCGAATTTTCTGGTGACACCGCTCACCTTTCTGTCGGGCACTTTCTATTCCATCGACGCGCTGCCGCCGGTGATGCAGGCGCTCAGCCATGCCAACCCGTTTTTCTATATCATCGACGGGGTGCGGTTCGGGATGATCGGGGTCAGCGACAGCAGCCCGTGGCTGGGGCTTGCCGTGGTGTCTTTCGCCTGTCTGGTTGTGTTGATGATCTGCTGGCGGTGGATGCGCACCGGCTACAGGCTCAAGGCCTGACCCTAATAAACATCGCGCACGGGGATACCCCGTGCAGCCATCACCATCACAAGGGTTTCCACATCCGGCAGGTCACCGACAAAAACGCCGGCCTCTATCCCGTTTTTGAAGACGAGGGCCATGTTGGTTTCTGCGCTGGCTTCGGTTGCACGCAGATAGGCGATGTCATCCAGAAGGATGACATAAGGGTCGCGCCATGCTGACAGAATCAGGTGGGATTTGGTCACGCGCATGCCTGACACTGGCTTCGGCACCAGCATCCAAAATAGCGTTACCGCACCAAGAGCCCAGATCAGCCAGTCAAACTGATGCGCATCGGTGAGCGACACGAATGTGATCAGCAACACCAAGGTGATGGCCGACAACCATATCACTCCCTTACCGGGCTCCCTCCGATACTCGTAAACTTCGTCCATATTTGCACACATAAACCAAGACCGTAGCTGCAATCTAAACAAAGACTGCAGGACGGAACACTCATAAACTCAGACCTGTAACCGCCTTTCGCGCCAAGCCAGCAGGCTTGCACCCGTCAGGATCACCGCAGCACCGGTCACGCTGATACGATCCGGGATCACATCAAACAGCACAGCGTCGTAGGTAGCGGCAAAGACAAGCGTCAGGTAGCTGAACGGGGTCACAAAACTGGCATCTGCCCGCGCCATAGCATTGACATAGCAAGCCTGCGCCGCGGCCACGATGATGCCAAGCGCGCCAAGCCCTGCCCATTGCGCCGGGGTCGGGGGCATCCAGACCGGCACCACAGCGCAGGTTGCAATGGTCAGTCCGATGGCATTATTGATCAGCAGGATCTGCAAGGGGGCTTCGCGGTCGGCCAGTTTCTTGATGAAAATCGATTCCAACCCCAACAGTACAGCCGCGCCAAGGGGCAGCAAAGCGGTGATCTGAAACGTATCAGCACCGGGGCGCAGCAGGATCAGTGTTCCGCAAAAGGCCATGAGGGCCGCCAGCCAGCGCCACGGGCCGACCCGCTCTCCCAATAATGGGATCGCCAGCAGCATACCGAACACAGGGTTCACAAAGCTGATCGCGGTGGCATCTGCCAGCGGGATGAACGCCACTGCCGCGAACATCAGCGTTACACCGCACCAGCCCAAGGCGCTGCGCCCGATATGCAGTGGCAGATGTGGGCGGGTAAAGCGCGGGCGTAATACTGCAACAGCGCTGCTGATAGCGAGAAAGGCAAACAGGAACCGGCCATGGCTGATCTGCAACGGATGCAAGGGCGGCCCCAGCAGATCGCTGCCCAACATCTTGGCCAGCAGCATGGTGCCTGCGATGAACGTGGTTGCGGCCAGCATGAAGAGTATCGCAATGGTTGGGTTCGGCGTTCGCGTTGTCATCGCGCGCTTTTGCGCGCTGCCCGCAGCAATGACAATCGCGAAAACGCCACCACCCGGCGCGGTGTTTAACCCAGCACCTCTACCGCCAAAATAGTGGGCAGATGGCGTGCGATTTCATGCCAGCTGTCGCCTTCGTTGAAACTGGCAAAGACCGATCCGCTATTGCTGCCGAAATAGACCCCGGCAGGATCGCAGGTATCCCCGCCCATGGCTTGCCGCAAAACGGTAAAGAAACAACTGTCTTGCGGCAGCCCGTCGCGCAGTGCTTGCCAGTTTTGCCCGCCATCGCGGGATCGCCAGACAGCCGCAGCAGCATCCGGCGGATAGCGCCCCGCACTGTCACCGTTCAGGGGCAGGGTCCAGATGGTATCGGGATCACGCGGATGGACCCGGATCGGAAATCCGAATGTCGAAGGCAGACCCCCATTGATATCATCCCAACTGCGGCCACCATCCGTCGACCGCCACACCCCGTGATGGTTTTGCTGATACATGACATCCGCATCGCCCGGCGCGCGCACCATATTATGCACACAGTGGCCCAGCTCACCGTCAGAGGGGGCGGCAGGGTGGTCATGCGCCGCACAGCTTTCGGCGTTGGACAACCGGTTGCGGCGGTCCCATGTGGTGCCGCCATCCTCGGTCGCAAAAACGCCCGCCGCCGAAATCCCGACCCAAAGCTTTTTGGGATCATCCGGCGCAGGCACAATCGTATGCAACACAAGGCCTGCGCCGCCCGGTTGCCAGCTGTCAGCTGAAGGGTGGCTGGTCAGCCCCTCTACCTTGTCCCACGTCTTGCCGTGATCGGCGCTCTTCAGCAGGCTCGCCGGTTTCGTACCCGCGTAAAGCGCGCCATGGGCGTGGGCGAGGGACCAGATCTGTGAAAACCCCTTAAAGGGCAGCGGCGTATCGGTCCAGCCGATCATCGCGGCGAAATCGGGATCTTCGGCGGCCCAGTCATCCATCGTGCCCTTGGTCAGGCGGGTCACCTGCCAGCTTTCGCCCCCGTCGTCAGAACACCAGACACCCGCACCATGCCAGTCACCACCGCCTCCGGCCCAAATCTGGCCGCTTGCGACATCGCCCACCACATGGTTGATCGGCCAGCCATCACAAAACGGCCCCTTAACCGTCCAGCCGGTGCGCTGCGCATCGCCGGACACCAGAAACGCGCCCTTTGTTGTGCCAACAAGCACTTTCACGCCATCCAAAGCCATCAGAATCCTCCTGAAATATGGGGCAGATTAGCATGAAGCGGGCGGCGCACCTATATGGCTCTGTCACACGGCAACACGCCCAAGTCGCAGATGCGAACAGGGCCCCGCTGTGGTCAAAAACCGATTATTGCGGTTCTGGCTTCCCTGATCAAAAAAGCTCTGTTATCAATTGCGCATGATGATCCGTATGACAGCTTTGAACCGACGCCGACGCTAATTTGCGTCGCCCGTTGTCATATCCATCCTAAACCCCTTAAATCGTTGACACCTGCCTTTTGGTCCTGCACCAATCGGGCTTATCCACAAGGAAGATCACCATGATCGCACCTATTTTGCCGACCTATAACCGTGCCCCCCTGACATTTACATCGGGTGAAGGCTCTTGGCTGGTAGAGGCTGACGGGCGACGCTTCCTTGACCTCGGTGCAGGCATCGCGGTGAATGCGCTGGGCCATGCGCATCCGGCACTGGTGGCCGCTTTGACCGGACAGGCGAATGCGCTGTGGCATGTGTCGAACCTTTACAACATTCCTGCCCAGCAGAGATTGGCGGAAATGCTGGTGGACAAGACCTTTGCCGACACGGTCTTTTTCACCAATTCAGGGACCGAATCCTGCGAATTGGCGGTCAAGATGGCCCGGAAATACTGGTACGACAAAGGCCAGCCTGACCGGACCGGTATCATCACCTATTCCAACTCTTTTCACGGGCGCTCCAGCGCCGGGATCGCTGCCGCCGGGTCCGAGAAGATGACCAAAGGTTTCGGGCCACTGCTGCCTGGATTTATCCATCTGGAATTCGGCGACCTGACGGCGACCGAGGCTGCGATGGATGACAGTGTCGCCGCTGTGCTGATTGAGCCGATCCAGGGCGAAGGCGGCATCCGCTCGGTATCCGATGATGACCTGCGGGCGTTGCGCGCGCTCTGCGACACACACGGTGTCCTGCTGATCCTAGACGAGGTGCAATGCGGCATGGGTCGGACGGGCAAGCTATTCGCCCATGAATGGGCCGGGGTCACGCCTAATATCATGATGGTTGCCAAGGGCATCGGCGGGGGCTTTCCGCTGGGGGCCGTGCTGGCGACCGAAGATGCCGCGTCCGGCATGACCGCTGGCACGCATGGCTCCACCTACGGGGGCAACCCGCTGGCCTGTGCAGTCGGGGCCAAAGTGATGGAAATCATCGCGGACGAGGTTTTTCTGGCAGAGGTGGGGCGTAAGGCGGGTCTCTTCCGGCAAAAGCTCGAAGGCTTGGTGGCCAGCCATCCGGAGGTGTTCGAAGAGGTGCGCGGCGCAGGGCTGATGCTGGGGCTGAAATGCAAAGTGGCCAACAGCGATCTGGTCAAGGCAGGGTTCGATCAGGGGCTGCTGACCGTGCCCGCCGCCGATAATGTGATCCGGCTGTTGCCCGCGCTGAACATCCCTGACGCAGATATAGGTGCCGCAGTCGACAAGCTTGATGCCGCAGCACGACAATTTTAGAAATCCTATGCAAAACTACATCTTTCATACGCTGACCTATGCCGACCTTCCCTTGATACGGAAGTGGCTGATGATGCCGCATGTGCGCTCATGGCTGCCCGATACAGAAATGGAATTGGAGCTGATGAAACATGACATGGAAGATGACCTGATCGACATGCGAAAGGTCTGCCTTCGGGAAAGGCCTTTCGCCTATATCCACGATCATGATGCTGAAACCTTCGGCATGCCGCAATATGCCGATCTGCCGCGCGGGTCGCGTGTGATCACCACGTTTGTGGGTGAAGCCGAATTCATGGGGCCGGGCCATTCTGTGGGCTACCTCAAGGACCGGATTGCCGAACTTCGCCGTTCATGCCCGTTGGTCGCTGTCGGACCGCGCTCGCATGACCAACGGTTGATTGCGACGTTTACGCAAGCGGGGTTTCAGCGACGACGACTTGCGACTTCTCGCACGGGCAAGCACATTCAGGTGATGACCTACAAATAAGATATTCTGGCCCGGACAAGGCCCAACAACAAAGCGACGCTTATGAAACATTTTCTTGATATCAACGTGACCCCCGCCGATGATCTGCATCAGATCATTCAGGATGCGCGGACCATCAAAGATGCCCGCGCCGGACAGCCCAAGGGCACACCCGATGCGGACCAGCCGCTGGCCGGGCATATGGTGGCCCTGATCTTTGAAAAACCATCGACCCGGACGCGCGTGTCCTTTGATGTGGGCGTGCGCCAGATGGGCGGGCAGACGATGGTACTGTCAGGGGCAGACATGCAACTGGGCCACGGCGAAACTATCGCAGACACAGCGCGGGTGCTGTCGCGCTATGTGGATCTGATCATGATCCGCACGTTCGAGGAGCAAACCCTGCTGGATATGGCAGAACATGCCACAGTGCCGGTGATCAACGGGCTGACCAACCGGACCCACCCCTGCCAGATCATGGCTGATATCATGACGTTCGAAGAACATAACGGCCCGATCAAAGGCAAAAAGGTCGTCTGGTCCGGCGATGGCAACAACGTCTTTGCCAGTTTCGCCCATGCGGCCAAACAGTTTGATTTTGATCTGGTCTTCACCGGTCCGCCACCGCTTGACCCAGAACCGGAACTGGCGGGCCTTTATACCACTGTACGTAATCCCGACGAGGCAGTGCAGGGGGCCGATCTGGTGGTGACGGATACATGGGTCAGCATGCACGATCCGCAATCCGCGCGCGAACGGCGGCACAACCAGCTGCGCGGCTATCAGGTGAATGATGCGCTGATGGCCAAGGCAAAGGATGACGCGCTGTTCATGCATTGCCTACCGGCACACCGGGACGATGAGGCAACAAGTTCCGTCATGGACGGCCCGCATTCAGTGATCTTCGACGAGGCCGAAAACCGGCTGCATGCGCAAAAAGCGATCATGCGGTACTGCTTGGGGAAATAAGCCCCCTCAGACAAAGATCCCATGCAACACCCAGAAGATCAGCCCTGACATAAGGGCGGCGGCAGGGACGGTCACGACCCATGCGGCGATAATCGTCATGAAATGCGACCGGCGCACCAGCTTGCGGCGGCGGCGTTCTTCGGGGGCGATGCGCTTGGCCTCGGGGCGTTTGGCCGCAGATTTGCGGGCAAGCCGCTCTGCTTCCCATTCGCGGAAAAATCCGACGCCAAAGACACCGCCTACGGCGATATGGGTCGAAGACACCGGCAGCCCCAGCCAGCTTGCTAGGATCACGGTGATCGCTGCCGACAGGGCCACGCAATAGGCGCGCATCGGGTTCAGCTTTGTGATCTGGCTGCCCACCATACGGATCAGTTTGGGGCCGAACAGGACCAGCCCAAATGAAATCCCCAGCGCGCCGATGACCATCACCCAACTGGGAATATCCACCTTGCCCGCCACATCGCCGAATTGTTCGGTATGCACGATGGCGGCCAGCGGGCCGATGGCATTGGCCACATCATTGGCCCCATGCGCAAAGGACAGCAGCGCTGCCGACAGGATCAGCGGGATGTTGAACAGCACCTTCAGAGACCTGTTGCGGTTTTCCAAGCCTTCGGACTGGCGGCGGACCAGCGGCCGGGCGATGGCATAGACCGCCAGCCCCAATATAGCGCCAACAAGCAGCGCCATAGGTGGGCTGACCGTCACGATCTTTTTCAGCCCTTTCATCGCGAGGTAGACCGCAAAAACCCCCGCCATGATCCCGATTAGCGCGGGCACCCAGCGGCGGGCGGCGGCGATCTTGTCATCTTTGTAGATGATGAATTGTTTGATAAAGGCCAGAAACAGCGCGGCGATCACGCCGCCCAACACCGGTGAGATCACCCAACTGGCCGCAATCGCACCCATGGTCGGCCAGCTCACAGCAGCAAAGCCCGCCGCAGCGATGCCCGCACCCATCACGCCGCCCACCACCGCATGGGTGGTCGAAACAGGCGCGCCGATCCATGTGGCAAGGTTCACCCAAAGCGCAGAGGATATCAGCGCCGCCATCATCGCCCAGATAAAGACGCTGTCGCTTGCAACGCTGGCCGGGTCGATAATGCCTTTGGAAATGGTCGATACAACATCGCCCCCCGCCAGCAGCGCGCCCGCACTTTCAAACAGGGCGGCGATCACGATGGCACCGGTCATGGTCAGCGCATTGGCCCCCACGGCAGGACCCATGTTGTTGGCCACATCATTCGCGCCGATATTGACTGCCATATAGGCACCAAATGCGGCGGCCGCGATCACGATGTAGGATGTGGATGCACCGCCAAAGAACACTGTGCTCGCCAATGCCGCAACGACGATAAACGCCATCGCGATGCCCAGCCCCACCAGTGGCTGCGATACATATTGCGTCGCGAATTCCATCGCGTTGATGCGACCCAGATCGCGATCAAGCGTTTTCCACTGATATGTCGGTTTGCTGTCAGGCAAGTGGTGTCTCCCCCTCGACATGGGCCGAGGGTCGCCCGGGCCGTCGCGATCAATCTAGATGAATCAATCCGCTATAAAGCCTGTCAGAATGTCCTGCAATCCGGGCTCTGTCACCATTGTGGCCGCCTTGGCAGGGCTGACCCAAATCCGATCACGGCGATCCGCCTCGGGGTAATCGGCCACCACCTTGGCGGTGTCGATGGCATAAACACGGGTTTCACAAGGGATCACCGCGCCGCTGTCAAAATGCTTTTCCGCCAGAAAACTGCCAATGGCTGTTTCTTCGGTGGTGCCCTTTTTGATCCCGCCTTCTTCCCAGGCTTCCTGTTTGGCGGCCTCTGCCGCGCTTAGCCCATCAATGGGCCAGCCTTTGGGCAGGATCCAGCGACCGGATGAACTGGTGACCAACAAAACCTCGACCCCGTCCTTGCCATGACGATGGCAAAGTGCGGCCACTTGGAGCGCCGGAGGACGTTGAAAGAACGGGCGCAGGGCACCCGCCCAAAAGGACTGGAACATTGATGTCATTTGCGAACCTGCCAATAGACTTATTTTATTGCGTTTTTATTAGCATGGGCTGAGTCGGGATGCAAATTTGGCGGCAATCTATGATTGTGGCAACAGCCGTTCGGCGGCGGCTTGCCTGTTTTTGCGTCAGGTGCCGCGCGGTTTTGCGCGCAATGTCGGATCGGCCTGGGTTGGGTCCTCTGGCCAGGGATGGCGCGGATAGCGGCCGCGCATATCGCGGCGCACATCCGCATAGGAACTGGCCCAGAACCCAACGATATCTTGGGTGACCTGCACCGGCTTTTGCCCCGGTGACAGCAGTGTGACCCGTAAGGGGGTGCGCCCCACTAGCGGGTGCGTGGTCACGCCAAACATTTCCTGCAAGCGCAGCGTGATCCCCGGTGCCTCACCCGCATAATCAATTGGGATCTTGCGTCCCAGCGGCGTTGCGAAATGGGCGGGGGCCGCACGGTCCAGCCGCTGCTTTTGGTCCCAGTCCAGCATGGCGCGCAAGGCGGGCAGCAGATCAAATCGCTTCCAATCCGCAGCCGAGCGTACGCCCTGCAAATGCGGCAGCAGCCAGGTTTCCAGATCAGCCATCAGGCTGTCATCATCCATTGCGGGCAGGTCATCCACCAGCGCGACCCGGGCGCGAAATCGGTTCGCCGCATCAGACGGACGCAACCCTAGCTGGCGCACGCCCTCCAGCATCGCTACGGCAACAGCATCATCCGGCGCATCCGGCCATTGCCGGTCATCGAGCACCAGCGCGCCGAAACGCTCTTGCCTGCGGGTCAGCACCTTACTTTCGCGGCGGGACCATTCACAGACGTCCGCCCAGCCGATCTGATCGGGAAAGACCGCCCGCAGATCACGTTCCGAAATCGGCACCGCTTGCCGAACCCGCGCCTCGCGCGTGTCGCCGTCCAGATCAGTGGCCACGATCAAACGCTGCCCCGCCAGTGGGTCGGCAGCATTCATCACAGCACCCTTGCCGCCGGACAGCACATAGCGGGGATCATCGCCTTTGCGGCGCAATCCGATACGGTCGGGATAGGCCAGCGCCACTTGCTGGGCCAGCGGCATGGGGTCCCCCTTGGGCAGACCCTTTGCAAGCCGCTTTGCCTCAACCCGGATCGGGCCAAGGGCTGCATGGTTCACCACACCCGGCCCGTTATAATGGGTTTTGATCGCCGCCACGCGCAGCGACAGGTCCACCGGCGCACCGCGCAGCGGGTCACGCCCGGCCAGCAGTGCAGCGACCGGGGCCGCCTGCGCGCCCGCGATTTGCAACATGTGGCCGAGACGCGGATGGATCGGCAGGGCCGCCAGCGCACGGCCATGCGCCGTGATCCGCAATCCTGCATCCAGCGCGCCCAGCCCTTGCAACAACGCGCGCGCCTCTGCCAGTGCACCGGGAGGAGGCGGGGTCAGAAATGCCAGATTATCACCGCCCCAAAGCGCGAATTCCAGCGCAAGCCCGGCCAGATCAGCCACTTCGATTTCCGCAGGGGCAAAGGCGGGCAGGGCGCCATCCTCTCCCTTCGTCCAGAGCTTGTAGGCATCGCCCGGTGCCACCCGGCCCGCACGGCCCGCGCGCTGTGTCGCCTCTGCCCGGCTGACGCGCTCGGTCACCAGCCGGGACATGCCCGAGCCGGGATCGAATTTCGCACGGCGGGCACGGCCCGCATCAACCACAACGCGGATATCCTCAATCGTCAACGATGTTTCAGCGATCGAGGTGGACAGCACCACCTTGCGACCGCTGGCCGTCGGCGCAATCGCCGCGCGCTGATCCTTGAAGGGCAAGGCGCCATAAAGCGGGCGAACCTCGCAATCCGCAGGCAGGCGGCTTTTCAGCGCCGCCGCGACACGCCTGATCTCACCCTCACCGGGCAGGAACACCAGCACACCGCCTGTCGTCGCTGAAACAGCCTGCACCACCAGATCAGCGGTCGCCTGTTCCAACCGCACGCCTTTGGGAACTGCGCGATCCAGATAATGTGTGACAACGGGAAAAGAGCGGCCCTCGGACGTGATCACCGGCGCGTCCTGCAACATGGCGGCAACCGGGGCGGCGTCCAGCGTGGCGGACATGACCAGCAGCAGCAAATCAGGGCGCAATACGCTGCGCAATTCATGCACCAGCGCAAGGCCCAGATCGGCATTCAGAGAGCGTTCGTGGAATTCGTCAAAGATCACCGCGCCGACATCCGTCAATTCCGGGTCCGACTGGATCATGCGAGTCAGGATACCTTCGGTGACAACCTCAATACGGCGGCCCGGCTGGCTTTCGCCGCGCATACGGTAACCGACCGTCTTACCAGTCTGCTCACCCAACCCTTCGGCCAAACGGGCCGCCGCCGCGCGGGCGGCCAGACGGCGTGGTTCCAGCATAATGATGCGACCTTTGGTTAGCCCGGCATCTAACATGGCGAGCGGCACGCGGGTCGTCTTGCCCGCCCCCGGTGGGGCCTGCAACACAGCGCGGCCATTGGTGCGCAGCGCCGCCATCAATTCGGGCAGGACGGGATCAATCGGCAAGGCAGTCATGGGTGATGCTTTGCCATAAGGTGGGTCAAGACACCACCTTACAGGCGGCAACCTCGCGCGCGTGGATCAGCCAAGCGGGGCCAGTCCGACGGGGGTCGCCGCGCGGGGGTCCCAGATGAACAGCGTGTCATATTCTTCAATATTGATCGAAGAAGGGGCCGTGAAAACCTGTAGCCCGGTGATTTTACGCAGCGTGCCCAGATCTGTATCGGGCATGAACACACCATCGCGGCCAAGGCTGACCCGCAGTTCAGGCAAGCCGCGGGTCGCAAAGTCGGTTTCCAGAATCACCATCGCCCCGCCATCGCTGGTCCGGACGACCGACACGCCATGGGCGTTGATATGGTCAAGAACATGCTGGACGTTAGGATCAACAGCGCTTTGGGCCAGCGCCGGAAGCGGGCCGGACAGTCCAGTCAGTAGCGCAGCAGCTATTGCTTTCACAAAATATGTCATCATTACGCCCCCAGGCAGCCGTAAAAATACAGATCATTACGATCTCATTTATAAATATGAGCAGAAATTTGCCGTTTTAAAGTCTATTGGGCAATATTGTGATTGAAATGTGGCGTTTTCTCAAGAGGCGATGCGCCTGCGACACGAAAAAACCCGGCTGCGCAATGCAACCGGGTCCTTAAAACATCAATAATGCCAACCGTTTAGGCCGCAGTCGCCTTTGCGATCTCTTTTTTCACTTTCAGCGCGTCTGCGGAAAGCTCGGCTTCCTTGGCGCGGGCCATGAAGGCATCCAGACCACCACGGTGATCAACAGTGCGCAGGGCAGCGTTAGAGATTCGGAACTTGAAAGAGCGGCCCAGCACGTCCGACTGCAGGGTGACATCCTGCAGATTCGGTAAAAAGCGGCGGCGCGTTCTGTTTTTGGCGTGGCTTACATTGTTGCCCGACATCGGGCCTTTTCCGGTCAGATCGCAACGGCGCGACATGGGCGTGTTCCTTGTCTTTTGGGACATCAGCGCCAGTGGGCGGGACATCCTGTGATACGGGGTTCTGCCCCGCACATGACAGGGCCTGAATAAGATCAGCGCCAGATAGGAGGATTCCGAACGCCCGTCAACCCGATTTGGCCCGGCTGGCATGATCAATTTGTTCCGGGCAAGGCCTGTAAGAGCGAGGTTCTCGCCTGACGTCCCAAATCCTTACAAGGATTTGAACAAAAGTTTTTCAAACTTTTAGGCAGGTTTTGTGAAAAACCTGCTCAACCCATCTGGGTCGCGCATCTATGGCTTCTCCCCACGCAAGGGTGCCAGCACCTCTGCCGCCGCAACAGCAGGGGATATTTCCCCAGCCCGCAACCTCGCCTCTGCCGCCTGCATCCGGGTGCGGGTCGCCTCATCTTCCTGCAGCCATTGCAGTACACCTTGGCGCACATCCTCGGCAAACCAAAACCCCGCCTGATCTGCGCGGGTCTGGTCCCAAACCCCTGTCTCGCGCCGCCAGTCTGCCAGCGCCTGCATGTCGGCCCAGGCTGTATCCAACCCTTGCGTTTCTATGGCCGAGACGGTCAGGGCCTTGGGAAACCCGGCAGGGTCCTGCGCGCGCTTGCGTAGCAAACGCAGGGCACCGGCGTAATCGGCACAGGTGCGCAGCGCCTGTTCACGCAGGTTGCCATCGGCCTTGTTCACAAGGATCAGATCGGCCATTTCCATGATCCCGCGCTTAACGCCCTGCAATTCGTCCCCGCCTGCCGGGGCAAGCAGCAGTACAAACAGATCGGCCATCTGCGCCACCATCGTTTCGGACTGGCCGACGCCGACGGTTTCGATCAGCACCACATCGAACCCGGCCGCTTCACACAATGCAACAGCTTCGCGGCTGCGGCGGGCGACACCGCCCAACTGGGTCTGGCTGGGGGAGGGGCGAATAAAAGCGTTTGGATCGCGGGCGAGATGATCCATCCGGGTCTTGTCACCTAAAATCGAGCCGCCCGACCGAGCCGAGGACGGATCAACCGCCAGAACCGCCACCCGCCGCCCCAGACCGGTCAGCATCAGACCAAAACTTTCGATAAAGGTCGATTTGCCCACGCCCGGCGTGCCCGACATCCCAATGCGCAGCGCCTGACGATCCGTGCCAACAGCCTCTAACAGCGACAAAGCCTCGGCCCGATGATCGGCGCGCCCGCTTTCCACCAGCGTAATCGCCCGCGCCAGCGCGCGACGGTTCCCCCCGCGCAGCTTCTCTGCCAGATCGGCGATATCAGTCACCTTCTTCATCAGCCTTTCATATCCGGCAGAGGCGCGCTGTCCAGTGGGCAGGGGGTATGTCTCCGATCACGCGCAGCAGGTGACACCTGTGCGCAGGTGGTATTTTTGACCGGGAGACACGCCGTTTGGGGTGAAGAGCCTGCTGTTTTTCCCCGGTGACACCGGCAGGGCGGATGCCCATCTTGAACAGGCATCATATGAAACCTGTGATTTCAAAGTGCCTGATTGTAGGTGTTTCTTGGGTATTTCGTAAGGTGCAAGTAATTAAGACAATACCAGGAAGGACTTTTCATGCGTGCAATCATACTCTTATTTGTCGGTTTGATTTTTTTCGGTGTTTCGACGTTTTTTATTGGGTCTGCCAAACGGTTTGTGGCCAATTCGGAACCTGCGCGGCTGATCGTGGTGGAGGTGGACACGAAGCGGGATTCAGACGGCGACCGGCTTTATCGCCCGGTCTTTGCTTTAGAAGCCGCGCCAGAGCCACGTGCTGAATATGCCGGAAACATGTGGTCTAGCCCGCAGCCGCACCGCGCGGGGGAGGTTGTTGACGGGCGCCACAACGCGGAAACGGGCGAGATGCGCAGTGACAAGATGCTGAAATCAGGGCGCTGGTTGTTGCGGATCATGCAAATTATCGGTGGCCTGCTGTTTCTGTGGGGACTGTTTTGGCTGCTTCTTATGGGGGCTGCTGTGGCGGCGCTCATCGCTAATCTGAAGCCGAAAAAATAAAATTGAGCTGCCCGGCACGGTGGGGTGCCGGGGTGCAAAATGCCTGCGAACACCTGAGTATAGGGGCGATTGGTGCTATCGGAATGGCATCGGACTATCATCGGACCCGTTGCATTTCTGATCGCTGATTTCTCCCAAAACCCGGTCTTAACCGGATGGACGCGATTCGCGGTGATCGGGGTGTTGTGCGGCCTCGCTTTCCCCACCGCATGTTGCCTCAGCCCGTCAGTTCCACGACCCATTCAGGAACAATCTCTGTCGCCGGACCAAAGCGCCGCCGATCAAAACTGTTCGTCCGGGCCGAGGGTTCAAGGTTCAGTTCCAGTGTTTCGCCACCCGCCAGTTCCACCAGCCCTGCGGCGGGGTAAACCTCTGCGCTGGTGCCGATCGCGGCAAAGATGTCGGACGCCGCGACAAGCTCTGAAATGCGGTCCATCTGATAGGGGATCTCGCCGAACCAAACCACATCGGGCCGCGTGGCCGGGGTCGCGCAGCGAGGGCAGAGGTCGGTGGGGTCCATCACCAGCGGTGCGCGCCAACGGTGTTGGCAGGCTGCGCAAAGTGCGCCGGTCAGCGTGCCATGCATATGGATGACGGTGCGCGATCCCGCGCGTTCGTGAAGGTCGTCGACATTCTGGGTGACGATGGTCAGATTATGCGTTGCGGATTTTTCAAGGTTCGCCAATGCGTTATGTGCAGCGTTCGGCGCGGCATCGGCGCAATTGGCGCGCCGGGCATTATAGAAATCATGCACCAATGCGGGATCGCGGCCAAAGCCTTCGGCGGTGGCGACATCATTCAGATCATAGTGGGTCCACAGCCCGTCCGCATCGCGAAACGTCCCCAGCCCGCTCTCTGTCGATATCCCGGCGCCAGTCAAAACCACGATCTCCATCCTGCACCTCCTGTCGCCGAACGATGCGGCAGGGCGGGCGCGGGTGCAACTGGCACCGAAAGAACAAAGCACCGGAAACGCATCTTTGGCGGCCTGCCATACTTGTGCCCCATCGCCAGATCATGGTCTGACACAGCCAGCATCAACCACCGGAATTTTTTGACTATGTTGCGTGACGATACCGTTGTTTTTCAGTTCACCGGCCCGATGGGTGTACGGGTGGAAATCGGGCAATCCATTGTGTTTCTACTTGGATTCATTGTGATTTTTTCCGGCGGGGACATCGTGCAAAGCGCAATTTTCGCAGCATTGCTATTTCTTGCGATCTTTTTGCATGAACTTGGGCACGCCTGGGGGTGCCAGGTGCAACGCATTCCGGTCCGGCGGATCATGCTGCATGGCGGCGGCGGTTTTTGTGAAAGAGTGCGCTCTGCCAATGCATATCAACAAGAGCTGATCGTTGCGATGGGCCCCATCGTCAATCTGGCGCTTTGGGCGCTGGCCTCTTTGGCGCAATGGGCGATGCTGTCGTCGATGACGACGGTGCCAAGCATGATGATGATCCAGATTTACATGGCGCTGAATACTTTTGCGTTCCTTAACCTCGCATTCTTCATCTTTAACTTGATCCCGGTACAGCCTCTTGACGGGGGAAAGCTCTTGCATCTCATACTGCTACGGGTGCTAGAGCGGGACGCCGCGCTTCGGGTGGCCGGGCGAGTCGGGCTGGTGCTGTCGATCTTATGGATTCCGGCGGCGATCGTGGTCTATATGGATTACGGCTGGATCCTGTTCTTTCTTCCCTCTATCCCGGCGCATTATCGGATGGCGCGCGGCCAACTGGCCTGACGCGCGACAATCTGTTACGCTCCCGCGGGGGGGATGATTGATGAAAACGCCAGTCCATCTTTGGGTCGTCGGCGTGTTTGCGCTGCTGTGGAATGCGGGCGGTGCGTTTGATTACGTCATGACGCAGACCGATGATACGGGTTATCTGGCGCAGATGCCGACAGAGCGGTTAGAGATGCTGGGGAGTGCGCCGCTTTGGTTTGCCGTTACATGGGCCTTGGGCGTGTGGGGCGCTGTGCTTGGGTCGCTGCTGTTGCTTTTGCGGCCCCGCTTGGCTGCTGCGGCCTTTGCCGTGTCCCTGCTGGGGCTGATCGGATCATCCGTTTACACCTATGGGATCGCCGACGGGGGCAGCATGCTTGCCGTGGCTGGCCCGGCGGCCATCGCATTTACCATCGCTATTCCGCTGATCCTGATCGCGCTTTGGCTTTATGCCCGCGCGATGCGAAAACGCGGCGTGCTGCGCTGATAGGGCGATCTCAGCAGTTCACTATAGCGTTTGACGAAATACCCCCGACATGACTTATCAGTTAACGCGTTGAAATCTATGATTTCAGGCAGCGTTAACTGATTCAGGTTTTTCGCATAACGCTTTAGATTTCTATGGGCTGACAGATCTCTGACGCCAGTTCGGTAAAGGATTTGTAGCGCTGCCAGAAAGCCTCGTCGCTGCTGCGGTCGGACTGTCTTGTGTCTTGCGCCAATTGCGGATCGTCAAAGAAGGCGACGGCGCGGGATTGCTCGCGCTTTGACAAGGTCTGGTTTGCGACCTGCTGCACGCAGGTGCAAAGCTGCGGCGACGCATCGCGGCGTCCACCATCCTGACAGGCCTGTCCGATATCGCCGGATACAGCGCCACCACCACCGCAAGAGCCAAGACTGACCATCGCGCCCAAAACCAACAAAATCCGCATCGTTATCACCTCTGCCCGGCCCCTGTCTGTGCAGGTGGTCCGTACCGTTTCTGCCCTGTTGCAAGTATGGCTGGGCGCAGAACAGGATGCAATTGGGATTGTCGTTTTCACGGTATGTAATGTCGCCCTTGTAGGGGGGATTGTCATCGCGAAAGCGGGCGGCGCAGACGAACAGCTAGGATGCTGGTCCGAGTATCGGACAGCAGCCGTTAGGTTTTTGAGCCCCACCGGATCGGGCGCGCCCATCATAGGCGCGCGCCGTGTTTAGCTGTCGGACCCGATCATGAAACAGGTCGTATTGCGCGCCTGCAAGCGGCGGCACGCAAGGTCCGCCCCTTCGCGGGACAGCCCCATGAAGTTGGCGTCAAACCCTCCAGCGCGCTGCACCACGCGGCGCAGGGCACCGTCGAGGCTGCTCATCTCATTCAGGGCGACCTGTAGAAGAACGCGCTCTGCCTCATACCGTGTGTTGTAGCGGCCCACATTGACGCCCCAGTGATGCCCGCCCGAGGTTGAGATACGGGTCACGACCTCTGGTGCGGCTTCGGCGGCGGAGGCAGTCACGATGTCAGTGGCCGGGGCACTTGGGGCGCTAGACGCTGTGGCGGTTGCCTCATCAGCTGGCCGGACACGGGGCACCACGGCAGGGGCCGCTGCTGCGACCACAACCGGTACTGCTTCATCGTCTTCGGCCAGCGCCTCTGCCAAGGCGCCGTCAACCGCGCTGGCAAGGGCGGCGTTGATCGCGTCGCTATCCACCGTCGAGATCAGAAGCTCTGTATCGGGGGTGGCGTCAGGCACGGGGCGGGCAACCGGGCGAATGCTTGATGCGATGCGCCCGTTCACGCGAATGATCTTGCCCCCACTTGTGCCAGCGCTTGTCGCGCGGCTGGCAGGGGTGCCGGTCGGCATTGCCGCAGGCGGATTTGGCCGCCGGATGCTGGCCCGTGCTGGCGCGCGGTTAAAGCCCATATCCATCAGTTCGGTGATCCGTGCATTGCGCGAAGCGGTCGAGGATCCACCAAAAACCGTGGCGATAATCCGTTCCTGCCCGCGCTGGGCCGAGGCCACAAGGTTGAACCCGGCGGCCCGTGTGTAGCCCGTTTTGATCCCGTCACCACCTTCATAGCTGTCCAGCCAGCGGCGATTAGTGTGGTTCACCCGTGCGATGCCCGCATCTGCGCTGCGGCGCGAGAACAGGTTATAATACTGCGGAAAGTCATAGATTACGTGCCGGCCAAGGACCGACATGTCCCGCGCGGTGGACATATGGCCGGTTTGGGTCAGCCCATGTGCGTTGCGGAAGGTTGTGTTGCGCATCCCCATCGCAGCGGCGGTACGGGTCATGCGTGTGGCAAACGCCTCTTCCGAACCGGCAATCGCTTCGCCGATGGCAGTGGCCGCGTCATTGGCCGATTTCACGGCAGCGGCGCGCAGCAGATAGCGCAGGCGGATGGTCTGACCTTCGCGCAGCCCCAGCTTTGACGGCGGCTCTGACGCGGCCAGCCTGCTGACCCGGACGGGCGTGTCGAGCGTGATCTCACCTCGCTGGATGGCCTGAAATGCGATATAAAGTGTCATCATCTTGGTCAGGGATGCCGGATGCAGGCGGGTGTCAGCATTCCGTGAATGCAGAACCTCGCCCGTGCGGGCGTCCATCACCATGGCCGCATAGGGGGCCGCAGTCGCGCGGATCGGCGCAACCAGGATTGTGATCATCAATGCGAATAGAATAAGCCCGCGAAGGGCCTGCTGTCCCGTACGACTTGCCACGTCGTTGCCTCTTTTTCTGCCTCAGTGATCCCGAATTTTTCCGGTGATCTTATTATTGTGACAATACGCTAACATAACTTAAATTTTCATAAAATACCCTAAATTCAAACACTTTTAGGCCGTTCATTAACCACTTTTTAGCAAATCTAGTGATCATGCGCGCTGGCACCCCAAGATGAAGGCAATAAACCGCCGAAATGCGATGTGATGTTAATGTTCAAGCGGGGTTTTCATGCGCCCCCTGTGCCATATATATAACGCCTATCAAACGGGACGTAGTGATGCTGGCAGACGTTTACATGATGGCTGATAAAAAGGGCGACGACGACGGTGACGTCGGCGTTGTACTGGAAACAAAGCCCAAGACGAAGCGTCCGCCGCTTTATAAGGTCCTGATTTTGAATGATGATTTCACCCCGATGGAGTTTGTGGTCCATGTGCTGGAACGTTTCTTCGGCCTGTCGCATGCACAGGCGTTTGAGGTGATGTTGACCGTTCACAAAAAGGGCGTGGCCGTTGTTGGCGTGTTCAGCCATGAAATCGCTGAAACCAAAGTGGCGCAGGTGATGGATTTCGCCCAACGCCATCAGCACCCGCTGCAATGCACGATGGAGAAGGAATAGCGGCCCGCTGCTATTCATCCCGGATGCCCCGATCCCGCTTAAGCACGGCCCTGACTGACGGGCTATTTACATTGCCTCAGGGCGATATCGCAATTTTGCGCCCCGCTGCGACCTATGATGTCACCGCCTTGCCGCGTGATTCGGTGCAGATTGTGCATGGCTTCTTTCCCGACTTCACCGCTTGGCAGAATGCAGGATACCAGACCAGCCGCGAGATGGGGCAGGTGGCGACAGCTATCGCTGTTGTGCCCCGGTCCAAGGCGCTGGCCCGCGCGCTGGTGGCCGAGGCTTGCGCAAAGGCGCAGCTGGTGATTGTCGACGGGCAAAAGACAGATGGCATCGACAGCCTGTTCAAGGAATGTCGCAAGCGGATCGGCGATCTGCCTTCGATGACCAAAGGGCATGGACGGATCTTTTGGTTCGATGCGCGTGATGCTTTCGCTGACTGGGCGGCCCCGCCACCAGCAATGGGCGCGCATGGGTTTTACACCAGCGCCGGGGTATTCTCGGATGGGACTGTGGACGCCGGATCGGCCTTGCTGGCTGACGCATTGCCCCCCAAATTGCCCGCGCGCATGGCCGATCTGGGCGCTGGCTGGGGCTATCTGGCGGCGCCGGTTCTGGCGCGCGCCGGGGTAAACACGCTTGATCTGATCGAGGCAGAAGCCTTATCGCTTGATTGTGCAAAGTTGAACGTCACCGACCCACGGGTGCAGTTCCATTGGGCCGACGCCACGCAGTTCACATCGGGGTCACGCTATGATGGGATCGTCATGAATCCGCCCTTTCACACAAGCCGCGCGCCGGATACCGCGCTTGGCCGCGCCTTTATTCAGGCGGCGGCGCGACTGTTGACGCCGCAGGGCAAGCTATGGATGGTGGCAAATCGACACCTTCCCTATGAAACGACCTTGTCGGAATGTTTCCGCAATGTGGACATGATTGGGGGCAATGGTGCATTCAAGGTTTTTCATGCCAACCGGCCGCTGCAATTAGGCCGGACCTAAGGAGCTAGGGATGTCATTTTCCATCGCGGGTAAAACCGCAATCGTGACCGGGGCCGCCAATGGCGTGGGCCTCGCCATTGGTCGTCATTTCGCGCAGAAAGGTGCCAATGTCGTCTTTGCCGATATGGATGAAAAGACGCTCACCCAGCAGATGGGTGAAAAGGCGGATGAAGAGGAAAATGTTCGGGTCTTTTCAGGCGATCTGCGCAAGAAGCTGACAATCGCAAATCTGCTTTCGGCCACGATCGACGCCTTTGAACGTGTGGATATTTTGGTCAATGCCTCACGCCAATGCATCACAACCGATCCGCTTGACCCAGATGACAATACGGTCGAGGAATTGCTGCAACAGAATACGATGACGGCACTGCGGATGAGCCAGGCCGTGGCCCGCCGCATGATCAAGCAAGCCAGGGATGACCAGGACGGCCCCATTGGGTCCATCGTCAATATCAGTTCCATCGCCGCCCGGCGTACGCATCCTGATTTGCTCGGCTATTCCATTAGCAGCGCGGCGCTTGACCAGATGACCCGCTCACTTGCCGTGGCGTTTGCCAGTCACCGGATCCGGGTCAACGCGGTATCTTTTGGTAGTGTGATGAGCGCGAGCCTGAAGGGATCGCTGAAAGATCACGACGAAACCCGCGAGGCCATCGTGCAGAATACACCACTGCACCGCATCGCCAGCCCCGGAGAAGTATCAGACGCGGTGCAATACCTTGCCTCTGATGCATCGGCATTTGTGACGGGACAGATCATCACCGTCGATGGCGGACGGACCCTGATTGATCCGGCCGCCGTATCGATGCATTGATTATTCAGGATGCATCATGATGCATTGCCGTTCCGCTGACAGGGTTGCTGCCTGTAGCGCAGCCAGTTGGGTTTCCATCTCGGCCAGTTTCTGACGCTCGTAAGCGACATCAACGGCCACCGGATCGGTCCGGTTGACGGTTTCGGTCCTGTCGCATTCATAGCTGCGCGTGGTCCCGTCGGGCAGGCGGTCGCGGCAGGTCCGTTCGACTGTCACTGTCTCAGAGCTTTCGAATATCGCGTACCCCCGGTCGATATTGCCCTGTGTTTCGGCCATCCGGGCCTCAAGGCTGCGCAGCTGGTTATTCGCCTGATAAAGGCAGCTTTCGCGTGGGGTTGCGCAGGCAGTTAGTGCCGCCAGGGCGGGGAGTACGAGGATAAAACGCATATGAGGCTCCGTAAGTTTGCGTTGGAATTATTCGGGATGGGTGGCGATGCATTGCGCCACGGTCTGGTTCGCGGCGGGCTCAGCCGTTGCTAGCCGTTCGCGCAATGAATCAAGCTTGGCTTGTTCCGCCTGCAAATCAATTGCCTGAGGCCGGGTCACCGTCACAGTATCGACCGCATTGCAAATATAGCGATCCACCGAGCCGTCCGCTTCTTCGTCGCGACACATGCGGGGGCGGGTCCGGATTTCCTGCTCTTCTGCCAGCGCGTAGCCACGGGCGATATTGCCTTCGACCTCGGTGATCAGCATGCGCAGGATACGCACATCGCGGGTGGCCCCGCTGATACATTGCTCGCGGGGGGTGGCGCATGCCGTAAGGGCAAGAATAGGAAGAAAAACAAGGGCGGCGCGCATGGCTGACTCCGGGGTTTGATCTGGATCATTGTGACGTGATCGTTATGTTGCTCAAAGGCTAGCATAGATTGTTATGCAATATCAGGGTGCAAGGGACGGGAATGTCAAACGGGTTTGAACAGCAAAAAGCGCAGGCCTCTGGATGGTTTCGGACCCTGCGGGATCAGATCGTCGCGGCGTTCGAAGGGCTGGAAGACAGCGATAAAGCCGATACCCCCGCAGGTCGGTTTGAGGTGAGTGAAACAACACGCGCGACCGATGACGGATCGGACGCAGGCGGCGGGTTGATGTCGGTCATGCGAAATGGACGGGTGTTCGAAAAGGTCGGCGTGAATGTGTCCACCGTTTACGGCGCATTGGGTGCCCCCGCGCAGGCGGCGATGGCCGCACGGGGTGTGCCCGGCATGGCAGATGATCCGCGTTTCTGGGCGTCGGGCATTTCGCTGGTGGCCCATATGCAGAACCCCCACGCGCCCGCTGTGCATATGAACACCCGGATGTTCTGGACCCCTCATGCCTGGTGGTTCGGCGGCGGATCGGACCTGAACCCCTGCATCGAATACGATGACGACACCGCGCATTTCCATGCAGTCCAAAAGGCCCATCTCGATCCGCATGGGGCGGACCACTATCCCAAGCTCAAGGCATGGGCGGACGAATATTTCTATATCCCGCACCGCAACCGGGCGCGCGGGGTGGGGGGCATCTTTATGGATGACCACTGCACCGGCGACTGGCAGGCAGATTTCGCATTGACGCAGGATATCGGGCGGGCGTTTTTACCTGCTTATCTGCCGCTGGTCGAAAAGCGGCGCGATACCCCGTGGTCAGAGGCAGACAAGGATACACAGCTGATCTATCGCGGGCTTTATGCTGAATATAACCTTGTCTACGACCGGGGCACCAAATTCGGGCTGGCCACAGGACATGATGCTAATGCGGTCCTGATGAGCCTGCCACCGCTGGCCAAGTGGATCTGACAGGGATCAATCCGGGCATGTTGCTGGCTTTTGTCGGCACCTGCCTGTTGATCGAACTGACGCCGGGGCCAAACATGATCTATCTGGCCGTTGTGGCCGCAAGCCGGGGGCGCAAGCTGGCCTTTTACACGGTCTGCGGCGTGGCGCTGGGATTGCTGATTGTCGGCATGGCAACGGCGCTGGGTCTGGCGGCTGTGATCAACGCGTCATCCTTGCTTTATCAGGCGCTGCGGGTGGCCGGGGTCTGCTATTTGCTCTGGCTGGCGTGGGATGGTTGGCGGGATGCGGATGCGCCTGTGGCAGAGGCGCCGACCGACCGTGTCGGGCTGCGCTATTTCCGCCGTGGGTTGATCACCAATCTGCTGAACCCTAAAGCGGCGGTGTTTTATGTGGCCGTATTGCCCAGCTTTGTGACTCCGACAGCCCCTGTGGTGCCCCAAACCATCCTGCTATCGCTGAGCTTTGTCATCATCGCCACGGTGATCCATTCCACTATCGTTGTGCTGGCAGGAACCGCATCAACCCTGCTGCAAAATCCGCAGCGCAGCCGGATCATCCGCCGTGCTTTGGCCGTCGCCTTGGCCTGCGTTGCGATTTGGTTCGTGTGGGATACGGCCATATGACGGCGGCAGGCCTGTGCATCACCGCACAGAGTTAAAGCGGCTCTGCTCCTTGGCGCGAAAATCAAAACTGCTAGGTAAGGCAGGGGCGCAACCGCCCCGTAAGGAATAATATATCCATGACCGTTAGTACGTGCACCGTCGCCGCTGAACCGACACCTGCTGAAACCGTCGCCAAGCGCGACCGCTGGATCGCCGTGCTTGTCCTGCTTGTTGCCAGCTTTATGAACCTGATCGACGTAACTATCGTCAATGTGGCCTTGCCCAGCATGGAGGCAGCGTTCAACGCGACCGAGGCGCAGATCGAATGGGTCGTTGCGGCCTATATCCTTGTCTTTGCGCTATGCTTGCTGCCTGCCGGACGCGCCGGGGACAGCTATGGGCGCCGCAATGTCTTTATGGTGGGCGTGACTGTCTTTACCGCCGGCTCCGCATTCTGTGGGCTGGCGCAAAGCATTGATATGCTGGTGCTGGCGCGGATCATTCAGGCCATTGGCGGGGCGATGATGATCCCGCAGACGCTGGCGCTGGTGCCCGCCTTGTTTCCGCCTGCGGAACGTGGCGCGGTCTTTGCGTTGTTCGGCCTGTCTGCCGGTCTCGCCTCTGTCGCGGGGCCGCTTTTGGGCGGGGTTCTGATCGGGGCCGATCTTTGGGGGCTGGACTGGCGACCAATCTTTCTGGTGAATATTCCGGTTGGGATCATTGCTGTGCTGCTCGCGCTACGCTTTGTGCCACAGGTGCCGCCAAGCGATGGGGCCAAGCATGACCCGATTGGCGTGTTGCTGGCCGGGGGCGCATTGCTGTTGGTGATCTTCCCGTTGATCGAAGGGCGGCTGTTGGGCTGGCCGTTCTGGTGCTTTGCGATGATGGTTGCCTCTGTCCCGGTCGCTGTTCTGTTCGTGCGCTGGCAATGGCGGCAGGCGGCAGCAGGGCGGCCACAGCTATTGTCGGCGGATCTATTGGAAAACCGGGCCTATGTGCTGGGTATCTTCCTGACGGCGCTGCTGTTTTCAGGCATGCCCGGTTTCTTTCTGATCACCGCGCTGTTCTTGCAGAACGGTTTCGGGCTGACACCGCTGCAATCGGGGCTGACAACGGTGCCATTTTCGCTGGGCGTGCTTGGGGCGTCTTTTGTCGCGGGTCGGTTGGGGAACCGCTGGCTGCGCCTGCGGATCAGCGTCGGGGCCGGGATGATCGCAAGCGGGATGGCGTCGCTTTGGATCGTCACGGCCATGGTCGGCGAAACGGTCGTCAGCTGGCATTTCCTCCCATCGCTGCTGTTTTGCGGGCTGGGCTTGGCCACTGCGATTTCGCCCCTGTTCAACACGGTGCTTGCCTCTGTTACGGGTGAAAACTCCGGCGCGGCCTCTGGCGCGTTGCAGGCGTTCCAGCAGGTCGGGGGCGCATTGGGCGTGGCGATTGTCGGACAGCTATTCTTTTCGCGACTTGCCGCGTCAGGTAGCGCTGCGGAAATGCATGCGGCCTATGTGCATGCCTATCAAACCGGGATTGCCTATCCGGTGCTATCCTTTGGTGCGCTGGCCTGTCTGGCGTGGTTCTTACCGAAACCGGTTATTCGTTCGCAGAACCCGATGGCGGCGTCTGCGGTACACGAATGAATTTCGCACCATCCTGTGCCGACTCTGGTTGGGGCGCGGGTCCGGTCGCGAATGGTGCCGTCGCGGGTGCTTGCCCCGCCATCTGACGCAACAACAAGCCCGCCAGTTCGGGCGAGATTTCCCCATCTGTGGCGCGGCTCATAGTGCGGGCGGCGCGCTCTGGCGCGAAATGTAACATGGTGCGGGCAAAGCGTAACTGCGCGAGCCCGTGGCGCTGGTCCCCCAAAGGACCGCGCGCCAGTGCTGCTTGCTCTGTGGGTGAGGCGGGAACAAAGACCAGCCACGCAATCAAGGCTATCAACGACGCGACAGAGACGGACCGCACCCCGTGAAAAATCAAGCGAAATGTCAGTGGCATCGGCACCCCCGGTTCAGCGTATAGTTTCTTTTGCCGCGTGAATTTGCCGAAACTATGACCCGCGCACGGTGTCGATCATCAGCTGCACATTGTCGGGGTCCGCATCAGGCGTGATCCCATGACCAAGGTTAAAGATATGCGGGCCCTTGGCAAAAGCATCGCAGATACGGCGGGTGTCATCCACCAACGCCTGACCGCCCGTCACCATATGCGCGGACGCCAGATTGCCCTGCACGCAACCGTCGATCTGCACATGTTCAGCGGCCCAAACCGGGTCCACCCCATCATCCAATGCGACGCAATCCGCCCTGGTGGCCTGATGCACCCCGGCAAAGCGGGAACCAGCCCCGCGCGCGAACACGATCACGGGCACGCCCGGATGGCGTTCGTTCAGCGCTTGCGTGATTTTCTGCATCGGACGGATCGAGAATTCGGTGAAATCATCATCTTCTAGCGACCCGGCCCAGCTGTCGAAAAGCTTGACCACTTCGGCCCCCGCCTGAATTTGCATCGACAGATACTCGATGGTGGCCTCTGTCAGGCGATGGATCATGCCTTCGAAGACAGGGCGGTTTTCAGCTTTCAGCGCATGGGCTGGCCCTTGATCAGGGGTGCCCTGACCGGCGATCATATAGGTGGCGACTGTCCATGGGGCTCCGGCAAATCCAATCAGCGCTGTTTCAGACGGCAGCTCGCGCGACAGGATCTGCACTGTCTCATAGATCGGGCGCAGGGTTTCATGGATGTCCTCGACCGGCTTCAGCTTGGCCAATTCGTCTGCCGTGGTAATTGTCGACAGGCGCGGGCCTTCGCCGGTGACGAACCACAGATCCGCGCCAAGCGCCTGCGGGATCAGCAAAATATCAGCAAACAGGATCGCGGCATCAAACTCAAAACGGCGGATCGGTTGCAGCGTGACCTCTGCCGCCAGTTCCGGATTGTAGCAGAGCGACAGAAAATCCCCGGCCTTGGCCCGCGTGGCCTTGTATTCAGGTAGATAGCGACCCGCCTGGCGCATCATCCAGATCGGCGGGGTGGGCAATGTCTCGCCCCGCAGGGCGCGAAGGATCGTTTTGTTCTGCGTCATGGGGCGGTCCTTTTGGTTGTCAGCGTGGTCCCAACTGGGACAGGTGATGTCAAGACAGTTGTCCTGCCAGTTTGACATAGCTAACAGTGGCCACATGACAATGACCAAACCGACCCCCGACAGCCCGTTTACCATCGGCACCCGTGGTTCACCGCTTGCGCTGGCGCAAGCACATGAAACCCGCGACCGGCTGATGGCCGCGTTCGATTTGCCTGCCGAAGCCTTTGCCATTCAGGTGATCAAAGTGACCGGCGACATGGTGCAGGATCGTGCGCTGAAGGAGATCGGTGGCAAGGGGCTTTTCACCCGCGAGATTGAAGAGGCGCTGCTGGACGGGTCCATCGACATTGCTGTGCACTCGATGAAAGACATGCCGGTGGAGCAGCCGGCTGGCCTGTTGCTTGACACCTATCTGCCGCGCGAAGACGTGCGTGACGCTTTCGTTTCGCTGCACGCTTCCGGGCTGGCGGATCTGGCAAACGGGGCCACGGTCGGCACTTCATCCCTGCGCCGCCGGTCACAGCTTTTGGTGCGGCGGCCCGATCTGAATGTGGTCGAATTCCGGGGCAATGTGCAGACCCGGCTGTCGAAACTGCGCGATGGGGTGGCCGAGGCGACGTTCCTTGCCATGGCGGGGCTGAACCGGCTGGGGATGGGGGATGTGCCGCATACGGCCCTGTCGCCTGACGACATGCTGCCTGCCGTTGCGCAGGGGGCCATCGGGATCGAACGGCGGGGCGATGATATACGCGCGGCGGAAATGCTGGCCGCGATCCATGACGGTCCCACCGGGCAAAGACTGGCGGCAGAGCGGGCGTTTCTGGCCACGCTTGACGGGTCTTGCGAAACGCCCATCGGCGGATTAGCCGAACTCGACGGCGGCACGCTACGGCTGCGCGGTGAAATCCTGCGCACTGACGGATCGGCCTTTTTCCAAGACGATGACAGCGGCGCAATCGAAGACGGGGCCGAGATGGGGCGCGCGATGGCTCTTCGCCTGCTGGAACGGGCGGGGCCTGATTTTTTCGATCACTGATTGCGGTCAAGCAATAGCAGCGCCACAGCCCCGCATAAAATCAATACCGCGCCGATGAATGCCGTCAGCGCGTAACCGGCCAGCGCCGTGCCGATGGCAAAAATCAGCGCGGCCATCCCCTCTGACACCAGCCGCTGCAACGCGACAAGTGACGATCCGGCCCCGGCCCGGCTGCTCAGTAAATCCTGCAAATAGCTGATTGAGAGCCCATAGATCATCCCACCGCCAAGAGCCGCAGGCAGGATCAGGAACCAGACGCTGGTGAAAGGGGCAAGGACCGGCAGCAACCCGAGGAACAGCGCGTAAAACACCGCACCAATGCAAATGATATGCAGGCGGCGCAGATAGCGGCCAAGGCTGCCGACACCCAGCATCACCAGCACTTCAAAAAAGACGAATGCGCCAAAAAACAGCCCGACATCTCCCGGACCGCGCCCGCTGGCCGTGTCGAAAAGCAGGGCCAGCAGTACGCCCATCAGAACCGACCCTGAATGCACGGCCCCCATCGCGACAAGGCGCCAGACGATGGAAGAGGCCAGCACCTCTGCCAAGGAAGCGCGCAGTGACAGAGCGGATTTCTCTTCCACCCAAGGTGCGGTCGCATCGGCGGGCCAGTGACGCCAGATCAGCCAAAGAAACAGCAGCGACAGCCCCAGCATCGCCGGATAGATCCGCAATAGCGGCAGGCCCGCGTCAAATGCAATCGCCCAGAGCGGCAGCAGAATGGCGAAGGGCACGGCGAACAGCGCGCGGATCGCTGATGTAATGCCGTCGCGCAGCTCTGGCGCGTGATGCGACACTGTGTAAAGCCGCATCACCGCGTAAATCTGCCCGACCACCGTCGCGCTGAACGGCAGCACCAAGGCGTGCGCGATCACAAAGGTCGCGGTGCTGTTCCCCAGCCAGACCAAGGCCATCCCAACCGCCATGCATCCGGCACCTGCCAGCGCGAGCGGTTTGCGCGTCGCGCGCTGATCAGTGACGATGCCAACACCCAGCGCCGCCGTGACTGATATCACCAATGTGACAGTCATCAGCACCGCAAAGGCAAAATCGGACAGGCCGAACACCCCGATCCCGATCAGCGACAGATAGGGCGTGAACGTGGCCGAGAATGCGCCGTAAAGCAGCGTCGCCGCACCGATCATCCGCAAGACCGGGTCTCGCCAGATCAAGCCCAGAACTTGCATCAGTCAGGGATCACCTTGCCGGGGTTCAGGATGCCCTTCGGGTCCAATGCTGTCTTGATCGCGCGCATCGTGTCCAGTGCCACCGGGTCCTTGCGGCGGCGCATTGTGTCCAGCTTTGACAGGCCGACGCCATGTTCGGCGCTGAATGAGCCGCCCAATTCTTGCACCACGTCCTCGACCGCCTCTACCAGTGCGGCCATGACGTCGGGATCGTTGCGTTTCAATAGTGTCGTATGGTGGATGTTCCCGTCGCCAAGATGCGACACGACTACCTCATGCGCGTCCGGGTCAATCGCTTTGAGCCGTGGCGTCACGCGGGTTAGGAATGTGGCTACTTTATCCAATGGTACTGCGACATCTGTGTTCACGAAATTCCCGCCCTGAACAAGAATTTCACCTGCCGCCTCGCGCCGCGCCCACATCTCGGCCCGCTGCGCGTCATTCTGGGCGATCACCGCATCCAGCAAGCGGCCTTCTTCCATCATCGCGCCCAAAGTGTCCTCGAGCATCGCGGTGATGGGCACCTGCCCATCCGGGCCGGGGGTCGCATCGCGCGGTGCGGTCGCACCGACCTCAACAAGGATATTCACATCATAGGCGTCTTCAAATGGCGGGCGAGCCCCTGAGATCAGCGCAATATGCCGGTCGATATAGCTGCGGGGCATGTATTCGAACGCTTCGACCGCGCCACCTGTCGCGTCCTGTAAGGTATTGAGCAGACCGAGCGCGTCCGACAGGGCGGGCACAGCGACCATTGCCGTCGCATAGGCGCGGGGCTTGGGTTTCAGCTTCATCACTGCCGCAGTGATAATCCCCAGCGTACCTTCCGCACCGATCAACAACTGGCGCAGGTTCAGGCCGGAATTATCCTTATGCAGCGCGCTCATCAGGTTCATGATGCGGCCATCGGCCATCACCACCTCCAACCCCAAACACAAATCGCGCGTATTGCCGTAACGCAGCACGTTCGACCCGCCCGCATTGGTCGACAGCACCCCGCCGATCATGGCAGAGCCGCGCGCGCCAAAGGTCAGCGGAAAGATAAGATCATGGGCGTCAGCGGCATCATGCAGGCTGCTCAGAATCACCCCGGCGCCAATACGGGCGGTGCGCGCCTCCGGGTCGATTGCGTAGATCGTGTTCAGCCGGTCAAGCGACAGCATCAGCGCATCCTGCCCCATGGTCGCCCCGGTCAGCCCCGTATGGCCCGAGACCGGCACCACCGGCGTGCCAGCGGCATTGGCAATCTTGAGGATCGCAGCCACTTCCGCTGTATCCTTCGGGCGGAGAACGGCGAGCGGCGCGCCGGTATAGGCACCGGTCCAATCGGTTGCGTAAGGGGCAGCATCCGCGCCGGTCAATACACGTGTTTCGCCGATGATGGCCGCAATTTCGTCAAGATCAGACATAATACCCCCCGTCGCTGTTGTGGCGGACGCTAGCGGCAAATCTGCCTGTGTGAAAGGGCGCGAGGACGATCTCGTGCAATCAGGGTGGCTTGCGCAGCAAACGCCCGTAAGTCGGGCCATCCGTGATGTGGCCCGTCGAAACCTGAACATACGATGAGTGGTGGTGGCGTGGGGGAGACTTGAACTCCCGACCTATCGATTATGAGTCGATCGCTCTAACCAACTGAGCTACCGCGCCGGACCACGAGCGTCCGATTACGCAAAGGGGGCAGGGGTGTCAAACCGATTCTGCCCCTATGACGCGGGATTTCGGCTTGGCCCCTGTCAATCATAACGCAGCTCGGTCGCCTTGCCGCGAAAGATTGTATAAGCCAACACCGTATAGCCCAGAATAGTTGGTAAAACGATACTTGTGCCAATCAGGATGATGAACAGGCTTTCGGGCGCGCTGGCCGCTTCGTAGATCGTCAGCTGTTCGGGCACCACGAAAGGATAAAAACTATAGGCCATCCCGGCAAAGGCCAGCACCCACAACATGGTGGCCGCTGCAAAGGGCAGCCATGACCGGCGATCTTCATAAAACGGCATCCGGCGAAGCATCCACCAGAGCCAGATCACAAGAATGCCGGACAGGATCGGCAGCGGCGACAGATACAGCATTTCAGGAAAGCTGAACCATTTGTCAAAGATCCGCGCGCTTACAAATGGGGTCGCCAGCGAAATCGCCCCGATCCCCAGAACCAAGCCCCAGATACCGCCTTTGGCCCAGCCAACCGCCTTGCGCTGCAAAAACTCGTCGGTCTTATGGATCACCCATGTTGCCCCGATAAAACTGTAACCAACACTCAGGAAAAGCGCTGTCAGCACGGCAAAGCCCGCATGCATCCAGGTCCAAGTTAGCCCCATGATATACATGCCCAGCATGAACCCCTGGCTCAGCGAGGTCATCAGCGATCCGGCAAAGAATGCAGTGTTCCACAGGTGCTTATGCGGCGCAGGGGCCTTGACCCGGAATTCAAACGCCACGCCGCGCAGGATCAATCCGATCAGCATGATTGCGACCGGCAGGTAAAGCGCGGTCAGAATCGCCCCATGAGCTGCGGGAAAAGCGACCAGCAGTAGTCCCACGGCCAAGACCAGCCAAGTTTCGTTCGCATCCCAAAACGGTCCGATTGCGGCGATCATCCGATCCTTTTCATCGTCATCCGCAAAGGGAAACAACAGGCCGACGCCCAGATCAAATCCGTCCAAAACCACATAGATCAGGATCGAAATCCCCATCAGACCTGCAAAAACGAAAGGCAGCCAGACGGCCGGGTCACCAAAATAATCCATAGTCTATGCCTCCGAGATTGCTTTGGGCTGCGCCGCCGGTGATGGCGCCACAGTGGTTCCAATATCTTCCCCGGCGGACATTTTGCGCGCCAGATAGAAGATTACAAAGATATAGGCAGCCAGCAATGCTGCATAGACCGCCAGATAGGCGAGCAGTGTCGACAGGACCATCGGAGCGGGCACATCGGCCACCGCCTGCTCGGTCGTCAGCACACCCTGTACCAGCCAAGGCTGGCGGCCGATCTCTGTCGTGTACCAGCCCGCCAGTGTGGCCAGCCAGCCGCTAAAGCTCATCCCGACAAGACCATAAAGCACCGGTTTGGGCAGACCCTCGACCCCGCGCCGTTTGCGCAGCATCAGAGCGCTGGCACCCCAGCTGACAAGCAGCATCAGCATGCCCGTCGCAACCATGATGCGGAACGACCAGAAAACCGGGGCGACGCGGGGATGCAGTACAGTGCCATCCTCGGCCACAAAGTCATTCAGCCCTTGAATTTCTCCGTCCCAATGATGGGTCAGAATAAAAGACGCCAGATTGGGGATGCCGATTTCATAGTGGTTTTCCCGTGCCTCTTGGTCTGGCAGAGCAAACAGCAACAGTGGCACATTGCCCCCGGTTTCCCAGTGACCTTCCATCGCCGCGACTTTGGCAGGCTGATATTCCTTGGTGTTCAACCCGTGCATGTCGCCGACATAAATCTGCACAGGAATCAGCAGTGCGGCAGTAAAGATCGCGCTTTTCATCGCCACCCGCACGCCTTCGGTCCGACCACCGATCAGCCAGCGGAAAGCGCTGACACCGGCGATCAGGAAGCTGACCGTCAAAAAGCTCGCCAGCACCATATGGGCCAGACGATATGGCATGGAGGGATTAAAGATAATCGCCCACCAGTCTGTCGCATGGGCGACACCGTCAATCATCTCGTAGCCTTGTGGGGTGTGCATCCAGCTGTTCAGGATGATGATCCAGAAGGCAGACATCATCGTACCGAAGGCCACCAGAAACGTCGCCATCGTATGCACCCAATTGGGCACGCGGCTGAACCCGAACAGCATGATGCCAAGAAAGACAGCCTCTAGGAAAAATGCCGTCAGCACCTCATAGGCCAGCAGCGGCCCTGCAATATTGCCCACGGTTTCCATAAAGCCCGGCCAATTGGTGCCGAACTGGAAAGACATGGTGATGCCTGATACGACACCCATGGCAAAGGACAGGGCAAAAATCTTGACCCAGAACCGGTAGGCCTCCATCCAGCGGTCATCACCGGTGGCGTTGTAGCGCAATTTGAAAAACAACAGCGCCCAGCCCAGCGCGATGGTGATTGTGGGAAACAGGATGTGGAATGAAATATTCGCCGCAAACTGGATGCGCGACAGCAAAAGCGTTTCCATAAGGCCCTCGATTCTAAAGCGGTCATGTCCGCTCGCTTTTTATATACGCCGATTCACTGTGGCGGCACCGGGGTGCGACACCAAATCGCGGCGTTTGGAATTATTCTAAAGTAGCGCAACCCCTGTGACTTTCCCCTTCGTTCGGGCATAGGTTCTATACGGACTATAACAGGAGAAGAGCGCGATGACCGGATTTCTGACAACCCATGTGCTCGACACGGCCAGCGGGCAGCCGGCAGCTGGTATGACCATCGACCTTTACCGGCGCGAAGGCGACAGCCGCGCGCATCTGGTCACCATGGTCACAAACGACGACGGGCGCACCGACAGCCCGATCCTGCCTGCCGAAGATTTCGCCGTTGGGCGGTATGAGCTGGTTTTTCAGGTGGGCGCTTATTTTGATCGCGGGGAAGAGACGCCGTTCCTCGACGATATCCCGATCCGATTCGGCATCAATGATGCGGCAGCGCATTATCACGTGCCGCTTCTGGTCTCGCCGTTCAGCTTTTCTACCTATCGCGGCAGCTAGTGGTTTTTCGCAGCTATATGGATATCGCCTTGGCAGAGGCAGAGGCCGCCGCCGCGCGGGGCGAAATCCCTGTTGGTGCGGTGCTGATCCACGACGGGTCTGTCATCGCGCAGGCGGGTAACCGAACACGCGAGCTTAACGACCCCACGGCACATGCGGAAATGCTGGTGATCCGCGCCGCCTGCACGACTCTGGGGCAGGAACGGCTGAATGACTGCGATCTTTACGTCACGCTGGAACCTTGCCCCATGTGTGCCGCTGCGATCAGCAACGCGCGGATCGGGCGGCTGTATTATGGGGCGGCGGACCCGAAATCCGGCGGGGTCGGGCAGGGGCCGCGCATTTTCAGCCATGCGCAATGTCACCATGTGCCTGAAATTTATGACGGGATCGGCGCAGGACCAGCGCAGGATCTGCTCAAACGCTTCTTCGCCGCGCGGCGCTGACAATTCTTGGCACAGGAATTGCCTTCAAACTTTCTGCGAAAACTTGCCCGCTCAGATTTCAATAACCTCCATCACCTCGGGCGTTTTTACATCCACATCCGGCAGGGCATCGACCAGTGGTTGCGCCGATTGCTCCAAAATCGGGAAAGTCTTGTAATGACAGGGAATGATGGTTTTGAAGTTGAAATAGCGCTTTGCCGCATAAGCAGCCCCTGCCATATCCATCGTATAATGCCCACCGCAGCACAGGATGCCGATATCAGGTTTATGATAATCGCCCATCCAGTCCATATCGGCCGTGATATCCGTATCACCGGACACATAGATCACATGGCCTTCGCCCTTGATCATGAAGCCCGCCTCTGACCCGGCCAGCAACAACGGCAACCCTTGCGAATCAAGGCTGGACGAATGCACCGCATTCACCATGGTCACTTTGACATCGCCGAGGGTCAGCGTGCCACCTTTCCCAAACCCCATCGTTTCTAATCCTTCGCCGGCGCTCCAGATTTCTGACAGTTCGTGAATGCACAGCACCGGAATACCCAATTCTTTTGCAAGGCCGACAGTGCCAGAGGCATGATCGCCATGTCCGTGGGTGATCAGGATATGCGTGGCCTCCTTCACCGCCTCTTCCCGGCGCGCAGCGGGAAAAGCGGGATTGCCATCGAACCACGGATCAACCAGCAGGACCTGCCCGCCGATTTCGATCCGGAAACTGGAATGCCCAAGCCATATGATCTTCATGATACCCTCCATCCATTTTCCGCAACCTTAGAGCATTTCGTTCATAACGGCATACCAATCGCTGCATCCCCCTCTTGGTCGCACGCAATTGGTGATGCGCGATGTCGCAAGTTGAAACGCTTTAAGCCCTTGCATTGCGCAAACAAGCCGCCATGCGCTTGCGACCCGCAGGGACTAGCGATAAACGCAGGCAAGCAATTTACCGGAGACGCGTTCCATGTCCATTGACACCGAAACCGCCCGCCGCGTGGCCAAGCTGGCCCGGATCAAGGTGGAAGACGATGCCCTGCCCGCACTGGCGGGCGAATTCAACGCGATCCTTGGGTTTATCGAACAGTTGAACGAGGTCGATGTTGACGGCGTTGAACCGATGACCTCGGTCACACCGCAACGTTTGAAACGGCGCGACGATGTTGTCACTGATGGCAGCCAGCAAAAGGCCGTGTTGAAAAACGCCCCCGATGCCCGTGAAGGGTTCTTTGCCGTACCGAAGGTGGTTGAATAATGTCCGATCTGACCAAACTAACCATCGCCGGGGCGCGCGACGCAATGCGTAAGGGCGACACGACCAGCGCCGAAATCACGCAGGCCTGCCTGACCGCCATCGACGGCGCCGGGGCGCTGAATGCCTTTGTCCATCACACGCCCGAAATCGCCAGCCAGCAGGCCGCCGCCGCTGATACGCGGATCAAGGCCGGTGATGCGCCCGACATGTGTGGTATCCCCTTGGGCATCAAGGATCTGTTCTGCACCAAGGGCGTGCCATCGCAGGCCGCTTCGCGCATTCTGGAAGGCTTCAAGCCGGAATATGAATCCACTGTGACCAGCCAGCTATTCGATGCGGGTGCGGTCATGTTGGGCAAGCTGAACATGGATGAATTCGCCATGGGCTCGTCCAATGAAACCTCTACCTATGGTAATGCGGTCAACCCATGGAAAGCGGATGATCGGGAACTGACGCCGGGCGGGTCATCGGGTGGCTCGGCTTCTGCCGTCGCTGCTGATCTTTGCCTTGCGGCGACAGGGACCGACACGGGCGGGTCGATCCGCCAGCCCGCCGCTTTTACCGGCATCACCGGCTTGAAGCCCACCTATGGCCGCGTGTCACGCTGGGGTGTTGTGGCCTTTGCGTCCTCGCTCGATCAGGCGGGGCCGATGACCAAAGATGTGCGCGATGCGGCGATCATGCTGCAAGCCATGTCTGGCCATGACCCCAAAGACAGCACCAGCGCCGATCTGGCTGTGCCGGATTTTGAGGCCGCACTGACCGGCGATATCAAAGGCAAGGTGATCGGTATTCCCAAGGAATACCGCATGGATGACATGCCCGCCGATATCGTCAAGCTTTGGGACGACGGCACCGCAATGCTGAAAGACGCAGGCGCCGAAATCCGCGAGATTACCCTGCCGCACACAAAATACGCACTGCCCGCCTATTATGTGATCGCCCCGGCTGAGGCCTCATCGAACCTTGCCCGCTATGACGGTGTGCGCTTCGGGCATCGGGCCAAGCTGGCACAGGGCGACGGCATCACTGAAATGTACGAAAAAACCCGCGCAGAAGGCTTCGGACCAGAGGTGCAACGCCGGGTGATGGTCGGCACCTATGTGCTCTCTGCCGGGTTCTATGATGCCTATTACAACCGCGCGCGCAAAGTGCGCACGCTGATCAAGCAGGATTTCGAAACTGTCTTTGCCGCAGGTGTGGATGCAATTCTGACCCCGGCCACGCCCTCTGCCGCATTTGGTCTGGGCGAAATGGCCGAGGCTGACCCGATCCAGATGTATCTTAACGATGTCTTCACGGTCACGGTCAATCTGGCCGGTCTGCCGGGGATCGCGGTGCCGACCGGAACCAATGCGCAGGGTCTGCCGTTGGGCCTGCAATTGATCGGGCGGCCTTGGGAAGAGGCGGAATTGCTCAACACTGGTTATGCGCTTGAACAGGCGGCGGGTTTTGTAGCCAAGCCGGTGAAGTGGTGGTAACTTGCTGCAAAACGCGATTGCGGTCTGACGGGTAGATAAAGATGAACAAGGGTCTAGTGATCGGGGTAATGGCCCTTGGCTTGGCGGGATGCACACAGCAACCCATGCCGCGCGGTATCGGGTTTGACGATTACGCCGCTTTCGAAATTGAACGGGCGCAACGCGAATCGGCGCTCTCTGCCCCGCGCGACAGTATCGTGCCCCCAATGCGTATCGAGGGTGAATCGGGTGTCTCTTCCGGCGATCTGGCCCGTGCCGGGATCGGGCAGCGGGCAGGAGCGAACTCCGCCAATGATCCGCTGCGCCGGAACGGGCTGGATGCGTCACCTGCGAACGCAGCGCCGTCTTTGGCCAATAATCCCGGCATTTCGGACGAGCAGAACTTTGACGCCGTCAGCGGGCGCGAAACCATCGAAAGCGATGCACAGCGACGGGCGGCACAGGCCGCAGCGCGCGAACAGATCACGCCCACTGCGGTGCCGCAGCGCCCCGGAAACACCGGGCCGAATATTGTCGAATACGCAATCAACGCGCCGAATGTCAAAGGTCAGGAATGGTACAGCCGGTCGCTGCTGTCCGGTCAGGGCCGGTTCCAGCGCAACTGCGCAGGCTATAACACACCTGATGACGCACAGCGCGACTTTCTCTCGCGCGGCGGGCCGGAACGGGATCGGCTGGGCATCGACCCTGATGGCGATGGGTTCGCCTGCGGCTGGGATCCAGCGCCCTTCAGACAGGCCTTTGGCAACTGAGACTGACCACGCATAAATCCCCCAATTGCGGGCCGCGGCGTAATGGCGCGCGGCCTGATATGGTGGTGATCCATTATACCGCCATGAACAGCGCCACAGCCGCGTTGAACACGCTCTGCAATCCAGAAAATGAAGTATCAGCGCATTACCTGATTGCCCCCGATGGGGAGGTGCTTTCGCTGGTAGCAGAGGATTTGCGCGCGTGGCATGCGGGTGCGGGGCGCTGGGGCAGCGTGACAGACGTGAACAGCCGATCCATCGGGATAGAGCTGGCCAATGACGGGTTCAGCCCCTTTGCGGCGGCACAGATGGACGCGCTGACCGACCTGCTGCGCGGGATCAACGCGCGCTGGCAGATCAGGCCGGAACGGGTCATTGGCCATTCCGACATGGCACCGGGGCGCAAGGTTGATCCCGGCGCGCGATTTGACTGGCGAAGGCTGGCGCTGGAAGGGCTGGGCGTTTGGCCGACAGACTGGTCCTCTGACGATCCAGCAGGCTTTGCGGCTGCGATGCGCGGCTTTGGCTATACGGCCACGGATGATGCTGATCTGCTGCTCAAAACCTTCCGCCTGCGGTTCCGGCCGCAAGCCACCGGTCCGCTGGATGGAACAGATGCAGGCATGATCTGCGACCTTGCCCGCCGTTTCCCCGTTGACGTGAACGCCGCCTGGGCCTAATTGCGCACCTGCGCGGATGGCTGGATGGCTGCGGGCCTTCGGGTTCGAGGAAAGTCCGGACTCCACAAAGCACGGTGCCGGGTAACGCCCGGCGGGGGCAACCCCAGGGAAAGCGCCACAGAGAACAAACTACCCTCTATACGAGGGGAAAGGTGAAACGGTGGGGTAAGAGCTCACCGCGCGATGGGTAACCAAAGCGGCACGGCAAGCCCCACCGGGAGCAATGCCAAATAGGGACCCCGCGCCGCTTGCGGCTGGGCGGCTTGAGCCCAAGGAGGTCCGGGTTGGCAGCTAGAGAGCGTTTGGTAACAGGCGTTCCAGATGAATGGTCATCTCGGGTGGTTTACGCCACCTAGACAGAATCCGGCTTACAGGCCATCCGCGTATATTCTTGACTATGCCAAACGCTATTATAAACAAAAATAAGTCCTCTAAAGGAAAAGACGAATGGTGAACCATCACGACGCGACCGTATTCGACAGCGGCGCTGTTGCAGGCGACACACTCAGCCTTGCGATGCTGCGGAACAGCCCTGATTGTGTCAAATTGCTGAATGCATCCGGGCGCGTCAGTTTCATGAGCGAAAACGGCCTTTGCGCCATGGATATCGCGGACCATAAGGATGTCGCCGGCAAATGCTGGTGGGACCTTTGGCCCGAAGACGCGCGCGCGCAACTTAAGACCGCTTTCCAGCAGGGGCTTGCAGGTCAAAACGTAACATTTATGGGCCATTGCCCGACTGCGCGGGGCGTGCCGAAAGACTGGGATGTGCGGATCACACCGGTGCATAACGGGGATGGTACAATCACATCCGTGCTTGCCGTGTCGCGTGACGTGACGGGGCAATAAGGAAAAACTGCGTTTGCGGTTGACTCGGACGCAGGCAGGCGTAAAAGGCGGCTTCAACCAGATTTATGCGCAGTGCCCGATGTGGCCCGCAACCAGGAGAGATGAGATATGGCGAAGCCGACCACCATCAAGATCCGCCTGAACTCCACTGCGGGGACCGGGCACTTCTACGTGACCAAGAAAAACGCACGGACCATGACCGAAAAGATGCTGGTCAAAAAGTATGACCCCGTTGCGCGCAAGCACGTGGAATACAAGGAAGGCAAGATCAAGTAATTGATCGCCCCTTAATGTTTTGCAAAGGCCGTGGAATTCCCGCGGCCTTATGTTTTGGTGCTGGCGGCTATGCTGACGCTTTAACGGGTCTCATAAGGGCTATCTCTGGGCACACCGGCATGATCCGTCCAGCGCCGGCTCTTTGTGGGGCGATCCCAATGTAGCATCCGGTCATGATCAGGATAGGTGACCACATCGCCGGGGGACCGCGTGCCGATGACAAGATAGCGCACCTCGGCTGCGCTGCGGTTTTCCAGACAATGCCCGACGGGATCACCCGCCTTGAACGTCGCCGCGTCACCAGCACGCATCACGACACTGCTGTTGCCTTCATGCAGGGTGACTTCACCGGCCAGCACATAAACCATCTCATCCTCGCCCACATGCCAGTGCTTGATCGACGATGACGATCCCGGCGGCAGGATTTCGACAAAAGCCCCGAACTGGGTCAGCCCGCCGCTGTCACTGAAAAGCTGCGCGCGATAAGGACCGCAAGGATTACCCGCACCCTCGCTTTCATCAATTTTGACGGTGTCGGGCGTGAAGACGGGCATCAGATATAATCTTTCAAAATTGGCCCCGTAAATATGGCGCAGCAAGAGGTCCCGGATCAAGTCCGGGACTGCGTTGCACAGGGCCCGTAGGGTGCGCGTTCATGCGCACCCTTGCAATCACTCTGCCGCTTCGGCGTAATCCGTCATTGGCGGGCAGGTGCAGGTCAGGTTCCGGTCGCCCCAGACATTGTCCACCCGGTTGACCGGTGGCCAATACTTATCCACGCGGAATGCGCCGGGGGGGAAGCAACCTATCTCGCGGCTATAGGGCCGGTCCCAATCCTTGACCAGATCTTCCATCGTATGTGGTGCGTTCTTCAGCGGGTTGTTTGCCGTGTCGATCTCGCCTTCTTCGATCTGCGCAATCTCAGCCCGGATCGCCAGCATCGCATCGCAGAACCGATCCAGCTCGGCCTTGGTTTCACTTTCGGTGGGTTCAATCATCAAAGTGCCCGCGACTGGCCAGCTCATGGTCGGGGCGTGAAATCCGCAATCAATCAGCCGCTTGGCGATATCATCGACGGTGACCCCTGCGCTATCGGCAAAGGGGCGGGTGTCGATGATGCATTCATGGGCCACACGACCTGACGGCCCTTTGTAAAGCACGTCAAACGCACCTTGCAGCCGCGTTGCGATGTAGTTCGCATTCAGGATGGCCACCCGCGTCGCTTGCGTCAGCCCGTCGCCTCCCATCATCAGGCAATAGGCCCATGAAATCGGCAACAGGGAAGGGGACCCAAAGGCTGCCGCCGACACAGCCCCTGTGCCGGTATTTGGATCACCCGGCAAATGTGGCACCAGATGTTCTTTCACACCAATCGGTCCCATGCCGGGGCCACCGCCGCCATGCGGGATGCAGAACGTCTTGTGCAGGTTCAGGTGGCTGACGTCCCCGCCCAGATCGCCGGGACGGGACAGACCCACCATCGCGTTCATATTGGCCCCATCAATATAGACCTGCCCGCCGTGGTCATGGGTGATCTGGCAGACCTCTGTCACCGTTTCCTCGAACACACCGTGGGTGGACGGATAGGTGATCATACAGCCCGCCAGCGTGTCGGCATGGGCCGTGGCCTTGGCGCGGAAATCATCCAGATCAATATCACCATTGGCGGCGGATTTGACCGGCACGACTTTCCAGCCCACCATCTGAGCGCTGGCCGGGTTGGTGCCATGCGCGGACATCGGGATCAGGCAGACATTACGATGCCCTTCGCCATTGGCCCGGTGATAGGCGGCAATGGTCAAGAGCCCCGCATATTCCCCCTGCGCCCCCGAATTGGGCTGCATGGAAATCGCGGCATAGCCGGTGATATCGCATAGCTTTGCCGACAGATCATCAATCATCTCGTGATAGCCGGCCGCCTGATCGGCAGGGCAATAGGGGTGGAGCAGCGAAAACTCATCCCATGTGACAGGCATCATTTCAGCCGCTGCGTTCAGTTTCATCGTACAGGACCCCAGCGGGATCATCGCCCGGTCCAGCGCCAGATCACGGTCGGCCAAGCGGCGCATATAGCGCATCATCTCGGTCTCCGCCCGGTTCATGTGGAACACCGGATGGGTCAGAAACGCGCTGGTGCGGATCAGCTTTTCGGGCATGCTGTAATGCGGGGTGTAATCCTTGTCGGCGCGTTCGATACCAAAGGCGCGCCAAACCGCCTCGATCGTGGCGGGGCGGGTACGCTCGTCGAGCGTGATGCCGATCTTGGTCGTGCCCACGGGGCGCAGGTTGATGCCTTCGTTCACCGCCGCTTGCAGGACACCGCGTTGGAGCAAGCCCACCTCAACCGTGATCGTGTCGAAAAACGCCGCTGGGCGGACCTCAAACCCGCGTTCTTTCAGGCCTTCGGCGAGGCGTGCAGTCTTGCGGTGAATGCGCTGGGCAATGGCGCGCAGCCCATCGGGGCCGTGAAACACCGCATAAAAGCCCGCCATCACCGCCAATAGCGCCTGCGCTGTACAGACATTTGACGTCGCCTTTTCCCGTCGGATATGCTGTTCGCGGGTTTGCAGCGACAGACGGTAAGCGCGGTTGCCGTGGCTATCAATGGAAACGCCGACAATACGGCCGGGCATCGACCGGGCATAGGCCTGTTTCGTCGCCATATAAGCCGCATGTGGGCCGCCATAGCCCACCGGCACACCAAAGCGCTGGGTAGAACCGACAGCGATATCTGCCCCCATTGCGCCGGGCTCTTTCAGGAGGGTCAGTGCCATCGGGTCCGCGGCGATAATCCCAATCGCCTTGGCACCATGCAGGGCGGCGATTTCGGGGGTGAAGTCACGCAGATGACCGTGGGTGCCCGGATACTGAAAGATCGCGCCAAAGACCGCATCCGCGTCCAGATCATCGGGGTTGCCCACGGTAATCTCGATCCCCAGCGGGGCGGCGCGGGTTTTCATCACCGCGATATTCTGCGGATGGCAGTTTTCGTCGACAAAGAAACCCTTCACCTTCGATTTCGACACGCGCTGCGCCATGGTCATCGCCTCGGCGCAGGCGGTGGCCTCATCCAGCAGAGACGCATTGGCGATCTCAAGCCCTGTCAGATCAGACACCATCGTCTGAAAGTTCAGCAGCGCCTCAAGACGACCTTGGGAAATTTCAGGCTGATAGGGGGTATAGGCCGTGTACCAGGCGGGATTTTCCAGAATATTGCGCTGGATCGCAGGCGGGGTGACGGTGCCATGATAGCCTTGACCGATGAGCGAGGTCAGAACCTTGTTCTTGCGGGCCGTCACCTGCATATGATGCAGCAATTCACGCTCTGATTTGGGCTTGCCGAAATCCAGCGGCTCTTTTTGGCGGATACCTTTGGGTAGGGTATCGTCGATCAGGGCGTTCAGGTCTGCCGCCCCCACCACCTTGAGCATCTCGGCCATCTCAGCGGGCGAGGGGCCGATATGACGGCGATTGGCGAAATCGTAGGGGAGATAATCGGTGGGGGTAAACGGCATGACGCGGGTCCTTATGCGATCAGCTTGTTATAGGTGGCTTCATCCATGTACTCGTCCATCTGCGACGGATCAGAGGGCCGGATTTTAAAGAACCAGCCATCGCCCATCGCATCCTCATTGGCGCGGGCGGGATTGTCGGCAAGGGTGTCATTCACCTCGATAATTTCACCGTCCAGCGGGGCCAGAATGTCTGACGCCGCCTTGACGCTTTCGATCACGACGACCTCGTCATCCTTGGAGACCGTTGTGCCGACTTCGGGCAGTTCGATAAACACAATATCGCCCAGCTGTGTGGTGGCATGTTCGGTGATGCCGACCACGATCAGATCGTCTTCGGGGCGCAGCCACTCGTGCTCTTCAGTGAATTTCATGGGTACTTCCTGTTCTAGCGTTTAAAATTGGCCGGTGTGAACGGCAGTTTGGTTACGGTCAGGGGCAGGCGCTTGCCCCGCAATTCACCATAAAGCACGGTGCCCGGTTGGGCTTGCGCACTAGCGACATAGCCCATCGCGACAGGGCCGCCGACAGTCGGGCCAAACCCGCCTGAGGTGATCACCCCGATCTGGGCGTCGCCGTCCGCATCAGCATAAATCGGGACACCTTCGCGCATGGGCGCGCGGCCTTCGGGCAGCAGGCCGACACGTTTGCGGGCGACACCTTTGGCCAGCTCTGACGCAATCGCCGCAGCCCCCGGAAAGCCGCAAGCGCGGGCACCGCCAGGTCGGCGCACCTTTTGCATGGCCCATGTCAGCGCGGCCTGCACAGGCGTGGTGTCAGTATCAATGTCATGCCCATAGAGGCACAACCCGGCTTCGAGCCGCAGCGAATCGCGCGCGCCCAGCCCAATCGGTGCCACGTCTTCATGGGCCAGCAAGGCACGGGCAAGTGCGGCCGCATCGCCCGCAGGCACGGAAATTTCAAATCCATCCTCGCCGGTATAGCCGGACCGGGACACCCAGCACTCAGCGCCGTTCAGGGTCACCGTGGCCACATCCATAAATGCCATACCGGCGACGGTAGGATTCAATGCGGCCAGCACCGCCTCTGACGCAGGGCCTTGCAAGGCCAGCAGCGCACGGTCGGTGATTTCGGTCACGGTCACGCCGGGTTCAAGATTGGCCTTCATATGGGCGATATCCGCGCCTTTACAGGCGGCGTTGACCACCACAAACAGGTGATCCCCGCGATTGGCGATCATCAGATCATCCATGATCCCGCCACTGTCATTGGTAAAAAACCCGTATCGCTGTCGGTTCTCGGCCAAGCCGACGATATCGACCGGAATCAAACGCTCCAGCGCTGTGGCAGGGTCTTCACCGCGCAAAATCACCTGACCCATATGACTGACATCAAACAGCCCGGCCTTTTCGCGGGTGTGCAGGTGTTCCTTCATCACACCAAGCCCGTATTGGACAGGCATGGCATAACCGGCAAAGGGAACCATCTTGGCCCCCAGTTCCACATGCAAATCATGTAGCGGTGTTTCCAATAGATCAGACATCTTTCGACCCTTTGCTGTCAGGCCGAATGTCCCAAGGGAACAAGAATCGGCACCACTTTGGCGCATGCAGCCATGCGCGTGATGCCCCCTCTGTCCTTTCGCCTGAGATCGTTATCCCTTCGGCGGGTGCGCTGCACCACTCTCCAGAGTCTTCGCTTACATGGCGGTCCGTGGGCCTGAGAGTTTCCGGGGCGGTTGCTCCTTCGGCACCGGCGTCGCCGGTTCTCCCGTCATGTTGCGGCGAAATTAGGTGTAATCACGGCGCCAGACAAGGGTAAAAAATCGCGCCGCGCATCTGCATGGGGATGGCTGGTATAACGCAACATCTGTGGACACCACATTGCATCAGTGACTGACAGAATCCGCTAACTCGCATTATGGGCCTTAAGATCTGCGATCAGCTTGGCATGGGCATCAGCATCTACCGCCTTCAACCGGGAAAGCGCATCATGCGCTTCGTCGTGTAGTGCCTCTTTCGCATCCAGTTTGACCGCTTCGATTTCCGTCAGAAGCTGCGAAATCTCAGGCAGAGGAGTTTCAGTCTTTGCCGCCAGCAGCATCAACGCGTCCAGCACCTTGCCGAGCTGTCTGCCGTAACTGGCAACTTCGGTCTGGACCCGATGTTCAATCACGGGGCTGCCCTTGATATCAGGGGACAGAATGCGCGGGGTGATTTCTTGGGTCACATCGCCGGAAAAGGGCGCATAGAACGCGGGTGACCAGACCTCAAATGGGTTCAACATGGCAGTTTCCTTTTGTCTATGGCGTTTGACGAAAGACCTGAGACATGATGTATCTGCTAACATCTTGAAATCATTTATGTCAGACAGCACTAGCTGATGCAGATTCTTCGTATTACGCTTTAATCGAATGCTCCAATGTGATCAGCATCACGCTGGCGACGTACCTCTGTCAAGCATTGGGTAGATTGCCGTGCTTCGGGATCGACCAAGTGATGAAGAATGCATCAATCATGCGTGCACGCTGGTCCGATGGAAGTCCGACGCGTTTCAGGTCGGCGATTTTAGCTTAAAAAGGTCGCGATAGCCGCTTCGCATTCGCGGGGTTTTTCCGCATGCAGCCAATGACCGGCCCCTGGAATTTTCGCAAATTTCGCCTGCGGGAAAAGCGTCTTGATCCGGTCGCGATGTTCGCGCTGTACATAGTCGGAATCAGCACCGGATAAAAACAGTACCGGCCCGTCGAACTGGCCTGAGATTTCGGGAAAGCCGATAATCTTGTCCATTTCATTAGCGAGAACATCAAGGTTCAAGCGCCAGCATTTTTCTTTTATATCAAGGCTTTGCAATAGGAAATCCGAAACGCCGGGTTCCAGATCACCCAGCTGTTCCTTTGCATCAGCGCGGCTGGTAAGCGACGACAGATCGACCCCGCGCATCGCCTCTAGCGGTCCCATTTGCGTATGCGTGTAGGTCACCGGGGCAATATCGACGACGACCAGTCTGTTGACCTTTTCGGGGTGCTGCAAAGCCAGCACCATCGCGGCCTTGCCGCCCATCGAATGGCCCAAAACATCCATCGGCTGGCCAATAACCTCAGCCAAATCCGCCGCCATATCGGGATAAGAATGCGTTTCAAACCAAGGGCTTGTACCGTGGTTGCGCATATCGACAGCGACCACCGGGCGGGTCGCAGACAGGCGTTTCGCGATCACACCCCAATTACGGGCAGAGCCATAAAGCCCATGGGCGATCAGCAGCGGCGTGGTGTCGGGGCCGTCATAAGAAACCGTGTTCAACATGCATCTGTTCTAACCCTTCGCAAGCCGAAATGACCAGAAGGATTGAGCGACTCTGCAAAGCATTCTAACGGGACGGCATGAGCACTCTGCCGCAAGATCACTTCGACGAACTCAGCGCCCTCATGATCAGCCAACTACGGATCAAGGGCCGCAATTTCCCTGCGCAGGTACGCCGCGCAGGGCGTCTTTTGCCGCGCCGAATTCGGCGTGATGCGAAGCATTTGATCGAAAGCGCCAAGATCACGCAGAACCCCAAACTCGCGCGCATGGTCGACCCCACCAAGACAGAGACGGCCTATCGTAACATCAAGTTATATCTCGAAGATATCGACCCGCGCGAGCGTCGGATCACCCAGGCGTTGAACATGCTTGCCTCGATCGCAATCGTGCTGATCGTGACCGTCGTGCTGGTGGCTTACGTGCTGGTGCAACGGGGCTATATCTGACCGGGCTGCGATCCACGAGCGTTACAGTCGCAAATGCCACGTAAAGCAGCAGATACCACGAGCCAAGCTTGGCCATGCTAACCAATTCGGTCAGGCTTTGCCCGCTGTAAATCCATGTCCCGGTGAGCGTGCCGATATTCTCGGCCAACCATAGGAAAATACTGGAAAACCCAGCGGCGACCGGCAGTGGCATCCAATACCAGCTTTGCCCGATGCGAAACCAGATGCGCGTCCGCACATAAAAAACAAGCGTCGCCGCAAAGAGGATGTACCGCGCATCCCAGATGAAGTGATGTGCGAAAAAATTGACATAGACGCATATGGCCAGACCGAAGTGCACCGCCATCGGCGGGAAGGGTGCGAACTGCATGTCAAACAGCCGAATGACCCGCGCCATATAGCTGCCGACAGAGGCATACATGAACCCCGAAAACAGCGGCACGCCGTAGATTTTAAAGAATGCGGCTTCGGGATAGACCCATGATCCCGCGCTGACTTTGAACCACTCCATCGCCGTGCCGGTCAGGTGAAAGATCAGGATCGCACGTGCCTCGGCCCAGGTTTCCAGATTGAACCGCAAAAAGATCGCCTGCAGGGCAAGTGCGAAGAGAAACAGTGCGTCATAGCGTGCCAATGGCCAGTCGCTTTGCCAAAACAGTTTCGTGCCGATAATCGCCGCCAGCAAACTGGCCCCGAACAGGCAGGCCCAAGCTTGTTTGGCGGTAAAAAGGATGAATTCGGCAAGCGCTGCGGGCACGCGCCTGCGCAACCATCGCCCCATGCGCCGTTCATATAGTCTGGTCTGGTTCATAACCTGCGGTATATGAACCAGACCATCAGATTTAAAGCGCGGTTTGTGCAGAAATCGTGCACTCTCAGATGCTTACGATGCGCGGAACTTAGAATTGGGCGTTATCGTGCCTTACATTTCCGAATAGATCGGGAACTTGTCGCAAAGCGCCTCAACCTCGGCTTTGACCTTTGCCTCGACCGCGGCATTGCCCTCTTCCCCATTCGCCGCCAGCCCATCGGTCACTTCGACGATCCAATCTGCGATCTGGCGGAATTCGGGCTCTCCGAAGCCGCGAGTCGTACCTGCGGGCGACCCAAGACGCACGCCAGAGGTGACGGTCGGTTTTTCGGGGTCAAAGGGGATGCCGTTTTTGTTGCAAGTGATATGGGCGCGGCCCAATGCCTTTTCGGTCGCGTCGCCCTTCACGCCTTTGGGGCGCAGATCGACCAGCATGACATGGCTGTCGGTGCCGCCGGTGACGATATCAAGCCCGCCTTTCATCAGCTGATCAGCCAAGGCCTGAGCGTTCTTGACCACCTGTTCTTGGTAGCTTTTGAATTCGGGGCGCAGCGCCTCGCCAAAGGCTACGGCCTTACCGGCGATCACATGCATTAGCGGCCCGCCCTGAATGCCGGGGAAGATGGCAGAGTTGAATTTCTTTGCCATCGCTTCGTCATTGGTCAGGATCATGCCGCCGCGCGGCCCGCGCAGCGTTTTGTGTGTCGTGGTCGTGGCCACATGCGCATGCGGAAACGGCGAGGGGTAGAGCCCTGCGGCAACCAGTCCTGCGAAATGCGCCATGTCGACCAGCAGGTAAGCCCCGACGCTATCGGCAATCTCGCGCATCCGGGCAAAATCGATGATGCGCGGAATGGCGGACCCACCGGCGATGATCATTTTTGGCTGATATTCGGTCGCGAGTCGCGCAACTTCATCGTAATCCAGCAGGCTGTCTTGTTGGCGTACGCCATATTGTACGGCATTGAACCATTTGCCCGACTGGTTGGGCTTCGCCCCGTGGGTCAGGTGGCCGCCTGCATCCAACGACATGCCAAGGATCGTGTCGCCAGGCTGTAGCAGCGCCTGAAACACGCCTTGGTTGGCTTGCGATCCTGAATTGGGCTGCACGTTGGCGAAATCACAGCCGAAAAGCTGCTTGGCGCGGTCGATTGCCAGATTTTCGGCTACGTCCACATGTTCGCACCCGCCGTAGTAGCGGCGCCCCGGGTAGCCTTCGGCGTATTTATTGGTCATCACGCCGCCCTGCGCTTCCATTACAGCGGCAGAAACGATGTTTTCCGAGGCGATCAGCTCAATCTCTTTGCGCTGACGTTTCAGTTCTGCCTGCATGGCAGCGTGGATTTCAGGATCGCGGGTGTCGAGCTTTTCGGTGAAAAAGCCGCTGTCGCGTACGGTGACATTCATGGATAAATCCCCTTGGAAAGCGCTGTGTTTGCGCCCTGATAGCGCAATGGGCGGGGGTTCAGAAGTGTCAAAACGACCAAGATGTTTATGAGCGCGTCATGAAGGTTTCGTATCGGCGGCTTGCGTTTCGGGTGCGATCACCGCACAAATCATCGGAACCTGAGGAAAACCTTTGATGCTGCGCCCCCGGATTGCCTTTACCGCCAGCCCTGTGCCGAATGCCCAAGCAGCGCTTGTCTTGCTGTCCGAACGGTATGGTGATGTCTCGCCGGCGGATGCGGATGTGATTGTGGCGCTGGGGGGCGACGGGTTCATGTTGCAGACCCTGCATGCGACAGAAGGGCTGGATGTGCCGGTCTATGGGATGAACCGGGGCACGGTCGGTTTTTTGATGAATGAATATGGAGAAGACGACCTGCGCGCGCGTTTAGATGCTGCCGAGGAAGAGATCATCAACCCGCTTTTCATGGCGGCGCTGACCGTCGATGGTGAAATGTACGAAGCGCTGGCCATCAATGAGGTTAGCCTGCTGCGCGGTGGCCCGCAGGCGGCCAAGCTGCGGATCACGGTGGATGGCAAACTGCGGATGAATGAACTGGTTTGCGACGGGGCGCTGGTATCAACGCCTGCCGGGTCAACCGCCTATAACTACTCTGCGCATGGTCCGATCCTGCCCATCGGGTCGGATGTTTTGGCGCTGACGGCGGTTTCTGCCTTTCGTCCCCGCCGTTGGCGTGGGGCGCTGCTGCCCAAGGGCGCTGTGGTGCGGCTGGATGTGATCGACCCGGCCAAGCGCCCGGTGATGGCAGAGGCGGACGGCAAGTCGGTGCGCAATGTGGCCAGCGTCGAGATACATTCTGCGCCGGAAGTGGCCCATCGGATCTTGTTTGATCCGGGCCATGGGCTGGAGGAAAGGTTGATCAGGGAACAATTTGCGTGAGGCATGCTATGTCATTGTCCTTTGTACGTTCAATTCATCGGGTCCGACCAGCGTGATAGGTCCACCGATTCCACACAGGGAACTTGATCCCATTTGGGACGACGTCTTCGCGGGCGATGAAAAGGTGCTCTGGGTTGGGCGACCGGATCACGGCCGTGACTTCTGGGAATTCGAGGGGCAGGAACTCGTCTATTACCGCAGTATGCTCGTTGGCGGTGTAATCGTCTGGACGGCGGGTTTGCTTGCCGACCACGCTTCGGTCGCAAACGCAATTCTCGCTTATTCATGCTTGTTTATCTTGACTACAGCAGGCTTCGCGTTCTTCTGGTTCAAAGCGTCATCGCGCGCCTATGTGATGAGTAATCTTTTTTATGCGGTTACAGAAAATTGCGCCTACATCGTGCGGCGCGGCGGAAATTATAGAACTGCGTCACGCAGATACCTTTTATCGTTTCCGTTCGAGGCAAGATATGCGTTTTTGCTGTATCCGGGGCGCAAGTATGATGCTGTCCAAATTGGTTCGCTTCTTGACGATAACACAGTCCAACCGTTCGGTTTCGGCCTGACACATCCAGGCTGGCCCATTGGACGCGCAGTCGGAGTGATCCCGGCATTGTTCGAAAGCGTTGAGGATGCCAAGCAAATGCAAGCTTGGTTGCAGCAATTAACTGATAGCCTGCACGATTAGCTCCTGCCATAGCCGAGCGGAACCAGCGCCTCTTTGATTTCGTCTAGGACTGCGGGGTCGTCAATCGTGGCGGGCATTTTGAACGGTTCCCCGTCTGCGATCTTGACCATGGTTGCCCGCAAAATCTTGCCGGACCGTGTCTTGGGCAGTCGGTTCACCACGGCAAGGAGTTTGAATGCAGCCACCGGCCCGATGGTGTCGCGCACGGATTTGACCACCTCTGCTGCGATCTCTGCGTGCGACCGTTCGCAGCCCTTGTTCAGGCAGATAAAGCCCAGCGGCAACTGGCCCTTGAGCGCATCGCTTACCCCGATCACCGCGCATTCGGCGACGTCCGGATGGTTGGCCAGCACCTCTTCCAGACCGCCGGTGGACAGGCGGTGCCCGGCCACGTTGATCACGTCATCGGTGCGGGCCATGATGTAAAGGTAACCGTCTTCGTCGATCATCCCTGCATCGCCGGTTTCATAGTAGCCGGGGAAAGTTGTCAGGTAGCTTTTCACGAAACGGTCTTCGGCATTCCAGAGCGTGGGCAGCGTGCCAGGGGGCAGGGGGAGTTTTACTGCTATTGCGCCCAACTCTCCGGCCTTTACCGGGTTGCCACCTTCATCAAGGATCTGCACGTCAAAGCCGGGCATCGCCACAGTGGGGGAGCCGATCTTGACCGGGAGCGGCTCAATCCCTGCGGGGTTTCCTGCGATGGTGTAGCCGGTTTCTGTCTGCCACCAGTGGTCATATACGGGCACGCCCATGACCCGCTGGGCCCATTGGATCGTGTCCGGGTCCGCCCGTTCCCCCGCGAGGTAAAGCGCGCGGAGGCACGAAATATCGTAATCCTTGATCATGTCGCCTTGCGGGTCTTCGCGTTTGATCGCGCGGAACGCGGTCGGGGCTGTGAAGAAAGAGCGCACGTTGTGTTCTTCGATCACCCGCCAGAAGGTGCCCGCATCGGGGGTGCCCACTGGTTTACCCTCGAACACCACGGTGGTGTTGCCGTGGATCAGGGGGGCGTAGCAAATATAGGAATGGCCCACGACCCAGCCCACATCCGAAGCCGCCCAGAATACATCACCCGGATCGACATTATAGATGGATTTCATGGTCCAGTTCAGCGCTACCAGATGGCCCGCAGTGGGCCGCACGACACCCTTAGGCGCGCCTGTGGTGCCTGAGGTATAAAGGATATAGGCAGGATGGTCGCCTTTTACAGGCACGCATTCCGCAGGTTCCACGCCTTGCTGGAAGGTGTGCCAGTCATAATCGCGCCCTTCGATCAGCGTTGCACGTTCCTGATCGCGTTGAAAGATCACGCAGAAATCCGGCTTGTGAGTTGCCGCCTCAATCGCGCCGTCCAGTAGGGGTTTGTAGTGCACAATCCGGCCCGGTTCGATCCCGCAGGACCCGGCGATGATTGCTTTGGGGGTTGCGTCGTCGATCCGCACGGCCAGCTCATGGGCGGCGAAACCGCCAAAGACGACCGAATGGATAGCCCCCAGACGGGCGCAGGCGAGCATTGCCTCCAGCGCCTCTGGCACCATTGGCATGTAGATAATGACCCGGTCGCCTTTGCCCACGCCCTTGGCCCGCAAGGCCCCGGCGAGCGACGATACGCGGGTCAGTAGTGCGGCATAGGTGATCGTTTGCTTGGTGTCTGTGACGGGGCTGTCATAGATGATGGCAGGCTGGTCGCCGCAGCCATTCGCGACGTGGCGGTCAACGGCGTTGTAGCAGGTGTTAACCTCTGCATCCGTGAACCAGCGGTAAAGCGGGGCTTTGCTATCATCCAGCGCCTTGGTCGGGGCAGTGACCCAGTCGATCGCCTTGGCCTGGTCCATCCAATACCCTTCCGGGTCGTTCTGCCAGGTGGCATATACCTCCGCATATGTCATGCTGCTCCTCCCAAAACAAACAATGCTCAAGGGATAAGCGCGCGGCGGGCGGTGGGCAAGACATGAGTGCTTTCGGTTGGTTTGCGCTGCAAAGAAATTGACAGATTTGCGAGGTGTTGTGTTGGTTGTTTTTCAAGCCCAGACAGACGGATTTTTCAAATGCTATGAAACGAAGATTTGATTTGCCATTGTTTCCATTGCGAATAAGGTGACTGCTGTGAGGTGGCATTGTGCCGCCTCCGACTCACAGGACAACATGCCATGGATAAGCAAGGCAAATCCCCCAAGAAGAAAAAGCAACCGGCTGCGCCCACACCAGCGCCGTCGGCGGTTTCGATCAAATCAGCGTCGAAAAAATAGGGGTTCTTACCCCTGTCTCCCTACCTGAAAGCGAAAGGGCGGGGTCGCCGTAAGGCCACCCCGTTTTGTTCAGCCGTAATGCGCGACAGGTGTGCCCGCCAGCGCGGACATATTGAGCAACCCGCGTGCCGTGATCGACGGTGTCACGATATGGCAGCGGTTCCCCATGCCCATCAGGATCGGGCCGACCTCTAGTCCGCCCGCCTTCATCTTGAGCGCATTGCGCACGGCTGAGGCCGCGTCGGTGTTGGCAAAGACCAGCGTGTTGGCCGCTCCGGGCAGGTGCGCTTCGGGAAAGACTCGGTTGCGCAGTTCCACATCAAGCGCGGAATCCACATGCATTTCGCCCTCATAGGCAAAGTCACGCGGCGCGCTGTCGAGGATCTCCATCGCTGCCCGCATCCGGCGGCCCGTGTCGCAATCAAGGTTGCCAAACTGACTATGAGAGCAAAGCGCGATCTTCGGGTCCATCCCGAAGCGACGCACGTGCCGCGCCGCGCCGATCACCGTTTCGGCGATCTGTTCCGGTGTCGGTTCCGGATGCACCTGCGTGTCGGCAATGAAGAGCGGCCCGTCTTCGAGGATCATCAGTGAAAGCGCGCCAACCGGGTGATATTGCTCTGTTCCCAGAATCTGGTTCACGTATTTCAAGTGCCACAGATACTGGCCGAACGTGCCGCAAATCAGGCTGTCAGCCTCGCCCCGATGGACCATCACCGCGCCAATGGCGGTGGTATTGGTGCGCATGATCGCTTTGGCCAGATCGGGAGTCACGCCGCGCCGCGCCATCAGCTTGTGATAGGTTTCCCAGTAGTCGCGGTAACGCGGGTCGTTTTCCGGGTTCACGATGCTGAAATCAATGCCGGGGCGGATTTTCAGCCCTGCACGTTCGCAGCGCCGTTCGATCACCTCTGGCCGCCCGATCAGGATCGGTGTGTCGGTGGTTTCTTCCATGATGGCTTGGCTGGCCCGCAGCACGCGCTCATCCTCGCCTTCGGCAAAGACAATTGTGCGTTCAGCAGTGCGCGCGGCGTCAAAGACGGGCCGCATGATCATGGCCGATTTAAAGACAGAGCGATCAAGCCGCGCCTTATAGGCGGGCATGTCGTCAATCGGACGGGTGGCGACGCCGGTGGTACAGGCCGCCCCGGCCACGGCGCTGGCAACAACACCCATCAGGCGCGGGTCAAAGGGTTTTGGGATCAGGTAGTCCGCGCCGAATGTCATTTGCTCGCCCTGATAGGCGGCGGCGGCTTCGGCGCTGGTGGTCGCACGGGCGAGGGCGGCGATGCCTTCGACGCAGGCAATTTTCATCTCGTCATTGATCTCTGTCGCGCCAGCATCGAGTGCGCCACGAAAAATGAATGGGAAACACAGCACGTTATTGACCTGATTGGGAAAATCGCTGCGGCCTGTGGCGATGATCGCATCAGGGTTCACGGCGCGCGCCTCCTCCGGGTCGATTTCCGGATTGGGGTTGGCAAGGGCAAAGATGATCGGGCGGGCGGCCATTTTGGCAACCATTTCGGGTTTCAGAACGCCGGGGCCGGAAAGGCCAAGGAACAGATCAGCGTCGGCGATGACATCATCCAATGTCGCCGGTGTCGTGCCTTGCGCATATTCGGCCTTTTGCGGGGTCATATCCGTTTCACGGCCTTCATAGACCAGCCCTTCGATATCGCAGAGCCAGACATTTTCGCGTTTCACGCCAAGTTTGAGCAGCATGTTCAGGCAGGCGATGCCCGCCGCACCACCGCCGGTTGAGACGATTTTGATATCCGCGAACGCCTTACCCGCCACGCGCAGCGCATTGGTGGCCGCCGCGCCGACGACGATGGCCGTGCCGTGCTGGTCATCGTGGAAGACCGGGATGTTCATCCGTTCCCGGCAAAGCTTTTCCACGATGAAACAGTCAGGCGCTTTAATATCTTCGAGGTTGATCGCGCCAAAGGTTGGTTCCAGCGCGCAGACGATATCGGCCAGCTTTTCGGGGTCCGGTTCGTTCAATTCGATGTCGAAACAGTCAATATTGGCGAATTTCTTGAACAGGACGGCTTTGCCTTCCATCACCGGCTTGGACGCCAACGCGCCAATATTGCCAAGCCCCAGCACGGCAGAGCCATTCGTGACCACCGCCACCAAATTGCCCCGTGCAGTATAGTCGCGGGCGGTTTTGGCGTCTGACTTAATCTCCAAACATGCCTCGGCCACGCCGGGAGAATAAGCGCGGGCAAGATCACGTCCGTTGGCCAGTGGCTTAGTCGCACGAATTTCGAGTTTGCCGGGTTTTGGGAACTGGTGATAGTCGAGCGCGGCCTGCCGCAGCCCTTTCTTGGCGTCGTCTGTCATCCGGTCCTCTCAATATGGTTTAACGTTAAACCATTTCTTCGTGCGGGAAGCTGTGCATGTGATTAAGCACGGATCGGGTTGCGTTGCAATTGGCTCACTCTGCGGCGATTGCGAGCGCGTGCTGGACCGCTGCGCGCGGTGACGTCAGCACGGGCACCCCCAGATCGGTCAGTTTCTCTGCCGCCACATCCATTGAGGCCTGCGCGAGAACGATGCAATCTGCGGGTTGCTGCGCGATAGATTGCCGGATGGCAGCGGCGATTTCATCGGCATAGTCTGCCATATTCCCAGCCTCGAACGCGGTCCAGGCATTTGAGGCGATCACCACCTGCGGGCTGATAGTTATGCCCTGCCGGGCGGCACATTCGTCAAGCACAGCCATGGTGGCTTCGCGGGTGCTTTCCAGACAAAGCGCGACGAGAACGCGCGCTCCGTGGGCGCAAGCCGCATCCATCATTGGCCGATCTATCCGGATAATATGCGGATGATGCGCCGCCGCTTCATCTGTCAGCGGTCCCAAGGTTGAACAGCTGCAGATGACCGCGTCTGCGCTGGCCAATCCTTGCAGGATCGCAATGGTTTCGGCGCGAGACGCATCAATCCCATTCCGTCGGGCGCGTTCCAGCAGTTCAGGCGCCACATGGTGTCGGCGTGTCGTCTGCGGTGCAAGCGTATCCAGCACCGCATCGAACCGTGCCACATGAACATCGCCTGTGTGCAAGAAAGCAAGATGCATGCGCAGAACCTTACGTTGAGCGGGCGCTATACGGGCCGTTTACACAACATTTATCAATAGGTGCCGCTATGCGATAGGAATTTTTGAATTCCTTACAGTTGATCAGAGGTTCTGATTCCGATTCAGGTGCCGCCGCAGCGCTTCAATCCGTTCCAGCGCATGACCTTGGGTTAAGGAGGCATTATAAGGCTCGCCCGCATTTTCACACAGCACGCGCAGCAGATCGGCCTGATCGCCGGTCATCGGTGCATCCGGATCGTGCGGGGTAGAGGCTGCGGGTTCATCCAGAACAGTTTTGGGGGGTGTGGCCATGATCGGTCTCCTTTGGTGTGATAACGCAAGTCGTCGTTACTGGTTCCGATTGCAATCGCCGGTGTTCTAACCGGGCCGTCGTCGTGGCGGTAAGGCTAGCCTTACTTTGCGCAACCTAGGGCTTTGTGGCATAATCCCACTACATTTCGATAGGATGCTATTATGTCAAACGTTGATGCAAACGACGATCAGCCCATTGGTTGGCTGAAGTGGATCATGGTGCAGATTTTCAATGCTGATAGGGATATCGGGCTGTACATTGCTGCTGGGCTGGCAGTGCTTTTTTCCGCCATCATGGCGACAAAGACGGGGGTTTCAGCTGATGGGCTTCAGGCCTTTGTCTGGCTGATCGGAAAGGTTGTGCTGGGCGCGGCAGTGGCGATCATCCTGCTCGGTGCCTTGCGTGGATCTTATATTGGGCGCGTCGCGGGCAAAGTTTTAGGTGGCGTGGCGACAGTGTATTGCCTGCTGGGTGTAACCCAGCTTGTACTCGCTGATCGCTTCACCCCGCCTGTTGCGCGGGCGGCCTGCCTCGCAAATCCGTTTCAGCAGGGCTGCGGGTTGAGCGCAGAATATGGTCGGCAGGCGGTGGAGGAGGCGGAGCTCATTAACGTCGCGCTGGCTGCGCCAGTGGAGCCGCAGGTGGTGAGCCGCCCGCGCGCCTTGCCCGGTGGTGCGATTGTGACTGAAGACGTTATCCTTCCAGAAACGCCCTACACGCCACCTGCGGCGAATGCGGTTTATATCCACTTTGCCGGTGCTATCGAGAGAGAAAAAGTGGTCGCTGCGGCCGAGCTTCTTAATGAGGCCGGCTGGCAAGTGAAAGGCTCCGATCGGGGCGGCGAACGCCTTGCGATTGCGGCGGGGTTGAACGAGGTCCGCTATTTCAACGAGGCTGACGAAACAGTTGCGCTGGAACTGGCGCGGCAATTCGCTGGACATGTGGATTGGACAGATGTCGGTGCATTGAAGGTAAGGGACTTGTCTGATGCAGGATTCAATCCAGCATCGGATCACCAGTTCGAAATTTGGACCAGTCGTAACTAAGGCTGTGTCTGCCACTGTGCCGCTATTTTCGAGGGCTCGCGCTAAGGTTCTGCGGGCTCTTGCAAACCGGTTTCCAAATCAGCACTCTGGCGAGACCTGAATTTGCCGGAGGTTTCATGTCCCTGATCGACACTGCCCGCGAAGTGCGTGAAAACGCCCATGCGCCTTATTCGAATTTCAAGGTGGGTGCCGCGCTGCGGGCCACATCGGGTGCCGTCTATGCAGGCTGCAACGTGGAAAATATCGCCTATCCCGAAGGTACTTGCGCCGAAGCCGGGGCGATTGCCGCCATGGTCGCAGCTGGGGACAACGAGATTGCCGAAATCGCTGTGATTGCGGATTGCCCGAAACCGATCAGCCCCTGTGGTGGTTGCCGTCAAAAGATCGCTGAATTCGCAAAGGGCGAAGTGAAGGTCATTTTGACGACGCTTGATGGCGTCACGCAGGAAACCACGGTTGCCGCGTTGCTGCCGGGGGTTTTTGACGCCGACCATATGAGCCGGGTTTGATCAATGGATGCCCGCGCGATCATTGCCAAGCTGCGCAAGCATCAAACCCCTGATCGTGCCGAACTGACGTGGTTCGCCAAGGGGTTGGCCGATGGCGCAATCAGTGATGCGCAGGCGGGTGCCTTTGCGATGGCTGTGTGTTTGAACGGCCTAAGCGACGAGGGACGCGTTGCCCTGACCCAAGGGATGCGCGACAGCGGTGATGTGCTGCGCTGGGATCTGCCGGGCCCTGTGCTGGATAAGCATTCGACCGGGGGCGTGGGCGATTGCGTGTCACTGATCCTTGCACCTGCCTTGGCGGCTTGTGGTGTTTTTGTCCCGATGATCTCTGGCCGTGGGTTAGGTCACACCGGCGGCACGCTGGACAAGCTGGAAGCCATTCCGGGGCTGAATATCAACGTAACTGAGGATCAGCTGCGTCGCATCACGCGTGATGTGGGCTGCGCGATTGTCGGGGCGACGGGGCAGATTGCCCCTGCCGATAAGCGGCTATATGCGATCCGGGATGTGACCGCCACAGTCGAAAGCGCGGATCTGATTACTGCCTCAATCCTGTCAAAAAAGCTTGCCGCAGGGTTAGAGAGCCTGATCCTTGATGTCAAATGCGGGTCTGGTGCGTTCATGAAAACACCGCAGGAGGCGCGCGCGCTGGCTCGGGCGCTGGTCGATACGGCAAACGGTGCAGGCTGCCGCACAGAGGCGCTGATCACCGATATGAACGAACCGCTGGCCCCAGCACTGGGCAACGCGGTTGAGGTGGCGGTCTGTATGGAAATCCTGTCGGGCAACAAGCTGGCCGCGCCGCGGTTGCACGATCTGACCGTGGCCCTCGGCGCGCGGTTGCTGGTGATGCAGGGCGCGGATGATGCATCCGCGACCGGACAGGTGGAAGAGGCGATCAGCTCTGGTGCGGCGATGGAGCGTTTTGCAAAGATGGTCGCTGCCCTTGGTGGCCCGCCTGACATGGCCGAGGATTGGCACACACATCTACCCAAAGCGCCTGTTGTCAACGCAGTCGCCGCGCCAGAGGCAGGGCATATCAGCGCGATTGATGGAGAGGCATTGGGCCTTGCCGTGGTTGCCCTTGGCGGTGGCCGCCGGGTGGAAACCGACCGGATTGACCCTGCCGTGGGTTTCACCGATATGGTTGGCCTTGGCGAGAAAATCGACCAAGGCGCGCGCCTTTGCACCGTACATGCTGCGACCAAAGACGCTGCAGACAAAGCCGCCCGCGCTGTGCAGGCTGCCATTAGGATTGGCGATGCGCCTGAAACCGGCCCGCTGATCATCGAAAGGATCACCTGATGCCCCGCGCCTTTCTAATCGTGATCGACAGCGTCGGCATCGGTGGTGCGCCCGATGCGCAGATGTTCTTTAACGGCGACGTCCCTGATACGGGTGCGAACACAGTGGGGCATATCGCGCAGACCGCCGGGTTGAACGTGCCTGTTTTGGATGCCTTGGGGTTGGGGGCTGCGGTGCAGCTTGCCTCTGGATTGGATGCGCCGGGGCTGGGGGGCACACCCACTGGCGCATGGGGGGCGGCCACGGAAATCTCGCCCGGTAAGGATACCCCATCGGGCCATTGGGAACTGGCGGGCGTGCCGGTGCCGTGGGAATGGCAGGTTTTTCCGGACACTGATCCGGCCTTTCCGCCCGATCTGACCGCTGAAATATGCGCGAAAGCAGGCATCGACGGCATTCTGGGCAATCGCCACGCCTCTGGCACTAAGGTCATCGAGGATGAGGGCGAAGCACACCTGAAAACTGGCTGGCCGATCTGCTATACTTCTGCCGATAGCGTGCTTCAGATTGCGGCACATGAAGAGGCATTTGGGCTGGACCGGTTATTGCAGCTTTGCAAAGACCTTGCCCCCACGCTGCACGCAATGAAGGTCGGCCGGGTCATCGCGCGGCCCTTTGTGGGCGATGTTGGCAGTTTCAGCCGCACCGGCAATCGCAAGGATTTCGCTATCGCGCCTCCATCACCGACCATCTGCGACTATGTGCACGACGCCGGGTGCAAGGTTTATGCTGTGGGCAAGATCGGCGATATTTTTTCCATGCGCGGGATTGATGATCTGCGCAAAGGGCGCGACGCGGTGCTGATGGACCATGTGAATGATCTGGTGGATACGGCGGCTGATAGGGCGCTGGTCTTTGCCAATCTGGTGGAATTTGACAGCGAATACGGCCACCGGCGCGACCCAAAGGGCTATGCGGATCATCTGCAATGGTTCGACGGCGCATTAGGAAAGCTGCTGCCCAAATTGCGCGCGGATGATCTGTTGATCGTAACGGCTGATCATGGCAATGACCCGACATGGATTGGCACGGATCACACCCGCGAACGGGTTCCGGTGCTGGTGTATGGGATCGGGGCGCGGACATTGGGGCAGGTGGCGTTTACCGATGTGGCCGCCAGCATCGCCGATCATCTTGATGTGCCTTACAATGGTGAAGGAACCAGTTTTCTATGACCTTTCGCGCAATCCCCAAGGCTGAACTGCATACCCATCTGGAGGGCTGCGCGCCGCCATCCTTTATCAAAGGTCTGGCCGCAGAAAAGAAGATCGACATCAGCAAGATCTTTGCGCCGGACGGTGGCTATGCCTTCCGCGATTTCGACCACTTTCTTCAGGTTTACGAGGCGGCCTGCACCACGTTGCAAAACCCCGAGGATTTCCGGCGCCTGACCATGGCCGTGCTGGAAGAAACCGCCAGCCATGGCGTTGTTTATATGGAGACCTTCGTCTCGCCCGATTTTTGCGGCGGTGGCGATCTGAGCGCGTGGCGGGATTACCTTGCTGCGATGGAGGATGCCGCGCTTGAAGCAGAAGAGAAGCTGGGCATCACGCTGAAAGGTATTGTCACGGGTATTCGTCATTTTGGGCCGGATGCATCCAAGCCAGCGGCGCGTTGCGCGGCAGAAACCAAAGGATCATTCATCACCGGCTACGGCATGGCCGGGGGTGAGATGGTCGGACGGCCCGGTGACTACGCCTACAGCTTTGACATGGCGCGCGAGGCCGGATTGCGGCTGACCTGCCATGCGGGCGAATGGGGCGGTCCTGATATGGTGGCCGACACAATCCGCGATCTGGGCGTTGAACGGATCGGCCACGGGATCAGCGCGGCAGATGATCCGGCGCTGATGGCGGAAATCGCCGAAAAAGAGATCGTGCTAGAGGTGTGCCCTGGCTCTAACGTTGTGCTGAAAGCGGTGGGTGGCTGGGCAAGCCATCCCATTGCAAAGCTGCGGGATGCCGGGGTGAAGGTGACGGTTTCGACCGATGACCCGCCCTTTTTTCACACAACCATGACCGCAGAATACGACATGCTGCATAAGACGTTTGGCTGGGACGTGGATGATTTCACGGCGCTGAACAACACCGCTCTTGCCGCCGCATTCTGTGATGATAAAACACGGGCCCGCGTGGCCAAACGACTGGAGCCTGCCCCATGACCGAACACGTCACCCATGTTACCCACCCGCTGGTGCAGCACAAGCTGACCCTGATGCGGCAGCAGGATACTTCCACGGCAGTCTTTCGGCAGCTTCTGCGCGAAATCAGCCAGTTGCTGGCCTATGAGGTGACGCGCGAATTGCCGATGACGACAAGGCGGATCGATACGCCGTTGCAGCCAATGGATGCGCCAGTGCTGGATGGTAAAAAGCTCGCTCTGGTGTCGATCTTGCGGGCGGGGAACGGTCTGCTGGACGGGATTTTGGAATTGGTGCCTTCGGCCCGTGTCGGCTTTGTCGGCCTTTATCGGGACGAGGAAACGCTTCAGCCGGTGCAGTATTACTTCAAGGTTCCGACCGAACTTGAAGACCGGCTGGTGATCGCCGTTGATCCGATGTTGGCGACCGGTAATTCCTCGGCCGCTGCTATCGACCTGCTGAAGAAGGCTGGGGCGACCAATATTCGGTTCCTTTGCCTGCTGGCAGCCCCCGAAGGGATCGCGCGGATGAAAGAGGCCCACCCGGATGTGCCGATTGTTACCGCCGCGATTGACAAAAAGCTGAATGAAAAAGGCTATATCGTGCCGGGTCTTGGTGATGCGGGCGACCGGATGTTTGGCACGAAGTAGCGTCGGATCTTTCCGGCGTCAGCGATTGCAAATATTTTGCAGTCGCACCCAGTCACTGTCGTTGAGGATCGCTGGGGCGTCCGGTGCTGCCGCTGCACGGGGCACAGTTTCGCCCGGGGCCATGCGGGTCGCAAGGTAGGGACCCATCGGCACACGGGCTGCGGCAAATACCCGATCCATGCTTGCAGGGTCCGCAATTGGGGGTGCCGCTGCGACAATCGCCTGCGCGTTTTCCTGCAATATCTCTGCCGGAACCTCGCCTGTGGTCAGCAGGCGAAATGTTGTGCGCAGACCGGCACGCTGTAACAGCGCATCCAGCGGGTCATGATCCTGTGCTGTCGCACGCGCTGCCAGAATATAGCCGGCAGCGACGGCGGGATCGTCAGACAGTGTCAGCACGCCACTGTCCAACAGGATGATGCGTCCGGGGATCGCGACAGAACCTTGCGCCAGATCGGGCACCACGATGATCTGGGTGTCCGTCTCTGCCCCGAACAGCCGTTGTGCCAGCTGCGCCGCGGCCGCCGTCGCGCGCGGCTCCCGGCAGAGACTGCCGTTTTCTGTCTGGATATAGCCCAGCATCGCCGCGCCGATTTCAACCCGTTTGGTTTGGGGCACGACGGCGAGGGTTTGCCGCGTCAGCGCGCCGGGCAGCCAGAATATCGCGAGCGCGAGAAGCGCCATCACGATCCCGGCGGTAATCCAATGGCGCAGCTTGCCCGGCTTGGGGCGGGCTTTGTCCAGCGCTTTGCGCACCTCTTCGATCGCGTCGATCATGAGATCGTCGGCGATTTCGAGCGTTTCTTCGGCGTCGGTGTCCGGGGCGAAGACTGCAGGGCGCACGCCGGGGTTTTGGCGCAGGATCGCGGGCAGGGACCAATGGGCAACCGGGCGGCCCGCCCCGTCTGCAATAACCAAAGTGGCGTCGCCGAACGACACGGCGACATCTTTGCGTTGCGCCTGCGCGTCTGCACGCCACAGCCCGCCGCTTTCTAGCCGCACATATTTATCGAGTGCCGTCATTGCCCCAACCGCCCTTTTTTGCCAGAGTATCGCGCAGAGGCGGGCTTGTCATGTCGGTATTAGACGAAGCGTGGTCGCGGGCCGAATACTGCTTTGTTCTTTGCGGTAAGAGGTCCCGGATCAGGTCCGGGACGGCAGTTTTGCCAGATTGCGCAGTTCGAATTTCTGAATTTTCCCGGTCGATGTTTTCGGCAGCTCCTGAAACACAACGGCCTTGGGGGTCTTGAACCCCGCCAACCGGTTGCGCAGGAATGCGATTATCTCTGCCTCATTCGCCTGCGCGCCTTCTTTTAACTCGACAAAGGCGCAGGGCACTTCGCCCCATGTTTCATCCGGTTTGGCCACAACTGCGCAGAGATTGACTGCGGGGTGATGCATCAATGCGCCTTCCACCTCGACCGAGCTTATATTCTCACCACCGGAAATGATGATGTCCTTTGCCCGATCAGAGATTTGCATCATCCCGTCCGCGTGTTGCACGGCCAGATCCTCTGAATGGAAATATCCCCCTTTGAACGCCTGTTCCGTGGCTGCAGGATTCTTGAGATACCCTTTCATCACCGGGTTGCCGCGCATCACAATTTCGCCCTGCGTCGTGCCATCCATCGGGACCTGTTCCATCTGCTCATCCACGACGGTCACATCTTCAACCATCGGAAAGGCGACACCCTGCCGTGCCTTGATTGTTGCCTGTTCATCGCCGGACAGATCGTTCCAGTCAGGGTCCCAGATGCATTCGGTCACATGGCCATAGGTTTCGGTCAGCCCGTAGACCTGTTTGACGTCGAAGCCTAGCTTGCCAATGGCGGTTAGCGTGGCGGGGGCGGGGGGCGCGCCTGCGGTAAAGAGTTTAACCACATGGCTGAAATCGCGCCGCTTTTTCGCGTTCACGATCATGTTCAGCACGATGGGCGCGCCGCCAAAATGGGTCACGCTTTCATCAGCGATGGCGTCATAAATGTTCGCAGCGGTGATATCGCGACAGCAGATCGCAGTGCCGCCAAGGGCGGGCAGCATCCAAGTGTGGTTCCAGCCGTTGCAGTGAAACAAGGGCACGATTTGCAGATAGCGCAGGAAGAGCGGGAGTTCCCAGCTGATCGGCGTGCCCATTGTCATCAAATAGGCCCCCCGGTGGTGATAGACGGCGCCCTTTGGCTTCCCCGTGGTGCCAGAGGTATAGTTCAGCGCAAGGCTTTCCCATTCATCCTCTGGCATGATCCATGTGAAATCCGGATCGCCGCTGGTCAAGAAATCTTCGTAATCTTGCTGTGCGCCTAGCCCCGGCACGCCTGCCTGATCGTCCGGCACTTCGATGATCAGCGGGGCAGGGCCGTCCATCAGATCGACCGCTTTCATGACCATAGGTAGAAACTGGCTATCGACCAGCGCCAGCTTTGCTTCGCCGTGGTCTAGGATATAGGCCACCGTAGCGGGGTCGAGCCGCGTGTTGATCGTATTCAGGACTGCACCGCAGGCAGGCACGGCAAAGGCGGCCTCTGACTGGGCGGGTATATTCGGCAGTACGGTCGCGACCACGTCGCCGGGCGTGACACCTGCCTTGACTAAAGCAGAGGCAAGCTGCGAGACGCGCATGTGGTAGTCGGCGTAGGTGCGGCGCAACGTCCCGTAGACCAATGCCTCGCGCCCGGCAAAGACACGCGCCGCCCGCTTGAGATGCGATAAGGGCGTCAGGGGCACATAATTCGCTGCGCATTTGCCCAGCCCGGTTTCGTCACGCATTTGGCCCATGATCTGTCCCTCCCCGACACATCCATCTGACAAGAGGATGCAGGCCGCTGGCAAGTACGAAATTGTAAACAGCGCGTGGTGGAGGTCCCGGATCGAGTCCGGGACTGTGTGGCACTTGGTGTTGATGTTTGCTGCAAAGCTACTGGCCTTGACCCGGTGCTCTTTGATCTGAGAGCGTTTGCAATTCAGGGACGCGGACGTTTCCAATGGCGGCGAGGTCATGCGGGCTGAATGGTTCCACATGACCTATGAAACTTGATGGAGAGGTACGGAAATGTAATACACTGCGGGCCTTTCATCTGGATACCGCATATGGACGACACTCTGCCAGTTCGACAGCATGTTGTCGCAGTTCTGCGCGCTGAAATTCTCTCGCTTCGGTTTGCACCGGGGGAGAAGCTCGTGGAACGGCGGCTTTGTGAAATGACGGGTGCCTCGCGCACCGCGCTTCGCGAAGGGTTGCGTCAGCTAGAAGCGGAAGGGTTGATTGAGATTATCCCCAATCGTGGTCCTATCGTGCCGAAACTGACGCGCAAGCAGGCGCAGGACATCTATCACCTGCGCGGCGTCTTGGAGGCCGATCTGGCGCGACAGGCGGCGCAGGCGGCGACAGGGCATGATCTGATCGCGTTGCGCGACGTTGCTGGTCGGGTTACGGCGGCGATGACAGAAGGCGACCGTATGTCGCTTGTTGAGGCCAAGACTGAATTTTATGAGTGGCTTATACGTCTTTCTGATAATGCTGAGACAGCTTTGGTTGTGCGCAAACTCTTGGGTCGAACCGCGATCATTTGGCCGTCTACGATACTGGCAGATTTTCCGGCAAACGATCAAGGCATCCACCATTTTACCGATCTTATCGATGCAATCGCGGCGCATGATGGTGATCGCGCGGCGCAGGCCGCCCTGATCCATGTCCAATCAGCCGGTGAATTTGTGACTGCCTATATGGATTCGGAAATGTAATACAAAAATCTTGATTTATAGATTTTTGTATTACATTAATAAGCCATCTCATTGAAAGGAGATGGTATGACCACGCATCAATTTATCCATGATTTTGACGCCAAGCGCACCGCGCTGGTGTTGATCGAGTGTCAAAACGAATGGCTTGCGCCCAATGGCAAGCTACAGGCGGTGATTGAAGATCCCACGCAGTTTGAGAGCGCTGCGAAAGGTGCCTTGGCACTTTTGGGCATTGCGCGCAAAGCGCAGATCCCTGTCGCGCATGTTGGGTTGCAGTTTCGTTCTGGGTATCCGGAAATGGGGGCAGGTGGCTTTGGGCTTCGCGGTGCGATCAAGCAGTTTGGCACATTTCCGGAAGGTTCTGACGCCAGTAAGTTTGCACCGGGCTTTGAACCACATCATGATGAGTTCGTCGTCAGTGGTCGCGTCGGTGGCTCGGCTTTTGCCGGGTCCAACCTGGATATATGGTTGCGTAATAACGGAATCGACACGGTCATCCTTGCCGGGTTTGCCTTGCATGTCTGCGTAGAAAGTTCGCTGCGCGCAGCCCATGATCTTGGGTATTACAGCTATTTAGCCAAGGATGCTTCGGCTGCATTCAACGCAGCGCAGCGCGCGCATGTGCTTTCGGATGTTGTGCCTCAGTTTGGCAAAGCCGTGTCCAACGCAGACCTAAAATCCCTGCTGCTGTCGCAAGAGGAGCTGACCGCATGAAACACCTTGTTTTGGCTCTTGGCCTTTCCTTTTTCCCTCACACATTAATCGCAGAGACAGTGATGACACCGATCAATCCCCCATTCGTGAATATCCCCGGCGTTTCACAAGCTGTGCTCGTCGAAGGTGGCCGTACATTGTATATTTCCGGTCAGGTGCCCTTGGGTGCTGAAGGCCTTGTCGAAGGCGGTCTTTTGGCGCAAGCGGATCAGGCCTTTGCGAATTTCTCGGCAACGCTCGAGGCCGCAGGCGCAGACTGGCGCAATGTGGCGCGTGTGACATTCTACATCAAGGACTACGACCCAGCACAGTTGGAGGTCATGAGGGAGTTGCGTGACAAATGGATCATAACCGATGTGCCGCCCGCGTCAGCCTTGATCGGGGTTGCATCGCTCTTTCATCCAGACGCATTGATTGAAATTGATGGGATCGCCGTGCTCCCTTAAGGCCGCACTGAATACTTTACTTGAGTAATTTTATTGAAGTTCACGGGCTGTCGCAACATATGCGCGGATCACGGCGCACCCCATGCTCGGGGTGCGCCGCATTGATTACGCTGCTTTGGCGTCTTCGCCGAAGCGTTTGTAGAAGGATTGGTTTTTCTCCGCCATCTCGCGCAGCAGGGCGGGGGTGGTGAACCGAGGGCCGAACGCGGCCGTTAGCTGGTCGCATCGTTCTGCCGCATAAGGTGTGCCGATGATATCGAGCCAGCTGAACGGGCCGCCTGACCATGGGGCAAAGCCCCAGCCGAGGATCGCACCTACGTCACCTTCGCGGATGTCTTCCAATACGTTTTCTTCCAGCGCGCGTACCGCTTCCAGCACCTGTGCGAACATCAAACGATGCTGCACTGTGTGCAGTTCGGGCTGCTCATCTGCCACCGGGTATTGCGCGGCAAGCCCATCCCAAAGGCCCGTGCGCTTGCCCTTGTCGTCATAGCTGTAAAACCCGCTGTTGGATTTGCGGCCAAGACGTTTCTGGTCATACATCCAAAACAGCACCTCATCGACCTCACCATCGGGGTAGGCATCGCCCATCGCGGCTTTGGTCGCCTTGGCAATTTTCACGCCCAGATCAACAGAGGTTTCATCAACCAGTTGCAGCGGCCCCAGTGGCATCCCCAGTAGTTTTGCAGCGTTTTCGATCAGCGCGGGTTCCACGCCTTCTTTCACCATCCGAATGCCTTCGTTGATGTATGGGATGATGCAGCGGTTGGCGTAGAAGAACCGTTCATCATTGACCACAATCGGCGTCTTGCGGATCTGGCGCACGAAATCGAGCGCTTTGGCTACGGCCACATCCCCGGTCTGCTTGCCCTTGATGATTTCCACCAGAAGCATTTTGTCGACGGGGCTAAAGAAGTGGATGCCGATGAATTTCTCAGCGTCTTGCGAGGCTTTGGCCAATTCGGTGATCGGCAGGGTCGAGGTGTTGGTGGCGAAAATACAGTCAGCCCCGGTGACCGCCTGTACCTTTTGCGTGACCTCAGCTTTAACGCCCACATCTTCGAAGACGGCCTCAACAATTAGATCGCAGCCTTCAAGCGCAGCGTAATCTGTCGTTGCGTTGATCAGGCCAAGCACCGCGTCCTTTTTTTCGGGCGTTGTTTTCTTGCGCGCGATCCCTTTGTCGAGATGCGCCGTGGTGTAGGCCTTGCCCTTATCCGCGGCCTCTTGCGTGCTGTCGATCAACACGACCTGAATACCCGCAAGGGCAGAGACCAGCGCGATGCCTGCGCCCATCATGCCTGCGCCAATCACGCCGACCTTCTTGACCTTCTGGTCAGGGGCTTCGGGTCGGTTGGCGCCTTTTTCTAGGGCTTCCTTGTTGATGAACAGGCTGCGGATCATCGCGGTGGACGAGGGGTTCATCAGAACATTGGTGAACCAGCGCGCCTCAATCTTCAGGGCGGTATCAAAGGGGACGAGTGCACCTTCGTAGACGGCAGACAGCAAGGCTTTGGCGGCGGGGAAGGCACCTTGGGTCTTGCCGTTAACCATGGCAGACGCGCCCACAAATGTCATGAAACCAGCAGGGTGATACGGCGCGCCGCCGGGCATTTTATAGCCCTTTTCATCCCAGGGTTTGACGATCTTCGGTTCGGACAACACCCATTCCTTGGCTGCGGCCAGCGGGTCTGCGACAACTTCGTCGATCACGCCAGCGGCTTTGGCTTTCTTGGGGTCGTTCAGTTTGCCCTCTAGTAGCAGGGGCGATGCGCCCATCGCGCCCAGTTTGCGGGACAGGCGTGTGGTGCCGCCCATGCCGGGGAAAATGCCGACCATGATTTCCGGCAGGCCGATTTTGGCCTTGGGATTGTCGGCGCAGAAAATGCGGTGACAGGCCAGCGGGATTTCCAGCCCGATGCCAAGCGCGGTGCCGGGCAGGGCGGCGGCGATTGGCTTGCCGCCTTTGTTGGTTTTGGGGTCCATGCCGGCGCGTTCGATCTTGCGCAGGATCATATGGGCGCCCATCAGCCCTTCGAACAAGCCACGGGCCGGATCATCGCCTGCGCTTTCCTTCATCTTGGCAATAACGTTCAGGTCCATTCCGCCGGCAAACGTGTCCTTGCCAGAGGTAATGACAACGCCTTTGACCGCATCGTCGGCCAGCGCATCGTCGACCAATGCCTCCAATTCCGGCCATGCGTCCATCGACATGACGTTCATGGATTTTCCCGTCACGTCCCAAGTGATGATTGCGACGCCATCGGCGCCTTTGTCCATCGTAAAGTCAGTCATTTGGATGTCCTTTCAGGATCTGTATCTAAGTCGAGGTCAAGGTCTGGCAGGCGCGGTTGCGCGGCCACCTTGGCCCAAAGATGAATGGTGTCTGATGTGTTCAGCATGGCGTTGGCGCTATGGGTTTCACGCCAAAGCCCGTCATCACAAAGCACCAGACGGATGCGGTTGGGGTAGGGTGCGATGATCCGTTTGCCGTGACGGATCAGATGGCTTTCATGTACGCCGCGAATTTCGGTTTCGCTTTCGAAATGCGCCTCTGTTGCGACCCTGACAAAATCCGTCAAGCCGATGCCTTCGTATTTCCGTGCGAATTTCTGAAAAGTATTTCGCATGGCATCAATGTCGCGCGTGATTTGCACACCGGTTTCGGTCTGCATCTTGTGGCAAAGCGATAACCCTGCGAAACGCTTCAAAATCCTTGCGCATCATTGCATCCGTCGCCCGGTCAAGATGGCGCTGGTAGATCAAGCGCGCTTCGGTGTTGCGGTTGGTTGCCGGTGTCAGTGCAGAAGCCATCGGATCAGTGCTGCCCAATGCGTAATCAGAAGACATGATTTTCCAATTTCCGTCATGTCGTCGCAGCACAGAGTAAACCGGAAAGGCCGGTGTCACCTCGCGCCCGTGCGAAATCACATGCGACGTATGGGTCGCACGCACCTCGTCCGGGCCGTAGAATGCGGCCGCCTCGCAGACGCGCTGCAAGTCGGTCACATCAAGGGATTGGTAATGCTGGCACATCTGGTCAAATGTCGTCCGTAGATCATCGCGCGTATAAAGCCGGATTTCCGAGCTTGCGGTGGTCATGACATGCGGCAGAGCAAAGACGGCGGCGAGGCTTTCGAAATCCTGTTGCAAGAGGGCGTCTGCCGTTACTTTCAACAGGTATTCTGAAATCTCCTGCGCCGTCGTTAATTTTGGCTGCCGCATCCCATCCTACACCCGTTCGATGATCGTTGCCGCCCCCATACCAGATGCGATGCACAAAGTCGCGAGTCCTGTGCCTTTGCCGGTGCGCTCCAGCTCATCAAGAAGGGTTCCGATGATAATTGCGCCAGTTGCACCCAGCGGGTGCCCCATCGCGATAGACCCACCATTGACGTTAACCTTGCTGTCATCGACATCGAAAGCCTGCATGAAGCGCAGCACGACTGACGCAAAGGCTTCGTTCACCTCAAACAGGTCCAGATCGGAAATCGCCATGCCGCTATCGGCAAGTATCTTTTCCGTAACCGGCACGGGGCCTGTCAGCATGATGGTTGGATCGGTTCCGATTTTAGCCGTCGCCCGGATCACGGCGCGGGGTTTGATGCCCATCGCCTCGCCATATTCCTTAGACCCGATCAGGACACCGGCGGCGCCATCAACGATCCCCGAAGAGTTCCCGGCGTGGTGGATATGGTTGATCTTTTCCAGATGCGGATATTTCATCAGCGCGACTTTATCAAAGCCGGGCATCACCTCGCCCATTTGCTGAAACGCAGGGTTCAGCCCGCCAAGTGATTGCATATCAGTGCCGGGGCGCATGTACTCATCGCGGTCCAGAATGGTCAGACCGTTGATATCGGTCACCGGCACGATGGATTTGGCAAAGCGGTTGTCTTCCCACGCAGCAGCAGCGCGCTTCTGACTTTCCATCGCCAGTTGGTCGGCTTGATCGCGGGTGAACCCGTATTCGGTGGCGATGATATCAGCCGAAATCCCTTGAGGAACAAAATAGCTGTCCATCGCGATAGAAGGATCAACGGCAATCGCCGCCCCGTCACTGCCCATCGCCACGCGGCCCATCATTTCAACGCCGCCCGCGATATAGGCGCTGCCAGCCCCGCCGCGCACTTGGTTTGCTGCAAGGTTCACGGCTTCCATGCCGGAAGCACAAAAGCGGTTGATGGCAAGGCCGGGGATTGATTGATCAAGATCAGAGGCGAGCACAGCAGTCCGTGCAAGGCAGCCGCCCTGTTCGCCCACCTGGGTGACATTGCCCCAGATCACATCCTCAACCGCGTGACCGTCAAGGTTGTTACGCTCTTTCAACGCGTTCAACACGCCAGCAGACAGGCGCGTTGATGTCACCTCATGCAGGCTGCCATCCTTGCGGCCTTTGCCACGCGGTGTGCGCACTGCGTCATAGATATAAGCTTCGGTCATGGTTTCCTCCGTTTACGCAGGCGCGCCTAAGGCGGGCTGCATCAAATCATAGGGGTGTTTCCAACCGGGCTGCGCAGCAATGCCGTCAAGCCAGCGGTTGATATTGGGGTAGTCGGCACGGTCAAAGGTGAAGTCTTCTGTATAGAACAGATACCCGCAGCAGGCGATGTCGGCGATCGTGATCTCGTCTCCTGCCAGCCAGTTACGGCCCTCCAGATGTGCCTCCATCACCTTGAGCGCCGAGGCGAGGCGCATCGCCATAAAGGCGTTCACATCCGCATTCCGCTTCTCTTCCGGTAGGAAGTTCATATTGAAACGCAAGGGGCCGGCAATGCCACTGACTTTGTGATTGTCAAAAAACATCCAGCGCAGCACTTCGCGCCGTTCGGCCGCGGATTTGCCACCCAGTTTGCCGGTTTTTGAGCTGATGTAATCCTGCATGACGCCGGACTGGCTGAGCACCGTGTCGCCGTCTTCCAAAACAGGCACTTCACCCATGACATTAAGGGCGCGGAACGCGGGACTGCGGGTGGCACCCTTGGCGAAGTCCACAAAAACAGGCTCCCATGGCTCTTCGGCCAAGGTCAGGGTCAGTGCGACCTTGTAAGCGTTTCCGCTTTCAGCAAAGCAATGCAGTTTCATGGACATATGACAGGCCTCCCAACCCAATCGGATGACGCCGCTTGCGTCGAAAGAGGGCGCGTTTTCCGCGCCCTCTGATCAGCTTAGAAGTTTGCGGCGTCCAGCGCCATCACAGTGTCGGCACCGGTGTTGATTCGCGCCAAATGCATAGCCGTCGCGGGTAGTTGGCGCGCCATGTAATAGCGACCTGTCGCAATCTTCGTCTCGTAGAACGCGGTGTCCGACGCGCCGCCCTCCAACGCCTCCATCGCGGCCTTGGCCATTCGTGCCCACATCAGGCCCAGACAGACGTGGCCCATCATGTGCATAAAGTCATAGGAGCCGGACAGCGCATTATTCGGGTTCTTCATGCCGTTTTGCATGAAATACATCCCAGCAGCTTGCAGGTCCTTTGATGCAGCTTTCAGCGGATCAAGAAAATCAGTCTTCAGCGCTTCGTTATCTTCGTTTTCCTTGATGAAGGTTTTCACCATGTCAAAGAACGCCATCACATGTTTGCCGCCATCCTGCGCCAGCTTACGGCCCACAAGATCAAGCGCTTGCACACCGTTTGCGCCTTCGTAGATCATAGCGATCCGGGCGTCGCGGGCATATTGGGACATGCCCCATTCTTCGATGTAGCCATGCCCACCGTAAACCTGCTGCGCAGCAGTGGCATATTCGAAACCCTTGTCGGTCAGAAAGCCTTTCAACACGGGCGTCATCAATGAAATCAGCCCGTCGGCGTCTTTGTCATCGTTCCGGTGGGCGCGGTCGATCAGATAAGCCCCCCAGTAGGTAAATGCGCGCGCGCCTTCGACGAAGGATTTCTGATCCATCAGATTGCGACGAATATCGGGGTGCACGATCAGCGGATCAGCAGGACCATTTGGGTTTTCTGCGCCGGTCACGGCGCGGCCTTGCAGGCGGTCATTGGCATAGGCAACCGCATTTTGATAGGCGCTCTCAGCCTGCGCGAACCCTTGCAGACCTACACCCAAACGGGCCTCGTTCATCATGGTGAACATGGCGCGCATGCCTTTATGCTCGCTGCCCAGCAGGTAACCAGTCGCCTCGTCATAATTCATCACACAGGTAGAGTTCCCGTGGATGCCCATCTTTTCTTCGATGCTGCCGACAGAAACCCCATTGCGTGCGCCAAGCGAGCCGTCATCATTCACGATGAATTTGGGAACGATGAACAGGGATACGCCTTTGATCCCTTCTGGCCCGCCTTCGATTTTGGCAAGGACAAGGTGGATAATGTTGTCGGACAGGTCATGTTCACCCGCTGAGATGAAAATTTTCTGGCCAGTGATTTTATAGCTGCCATCTTCCTGCGGGGCAGCCTTGGTGCGCATCAGGCCCAGATCGGTGCCGCAATGCGGTTCAGTCAGGTTCATCGTACCTGTCCATTCGCATTCGACCATTTTGGGCAGGAATTTTTGCTTTTGTGCATCAGTGCCGTGGGCATGGATCGCTGAATAGGCCCCATGTGTCAGGCCCTGATACATATTGAACGCCATGTTTGATGATACAAACGGTTCCTGCGCGGCAGTATACATCACATAGGGCAGGCCTTGACCCCCGTATTCAGGATCGCAATCCATCGAGGTCCAGCCGCCCGTTTTCATCTGCTCGAACGCGTCTTTGAACCCCTTTGGGGTGCGCACGACGCCGTTTTCCAGCACACAGCCTTCTTTGTCACCCACGACGTTCAGCGGGTGCAGGACCTCGGTTGCGACTTTGCCGGCTTCTTCAACAACCGCGCCAGTGAATTCGCGGTCCAGATCTTCAAAGCCGGGGATATCCTGCTCACTCACCCGCAAAAGATCATGCAGAACGAACTGGATATCCTTGGTTGGTGCGTTATAGATCGGCATGCTTCTCTCCCTCAGGTCCTGTATATAAGGTCGCGGCTTTTCAGGCGGCGACCGTTTTCTCCTTGGCCAGCGCTGCGAGTTTCTGCGCGCCCCAGGCCATTTGTTCTTTCAACTCGCCAATCGCCTCTTCCAGTTCGGCCTTTTGGGCCTCCATGTCGGCAAGGTGCTTTTCGGCAAGCTCATAGCTTTTGGCCAACTGCGTCTCTTGCCCATCATTCATGTGATAGAGATCCAAAAGCTGGCGAATTTCTTCAAGACTGAACCCAAAGCGCTTGCCGCGCAGGATCAGTTTCAGACGGGCCCGGTCGCGTTTCGTGAACAAACGCTTCTGGCCCTCGCGGATCGGGAACAACAGTTCCTTGGCTTCGTAGAAACGAAGCGTCCGGGGGGTCACGTCAAAGGCGTCGCACATTTCGCGGATATTCATTGTGTTGGCAGTCATCAATTCATTCCTCATGCGTGTTTCGATAAGCACGCATTTGCGGAGTCAGATACTACCTTACAAGCAAAGCTGACGTTAACGTAAACGGAACGTGGCGTCATTTTGCGGTTGACGAAAGGTCAGTAAAGATGACGCAAGGTAAGGAATAATAAAAAAACGGGGCAAGATTTCAGATTAGCGCAGAATAGGGCCTGAAATCGCAGAAGTCGCGCTTGACCCACGCCGCCATGATGTGGAGTTACCCGAGCGTTTCCAAGGTTTCATCGCGCAACGACTGAAGCTCTGCCATCGTGTCTTCCAACTGCTTTTTCTGCTCAGCCAGTTCGATCATCTGCTTGTCGGCCATGGTGATCCATTCGCGCATCTGCGCTTCGTTGCCTTGGTGCTCGTAGATCATCAGCCACTGGCGGATGTCTTCCAGTGCAAAGCCAAACCGCCGACCACGCAGGATCAATGTCATACGCGCCGCTTCCTTCGGGCCGTAAAAACGCGCACGGCCTTCTTTGTCGGGCGACAGCAGTTCGATATACTCATAATAGCGGAGCGTGCGCGGCGTGACGTCGAATTTCGCGCACATCTCTTTAAACGACAAACGGTTTTCGGACATTGCGACCCTCCTTGGTGACTACCGTAACGTTTCGGTATCAGAGGGGCAACGTCACAGAGAGGGTTTAGTTCATGAAACCCGGTGCCAAAAAGTAGAAACCGTAGCCGACAATTAGGGCAGGTATGGTTGAATAGACCGTCGCCCACAGCGCCGCTTTGGGGTTCAGGGCAATCGCGGGGAAAAGCGCATCACCATCATTGGAAATCGCGTTCCCGACCAAGGCCGCAAATGGAATGAGCCCATTCACATAAAGCGTTGTCACCAGAACCTGCGGCCCACAGCCCGGCACCAGCCCGATCAGGATGCCAATCAGGGGCAGCAGGGGCGCGACCGCTGAAAAGGTCGTCTCAAGATCCAGACCTGTGAAAGCGACCAGATAGTCATAGGCAAGATAGGCCCCGATCACCCAGACCGAAATGAAAGCGGTCTCCTCGGCCATCCGCGTGACCGGGCTGTCATTGCCGTTGGTCATCGCTTGTAGCGTTGATGTGGACCAGATGAACAGTCCCACCGCCGTCCCGGCAAGCCCCACTACGGGCAGCACCGACCCGTAGATTTGTTCCACATCATAACCCGCAAGCTGCGTGACCCCGATGGCAAGTCCCGGAATGGCAAAGGCCAGAAACAGGTAATCCTTGATCCGGGTTTCCCCGATCAGCGGGGCCAGTTCGCATTGTCCCGTATTTGTTGCTGGCATATTCAGACCCGACACTGCATCGACAATCCAGCCAGAGATAATCCCGACCGCAAAGGACAAGGGCAGCACAACGATGGCCGCATCGGGGCGGGTCGCGATCAAAAGAAACGCCGCATCACCCATGGTCGCAGTCAATGCAGCAACCACTGCGCCGAAACCAACATTCCCTGACGAATAGGCCGCAACCACAACGACAGCACCGCCACAGCCTGGCGTGGCACCCAGCAATGCAGACAGGGGAACTTGCCAGCCCTTGGCGTTTTTCAGCGATGTACCGATGTCAAAATTGAAAACCCGTTCTGCCCCATAGAACAGCAGCAGCGTCGCCGCGACAAAGGAAGACACCTGCACATAGGCATCCGTCATCAAGCCGCGTGTCAGCTCACCCAATATTCCGGGGGCCACGGCCAGTGCCAGCATCACCAACGCGATAATCAAGCGATTCATACGAAATGGGCCGACCAGCTTGGGGATATCATAACTGGCTGTATTTGCGGCGGTCGCCATCGGGGGGTGTTCCTTATTGCAAATGGTTCTCAATTGCACATATAGCACTTGAAGTCCTGACGGCAAGTGACAACTTGCAGCCGACCTGAATTACGCACGAAGGAGTGATGATGTCCGCAGAGCAGAAGGTGCGCCTTGATCAAATTGCCCGAAAATTCATCGAGGCTATTCCACATGCTCAGGCGCTGGGCATGATGTTGACCGAAATCGGTGATGGCATGGCAGTGATCGAAATGGACTATGATGCACGTCTGGTAGGCGATCCCGAAACCGGTGTGATCCACGGTGGGGCTGTGTCGGCGCTGATGGATACATGCAGCGGCGCGGCAGTCATGTCGCATCCCGCAGCCCCCATTGCGACAGCCACGCTGGATCTGCGGATAGACTATATGCGCCCCGCCACGCCCGGCAACAAGATCATCGCCAAAGCGGAATGTTATCACGTCACCCGCTCTGTCGCCTTTATCCGGGCCACGGCCATTGATGGCGATCCAGACAGGCCGGTTGCCACAGCGACCGGGGCCTTTACCATCGAAAGGGCAAAGCAATGAACCGTCGTCCCGAACCCGTACAGGTCGTGAAACAACGCCGCGACGCGACACTGCAAAAATTGGTCTCAGGTGTACCCTACATCCAGTTTCTGGGCATCCAGATCGATCGGCGCGGCGATGAATTGACCGCGATCCTACCTTACGATGACAAGCTGATCGGCAACCCGACACTGCCTGCGCTGCACGGCGGGGTAACTGCAGCCTTTCTTGAGGTCACGGCGATCATGGAACTGAGCTGGGCCATGATCTGGGAAGATATGGAAAGCGGCACGATGTCAGACGACGCGCCGCGGATCGCCTTGCCGAAGACGATTGATTTTACCGTGGATTACCTGCGCTCTGGCCTGCCGCGCGATGCCTATGCGCGCGCACGGGTCAACCGATCAGGCCGACGCTATGCATCGGTGCATGTAGAGGCGTGGCAGGATAACCGCAGCCGTCTCTTTGCGCAGGCAACCGGCCATTTCCTGATGCCGCAACGCGATGGCTGACCAAGTGCCACTGACCCACCGGCGGGTCCTGACCATCGCATTACCCATTGTGCTGTCCAACGCGACGGTACCGATCCTGGGGATTGTCGATACAGGGGTGGTGGGACAGCTGGGGCAGGCCGCGCCGATTGGGGCGGTCGGGATCGGGGCAATCATTCTGTCTGCGATCTACTGGATTTTCGGTTTTCTGCGCATGGGCACCACAGGGCTGACCGCGCAGGCCAGCGGCGCCGATGACACCGATGAGGTGCAGGCGCTGCTATCACGCGCATTGTTGATCGGCCTAGGGGCAGGGGCCGTCATCATCGCGGCACAGGTCTTGCTGTTCGACGTGGCCTTCCGGCTGTCGCCCGCAAGTGAAGAGGTCGAGAGCTTGGCGCGCCAGTATATGGCCATCCGTGTCTGGTCCGCCCCTGCAACCATCGCGCTATACGGTGTGACGGGCTGGCTGATCGCACAAGAGCGCACCCGCGCTGTCCTTGCCATTCAGGTGCTGATGAATGGCGCAAATATCGGTCTGGACGTCTGGTTCGTGCTGGGGCTCGATTGGGGTGTGCAGGGTGTGGCCTGGGCCACCTTTATGGCTGAATGGGCGGGACTTGCGCTTGGGCTGTGGCTTTGCCGCGATGCCTTTGCCGGCAGGGCATGGCGGACCGCAGCGTTGGTCTTTGACAGGGTCCGATTGACCCATATGGCGTTGGTGAACACCGATATCCTGATCCGGTCGGTTTTATTGCAGGCGATCTTTGTCAGCTTTCTGTTCTTCGGGTCGGACTTTGGCGATGTGCAACTGGCGGCCAATCAGATCCTGATGCAATTCCTGAATGTCACCGCCTACGCGCTCGACGGCTTTGCTTTCGCGGCCGAGGCGCTGGTTGGCCGCGCGCTGGGCGCACAGGCGCGCGATACCCTGCGCCGAAGTGCCTTGCTCAGCTCTGCTTGGGGCGCGGGGATTTGCGTTGTTCTGGCGATTTGCTTTGCCGTCTTTGGCGGGCCAATCATTGATGTCATGGCCAAGGCAGAGGCGGTGCAGGATACCGCCCGCGTTTACCTGCCCTATATGGTCGCGGCCCCGATTGTTGGCGTGGCGGCATGGATGTTTGATGGCATATTCATTGGGGCGACCCGCACCAAAGACATGCGCAACATGATGGTAATTTCGTCCGTCGCCTATTTCGTCGCGGTTATTCCGCTGATGGCAGCCTTCGGTAACCACGGGCTCTGGCTGGGGCTGTTGTTCAGCTTCATCGTGCGTGGGGCGACGCTGGCATGGAAATATCCGGGGTTAGAGGCCGCAGCCTCAGGTCCAGTCGCCCCGGCCCGTGCCGACCGCATCAGCGACGGTCGCAAAACCATCGCGGGCCAGTAAGGCATCCAGACCCTTTGCAATATCATCGACCAGCGACAGTCCGCCATAGACCAGCGCGGTATAAAGCTGCACGGCAGATGCCCCGGCGCGGATCTTTTGATAAGCCTGTTCAGCACTGCCGACACCGCCAACCCCGACCAGCGGTAAATCTGTCAGCCCGGCCAGTTGCGCCAGCACGCGGGTGGATTTCTCGAACAGCGGCTGACCCGACAACCCGCCCGCCTCATTCGCATGGGAACCGTGCAGGTTGTCGCGGTCGAGCGTCGTATTGGTCGCAATAATGCCGGAAATGCCAGATGCATTGGCGACCTCGGCCACCTCAGCAATTTCATCGCCGCGCAGATCCGGTGCGATCTTCAGAAAAACCGGGATCGGCAGAGCCGCTTTTGCTTCCATCACACCGGCCAGCAATGCGCCAAGCGCTGCCTTACCCTGCAAATCCCGCAGCTTCTCAGTATTGGGGGAAGACACATTCACGGTAGCAAAAGCAATATGCGGACCACAATGGGCAAGCACACGGGCGAAATCGGCGGCACGGTCGGCACTGTCTTTGTTGGCGCCCAGATTAAGGCCAATCACCCGGTTTTTCGGACCAGCGGCCAGCCTTTGCCCGATGGCATCCATTCCATCATTGTTGAAACCAAAGCGGTTGATCGCCGCGCGGTCCTCGGTCAGGCGAAACAACCGTGGTTTTGGATTGCCCGGCTGCGGGCGGGGTGTGGCGGCACCAACCTCAACAAACCCGAACCCCGTACGAGACAGCGCGTGCAACGCTGTGGCGTTTTTATCGAACCCGGCGGCAAGACCAATGGGATTGGGCAGGTCTAACCCGGCAAGCGTCGTGCGCAGCCTGTCATTGGCAAAAGGCCCGCCACGGGGGGCGCAACCGGCTTTCAGCGCTTTCAGCGCCAGCCCATGCGCCACTTCCGGATCGATACGGCGCAGCGCAGTCAGGCCCAGTTGTTCGATCAGGCTCATGTCAGATCTGGAAACTGATGGTGGCCATCAATTAGCGGCAGGGGTGCGTCCCAGACGATATCCGCCAGCCGCAGCTTGCGATAGAGATGCGGAAACAGGACACCCGCACGCGCTGGTTCCCATTTCAGCGGGTCCAGCCCATCGGTTTCGACAGCCAGCAAAACAAGCCCTTCGATATCGGTGAAATACTTCGCCGCCGTCTCTGCCACCGTTTCAGCGGTCGAAAAATGGATATAGCCATCGGTCAAGTCGATAGGCGCGCCATCGGTTTCGCCCTCGGCTTGCAGGTCCGCCCATTCGTCGGCACGAAAAATTTTGTAGATCAGCATGGCAGCGTCATGGATGTTTCACGAAAGATGGTCAAGCAATGGGCACTGGCAAAGTGACATTAGGTCAGCGTAGGGGGGAATGCCCGTTGCGCGTTTGACTCTGCCCAAGCGCGTTGCCAATCTGTCGATATTCCAACACTGGGGGACTGATCCAATGATTTCGCGTGTTTTGACTACAACCTGTGCTCTTGCACTGACGGCAGGGACGGCTGCGGCTGACTACACCTTGCACATTATCCATATCAACGACCTTCACAGCCGGATCGAACCGGTCAGCAAATATGATTCGACCTGTAGCGCCGAAGATAACGCCGCTGGCGAATGCTTTGGCGGCATCGCGCGTGTGGTGACACAGATCAACGCGCTGCGCGAAGAACTGGACGGCGAAAACGTGATCGTTCTGGACGCGGGCGACCAATATCAGGGCAGCCTGATCTACACGACCTACAAAGGCGATGTCGAAGCCGAGTTCATGGAACAAATCGGTTTCGATGTAATGGCCGTGGGCAACCATGAATTTGACGATGGCGATGCAGGTCTGCGCAAGCTGACTGACAATGTATCTTTCCCGGTAATCTCGGGCAATCTTGATGTTTCCAGCTCAAACGAGCTGGCGGGTCAGGTGGAAAACCATACGGTGCTTGAAGTGGGCGGCGAAAAGATCGCTATCGTCTCAGCTCTGGCGGTGGATACGGTCGAAACCTCCAGCCCATCGGCGGCGGTTATCTTTACGGATGAGATCGAAAGCCTCAGCGCGGATGTGGCCACGCTTGAAGCAGAAGGCGTGAACAAGATCATCGCGCTGACCCATGTAGGGGTAACCAAAGACCAACAGATCGCCGCGGCGGTTGACGGGCTGGATGCGGTTGTTGGTGGCCACTCGCACACCCGTTTTTCCAACACCGAAGAAGGTGCGATGGCCTATCCCACGATGGTTGGGGATGTGCCTGTGGTGCAGGCCTATGCCTATTCGAAATATGTGGGCCACCTGACGCTGGTCTTTGACGACGACGGCAATGTGACCTCGGCCACGGGCGACACGATTTTGCTGGATGCCAGCGTTGAGGAAGACGCAGACACGGTGGCACGGGTCGCTGAACTGGCCGGGCCCATCGAAGAGATGAAGACCCGCATCGTTGCCGAAACCACCGCCCCGATCGAAGGGGACCGCACGGTTTGCCGTGCAGGCGAATGTCAGATGGGGACGCTTGTGGCCGACGCGATGCTGGCGCGGGTCAAAGACCAAGGCGTTGAAATCGCAATCCAGAACGGCGGGGGTGTACGCGCCTCCATCGACGCGGGCGAGGTCACAATGGGCGAAGTACTGACCGTGCTGCCGTTCCAGAACACGCTGTCCACATTCGAAGTAACCGGTGAAGCTATCGTCGCCGCCCTCGAAAACGGGGTCAGCCAATTGGAAGAGGGCGCAGGCCGCTTCCCGCAGGTCGCTGGGATGACATTCGCAATCGACCCAGCAGCCGAGGCCGGATCGCGGATTTCCGACGTGATGGTCGGCGATGCGCCAATTGATCCTGCAAAGGTCTATGGTGTTGTGTCGAACAACTATGTCCGGAACGGCGGCGACGGCTATGCAATGTTTGTTGATGCGAATAATGCCTATGATTTCGGCCCGGATGTGGCCGATGTTTTGGCAGAATACATCGCGGCCAACAGCCCGTTCGCGCCATATACAGACGGACGTATCACCGTAAAATAATAGCGGATGGTGACGGGAAGCGCATCACGGGAAACCGTGGTGCGCTTTTGCTTTTTTAGGGAGTGGGTCTGCGAGCGAAATGGCACGCAATTGATGCAGGGCCGGGTCCGGATACGCTACGCAATCCGCATCGTTCCCCTTGCAAAAGCTCTGCTATCGCGCCATTGACAGACACTACTCTCGCATAGGCCAGTGACACCACATGACAGACCTTTCGCATATCCGTAACTTCTCTATCGTTGCCCATATCGACCATGGGAAATCGACGCTGGCCGACCGGCTGATCCAGTCCACGAACACCGTGTCAGACCGCGAGATGAAGGAACAGCTGCTCGACGCGATGGATATCGAGCGCGAGCGCGGGATCACGATCAAGGCCAATACGGTGCGCATTGACTACCTTGCAGATAACGGCAAAAATTACGTGCTCAACCTGATCGACACCCCCGGCCATGTGGATTTCGCCTATGAGGTCTCCCGCTCCATGCGCGCGGTCGAAGGCTCGCTTTTGGTCGTGGACAGCACCCAAGGGGTCGAGGCGCAGACACTGGCCAATGTCTATCAAGCCATTGACGCGGATCACGAAATCGTACCCGTCCTGAACAAGATCGACCTGCCGGCGGCGGAATGTGACCGGGTTGCCGAACAGATCGAGGATGTGATCGGCATCGACGCATCCGGCGCAATTCAGGTCAGCGCAAAAACCGGCATCGGCATCCATGAAACACTGGAAGCCATCGTTAACCTGCTACCCGCCCCCACCGGCGACCGTGACGCACCGCTGAAGGCGATGCTGGTGGATAGCTGGTATGACAGCTACCTTGGCGTCATCGTGCTGGTGCGCATCATCGACGGGGTGATGAAAAAGGGCGACCGGGTTAAATTCATGTCCAACGGCACCATCCACGGGATCGACAAGATCGGGGTGTTCCGGCCGAAGATGCAGGATGTCGCGGAACTCGGCCCGGGCGAGATCGGCTTTATCACCGGATCCATCAAACAGGTGCGCGATACGCGGGTGGGTGATACGATTACATCCGAACGCAAAGGGACCGACGTGGCCTTGCCGGGCTTTAAACCCGCGCAGCCTGTGGTGTTTTGCGGATTGTTCCCCGTCGACAGTTCCGAATTCGAAGACCTGCGCGATGCGATTGAAAAGCTTGCCCTGAATGACGCAAGTTTCAGCCACGAGATGGAAACATCCGCCGCACTTGGCTTTGGCTTTCGCTGCGGCTTCTTGGGACTGTTGCACTTGGAAGTCATCCGCGACCGGATCGAGCGGGAATATAATATTGATTTGATCACCACCGCACCGTCGGTTGTGTATCACGTCTATATGCGTGACGGCGAAATGATCGACCTGCACAACCCGGCAGATATGCCCGATCTGACCCATGTGGATCATATCGAAGAGCCGCGGATCAAGGCGACGATTCTGGTCCCGGACGAATATCTGGGCGACGTGCTAAAGCTCTGCCAGGACCGGCGCGGCGTGCAGCAGGATCTGACCTATGCGGGCAGCCGCGCGATGGTGGTCTACGATCTGCCACTGAACGAGGTGGTGTTTGATTTCTACGACCGGCTGAAATCGGTAACCAAAGGCTACGCGAGCTTTGACTACCAGATGACCGGTTACCAGCAGGATAACCTTGTGAAAATGTCCGTGCTGGTGAATGATGAACCCGTCGATGCACTGTCGATGATGGTCCACCGCGACCGGGCGGAGATGCGCGGGCGGGCCATGGTCGAAAAGCTCAAGGACCTGATCCCGCGCCACATGTTCAAGATCCCGATTCAGGCGGCCATCGGCGGCAAGGTCATCGCCCGCGAGACACTCTCCGCCCTCCGCAAGGACGTGACCGCCAAATGCTACGGCGGCGACGCGACACGGAAACGCAAGCTGCTGGACAAGCAGAAGGCCGGGAAAAAGAAGATGCGCCAGTTCGGAAAAGTTGATATACCTCAGGAGGCATTTATTTCAGCTCTAAAAATGGACAGCTAAAGCCGCCCATTTTTAGAGCGCGTTCGGGCAAGTTGTTGGCGCCGCCAATTGCGGCCACGCTCGTTTGGAGTTTTTGGCTTTAGATGGATACATTCTTATGAATTTTGAATGGTTGTTGGAAAGGCAGCTTTCATGGATTTCACAAGCTGATAGCAAACTATCAGTGCTAGGACCACTTCCATTAGCAATGCTTGCTATTTCATTGTCGGGCGCGTCGGTAGATTTTGGAAATTTCAGTTGGATGGACGTTCCTGTCTTTATGTCGACTATTCTCCTTTCCGTGAGTTTGCTTTTTGCAAAGTGGGCGTTGTCTCCCAAGCTGGACGGCCCAGAAGCATCAGTGATATTTTTTGGTCGAATTGCAGAGTCTACTGCTGAGGACTTTGCCAAGCAGGTAATGGAAACAGATGAAGCGTCGTTCCGCCAAGATATCTTGAAGCAAGTTCACCGAAATGCACTGATTGCGCAACAAAAGCATAGGAATATAAGACTGTCGATTTTCTGGTTGGCATGTGCAACTCCGTTGTGGCTTCTAAGCGTCGCGCTGGAGTTCTAAATTGACACTTAAAGAACAATTGGAAGATCGGGTCAGAAGTGTTCTCTCTTCTCAATGGAGTTATGCGGAAGCGCGGGTCGTCCCTGAAACTAAGAGTATTGGGTTAGGCAACCACGGGAAGAAGTTGAGCGCGACGATCCTATATGCCGATTTGGATGACTCAACGAATTTAGTTGCTCTGCTACCCAACCTTCTGCCACTGAGGGCCAGAGTTTTTCGTCGTTTTGCTCTGCTACCCAACCTTCTGCCA